>CAJXMX010000128.1 GCA_913056355.1 uncultured Opitutales bacterium
TTTGGTGTGCTGGATGCATCCCTTCTCGCCGGCCAAGATGGGGATCGGCGGGCTGACGGTCCTGAACAAGCCGCTGTGCCACCTGCACACCCAGTTCAACCGGGACATTCCCTGGGCCGACATCGACATGGACTTCATGAACCTCAACCAGTCCGCCCACGGCGGCCGGGAGTTCGGGTTCATCTGCACCCGCCTCCGCATGGAGCGGACGGTCATCGTCGGCCACTGGGAAGAGCCTGCTGTCCGCCAGCGCCTCGGCGTGTGGACCCGGGCCGCCCTGGCCCGCGCGGAAATGCAATCCCTGAAGGTGGTCCGCTTCGGCGACAACATGCGCTATGTGGCGGTCACCGAGGGCGACAAGGTCGAGGCCGAGAAGGTCTTCGGCATGCAGGTCAATACCCATGGTATCGGCGACCTGGTGGCGGTCATCAAGGCCCAGGCCGATGCCGATGTGGACAAGCTCTGCGTCGAGTACGACGAGACCTACGTGGTGGCCCCGAGCCTCCGCAAGGGCGGGGACCAGCACGCCTCATTGCGCACCGCTGCGCGGATCGAGCTGGGCCTGCGGGAATTCCTGGTCAGCGGCGGCTACGGCGCCTTCACCGACACCTTCGAGGACCTGCACGGCATGGACCAGCTGCCCGGAATCCCGGCACAGCGCCTCATGGCCGACGGCTATGGTTTCGGCGGCGAGGGCGACTGGAAGCATTCCGCCCTGGTCCGGATCATGAAGGTTATGGCCGAGGGGCTCAAGGGCGGCACCTCCTTCATGGAGGACTACACCTACCATTTCAACCCGGGCGGCAACCGGGTCCTCGGGGCCCACATGCTGGAAATCTGCCCCTCCATCGCCAACGGTAAACCGTCCTGCGAAATCCATCCCCTCGGCATCGGCGGCAAGGCCGACCCGGTGCGACTGGTCTTCGACGGCGAAGTCGGCCCGGCCATCAATGTTTCCCTGGTCGACCTCGGCAATCGCTTCCGGATCCTGGTCAATGAAGTGGACGCCGTGGAGCCGGAGCAGGATCTGCCCAAGCTGCCGGTGGCCCGCGTCCTCTGGGATGCCAAGCCGGACCTGAAGACGGCCGCAGCCGCCTGGATTCTCGCCGGCGGGGCCCACCACACCAGCTACAGCCAGGCCGTGACCACGGATGCCATCGAGGACCTGGCCGAAATGACGGGAGTGGAACTGGTCGTCATCGACAAGGATACCAAGCTTAGGGACTTCAAGAACCAGCTTCGCATGGCCGAGGCCTACTACGGAATCCGGGGGATCTGAGCCATGTGCAGCCTGAAACTGAAGGACATCCGGGAGGAATGCCTGGAGGCCAATCTCCAGCTTCCCCAAACCGGGCTGGTCGACCTGACCTTCGGCAATGTCAGCGTGCTCGACAAGGACGCCGGGATCTTCGCCATCAAGCCCAGCGGGGTCCCCTACGGTGACCTCAAGGCGGCCGACATGGTCCTCGTCGACCTCGAAGGCAACATCGTCGACAGCAAGCTCAAGCCGTCCTCGGATACCCCCACCCACCGGTGCCTGTACATCGCCTTCAGCGGGGACGGGGTGCGTTCGGTGGTCCACACCCATTCGCGCTGCGCCGTGGCCTTCGCCCAGGCCGGAAAAGGCATCCCCTGCCTCGGGACCACCCACGCCGACCATTTCTACGGGACCGTCCCGGTGACACGCGCCATGACCGCGGAGGAAATCCAGGGCGAGTATGAATGGGAGACCGGCAACGTCATCGTCGAGACCTTCAAGGAGACCAAGCCCCTGGACATCCCGGCCGTCCTGGTCCGCGGGCACGGGCCCTTCGCCTGGAATGTCAGCGGGGCCAAGGCCGTTGAATACGCCGAGGCCCTGGAGATCAGTGCCGACATGGCCCTCAAGACCTTCTCACTGGTCCCGGACTGCCCGCCCCTCCAGCAGGTCCTGCTGGACAAGCACTTCCTCCGCAAGCACGGCGCCGGCGCCTATTACGGGCAGGGCTGAGGCAAGGGCGGCAGGTTTATCCAGGAATCCGAACACCCTCGCGGTGGATAAATTTGTCTGATTCACAGGCCCCGGGCCGTCCGGAAAGACGGCCCGGGGTTTTTTATGCGACCCCTCCGGGGTCGTGTGACCTAAAGGGATCTCTCTTCCCTGGGTCGCCCGTCCGGGCGACCCGCGGCTACCCTGTGGCACGCCTCCGGCGTGCTACGCCGCATCCAGTCCGGGCCGCGCCATCCGGAAGAAATGGTACCACCAATTTGAGCCCGGCCACCATTCCTAATGACTTCTGGCACGCCTCCGGCGTGCCTTGCATCATCCAACCCCGGTTGGGCAATCCGGATGGATGAATCCACTTTGGGATCCTGCAAGTCATCCCGGAGGGATGACACAGGGTAGCCGCGGGTCCCGTCCCGCCCATGCGGGACGGGACCCGGGGACCACCGGCCCCTCATACCCCACGACCCCGGAGGGGGCGCACCTCAACCGATTCCCCGTATCGGCTCCAATGATTCCCGCCTTCCTCAATCGAGGTACTTTGGATCGAAGGGGATCCCGGCCTCTTCAAGCAGGTCCACCAGTTCCTCAAGAAAGGAGCGCTTGCGATGATGTTCCTCCTGCCCGGCAATATATGTGTGGATAGTCTTACGCATGCAGGCGCTGACCGTGAATCCGGCATAGCCCTCCTGCCAGGCGAATTCAGTCAACCCGGTTTCCCGATGGATCCAGGCCGTCGAGGCCTTCTTCAATTCGCGCAGGAAATCGCCCAGGCGGTGACTGGATCTCAAACCGACGAGCAAATGGACATGGTCTTCTACCCCGTTGATCTCCAACGGAGTGCCGCCCAGTCCAGCGGTGGTTCCGCCAAGGTAGCGGTGCAGGTTGGGTCTCCAGCTTGGCGCCATCCACCGCATTCGATATTTGGTGGAAAAGACCAGATGGTAATGCAGGTCAAGGTAGGTCGAGGCCATGGGAGGGAGTGTGGCGCGGGTCTCCGCGATGACCATCCCCGGGAATACCTGAATTGGGGTATTGACCTGAGAGTCTGCGACCCCGGAGGGGACGTGGGACCTCCTACTGCCTATCGCGCACCGCGATGTCCCGGAAGGGTTCCACATTTATGGAGGTTCCAACAGAATCTTATAACCACAAGCGGGAATATTCCGCGGGCAGAGTCTCCTGGTCCCGCATTGATCCCCGGCCTGATTCGTGATAAAATATAATTTTCAAGGAGGAAAACATGATCACGCAATTCAAGGAAGTACCGGATTACGTGGCGGCTTTCCGGGCCACGGGTGAGGTCACCAAGAAGGATTACGAGGAGATCCTGATCCCGGTGGTCGAGGACAAGCTCAGCCATCACCAGAAGGTCAAC
Source organism: uncultured Opitutales bacterium (assembly GCA_913056355.1). Lineage (GTDB taxonomy): Bacteria > Verrucomicrobiota > Verrucomicrobiia > Opitutales > Oceanipulchritudinaceae > Oceanipulchritudo. The sequence goes on from CAJXMX010000128.1 coordinate 3,363, forward strand.
CTGCTCTATGACCTGGGGCAGGACTTCAAGGGATTCACGGCGGGTGCCATGTGGGACGACACCAAGGTCGGCTTCAAGCACCTGAAACGCTGGGATAAGATCGCCATGGTCACCGACGTCCCCTGGCTGCGGAACACCGTCCAGTGCCTCGGCTTCATCATGCCGGGCAAGGTCAAGGTCTTCCACAACAAGGAGTTCGAGGAAGCCCGTAACTGGGTCTCGGCCAACTGATCCGTTCGGGGAGCCGCCCCCGCTCCCCTGTTTAGTCCCGCACCACGAGTCCGACCGGGCAATGGTCGGAGCCGGTGACCTGTTGCCGGATAAAGGCCGTCTCGAGGCGGTCCCGGATGGACTGGCTGGCGCAGAAGTAATCGATCCTCCAGCCGACATTGCGGCTGCGCGCGCCGGCCCGGTAGCTCCACCATGAATACTGGCGCGGCTCCTGGTTGAAGAGGCGGAAGGTGTCCACGAAGCCGGCCTCGAGATGATTCGTGAAGGCTTCCCGTTCCTGATCCGTGAATCCGGCGCTGTTGCGGTTGCTCTTCGGGTTGGCGAGGTCGATCTCCTTGTGGGCCACGTTGAGGTCCCCGCAAAATATGACCGGTTTCTTTTTGGCCAGCTTCACACAGTGCTTGCGGAATTTCTCATCCCAGACCTGCGTCCGGTACTCCAGCCGGGAGAGATCCCCCTTGGCATTGGGGGTGTAGACATTGACCAGGAAGAACTCCGGAAACTCCAGGGTCTGGGCCCGGCCCTCGGCATCGCCCTCGGCACAGCCCACCCCGTCGGCGTAATTGACCGGCTCCACCCGGCTCAAGGTCAGGGTTCCCGCGTAGCCCTTGCGCCGGGCGGGATTCCAGAAGGCCTGGAAGCCGTCCGGCAACTTCCATCCACCGACCTGCTCCGGCAGGGCCTTGATCTCCTGGAAGCAGTAGACATCGGCCCCCTCGTCGGCCAGGTAGGCGTCCAGGCCCTTGCCCAGCACCGAGCGCAGGCCGTTGACATTCCATGAAACCAGTTTCATCAGGCCTTGGCCTTGCGCTTCTTCTTGTTTTTCCTGAGCCGCCGCTTGAGCTGGTCCCACTGGGAACGGGAAACAATGTAACCGACGCAGGAGGGCGTCCCACAGCGGCAGGGATGTTCGAGAAAATGCTCGATATCGTAGCCGTAGTCGAAGGCGATCTCCTCGCCCGGCAGGATGTCCCGCAAGGCGTAGAGGAAGAGCTCGTCCTCCTCATTGACCATCTCCGCGTTGGGCTCGCAGGAATGGTTGATCAGGCGGGCATCGTTGTACTCCTTGTCCCCGTCGAGGTCGTAATCGTCATTCAGCTCGAAAATGTAGACCGACGCCCCGCCTGTCTTCTTCGATTCCTCCAGCAGGGCCAGGCCGCGCCGGTTGGATTCGTCCTTGTCGATCAATTCCCCCACATACTGGATGATCCGGGTGCCCTTGCGAATCAGGCGGGAGGCAAAGACGCCCCGGCCATGAATGGGCGATTGCCTGACTTCACAGAATGCGTTGACCTGCTTGACCGGGTTCGGCCGCCTCGGGTACCTTATCATTTATCCAATTGGAAAGGATCGGATTTCCCACCTGCAATAAAAATCTCATGAGCCCGCAACAACTCGTCGATGACGCCACCTTTGACTTCACCATGGGTGAACATGAGGCGGCCCTGCAAAAGCTGGACCAGGCGGTCCAGCTTGATGCGGCCTGCTTTCCGGCCTGGCATGCCATGGCCGAGATCCGCTTCGACCGGGGCGAATACGACCAGGCCCTCGAGGCCGGGACCATCGCCGTCGGCCTCAAGGAGGACGACGTCCACATCCACACCACCCTCTCGCGCATCTGGATGGAGCTGGGCAACAAGGACGAAGCCGAGAAACACGGCGCCCGGGCCCGTATCCTGGGCTGGAAAGAGCAACTCAAGGAGTAGGTCCCCCGCCGTTGACAGGGCCGGCGAATTGCGTCTACCTTAAGCCGCTAAATCTATGGATAAGGCGGAATTTACCCTCGAGTTTGAGAAGCCCCTGCGGGACCTTCAGCTGCGGCTGGAGGAACTGAACACGGCCTCCAGGCAGCAGAATTTTGATGTTTCGGCGGAAACGGAGGCGATTCACAAACGCCTTGAGGAAACCAAGCGGGAAATCTACACCCACCTCACCCCCTGGCAACGGGTACAACTGGCCCGCCATCCCAAGCGTCCCTATTCGATGGACTACATCAAGGCCATCTTCACCGGCTTCCAGGAACTGCACGGGGACCGGGTCTACGGGGACGACCAGGCGCTGATCGGCGGAACGGCCTTTTTCGAGGGCCAGCCGGTAATGATCATCGCCCAGCAGAAGGGCCGGGACGTGAAGGAGAACCTCCGCCGCAATTTCGGCATGCCCCACCCCGAGGGCTACCGCAAGGCCCTGCGCCTGATGCAGCTGGCCGAGAAATTCCAGATTCCGGTCATCACCTTTATTGATACCAAGGCCGCCTATGCCGGGGTCGGCTCGGAGGAACGCCATGTTTCCGAGGCGATCGCCCGGAACCTCCGGGAAATGGCCATCCTCAAGGTCCCGGTTATCGGGATCATCATCGGGGAAGGCGGCAGCGGCGGCGCCCTCGGCATTGCCGTGGTGGACAAGCTGCTGGTCCAGCAGCATGCCTATTATTCGGTCATTCCGCCGGAAGGTTGCGCGGCCATCCTCTGGCGCGACCGCAAGTACGCCGAGACGGCGGCCAACGCCCTCAAGCTGGGGGCCAAGGAGCTGCTTCAACAGGGCATCGCCGACGAGGTGGTGGAAGAGCCCCTGGGGGGAGCCCACCGGGATCCGGATGCGGCCGCGGAGTCCCTGCGACAGGCCATCACCAAGAACCTGGCCAAGCTGAAGCGCCTGAAGACCGAGACCCTGCTCGAAAAGCGTTACCAGAAGTACCGCAAAATGGGCGAGTTCATCGAGCCGGGGGCGTAAGGACAGGACCTGCCACCCTAATGAGGCATGGAGGGAATCTATGATGCCCCGCAGGGGCATCAGCCATTAGCGCGGGGTCTCATCCGCGCTAGCGGATGAGACCCCGGGATTCCGGGCCTAAGAAACTTTCCGACCCCGGAGGGGTCGCAGAATCAGTGGCCTATCACTCTGCGATCCCTCCGGGATCGGGGTTTTACATGTGACCGGTTTCCCGGGGTGTCGCTCGCCCTTCGGGCTCGTTCCACCCCGCGCTAATGGATGACGACCCTTCGGGTCGGCATTTCGGGGCCAATTGACAAAGAGGCGACGCCCGACGGACGGGCTTATCAATCCCCGCCCAGCGGCGGGACGGGGCACTGCAGGGCCAGGGCCAGCATGCGGAGGACCTCCGCCTCGGAAGGTTCCAGCTGGCCGTCCTCGTTGATGCAGGCCACGACCGCGCGGAGCAGCTGGGCCCGGATGGCGAAGGAGGTTTCCTGCAGGATGTCCAGGGCCTCGTCCAGGGAAGACGTCTCGACGTCGACCGTCTTGACCTTCCCCTTGAGCAGGTAGAGCCCGTTGGTGGCCTTCTCGACGAGGGCTTTCGGATCCTCGGCGCCGCTGGCGTCGCGGGCCACCACCATCAGGACGGTGCCCAGGGCCTCAGCCACCTTGGGAGGAATGGTCATGTAGTTGGCGCCGCCGCCCCTGGGCTGGCCTCCGCCCCGGTTCAGGCGCTCGCGGATGATCCGCCGCATGCAGACCTCAAACAGGGTCGTGTTCTGGTCAACCTCGATCAGGCGATCGATCAAGTCATAATATTGGTCCATGCCGAACCCGCCCTTCTGGACCAGGGTCGTGGTGGCCAGTTCAAGGGCGGCCAGACGGGCTGAGCGCTTCATCTGGAGAACGGTGGCCTCCGCCTCGCGCAGGTGCGGCATTTCCTCCGGTTCGAAGACCGATTCAACCAGCTTCCACTGCTTGGCGTCGTCCTCCTCGTTGTCCGCCATGACCAGGGCCATCAGTCCATAAAGGGCCCCCCGGCTGCTGCGCAGGCTGTCGTCAAAGGAATCGGGAATGGCGGCCTTGATGCTGCGGGCATTCTCCAGGCTGCCGCTGCTGATGGTCCCGATGGCCCCGAGGATGGCCATGGCCTGGATTTTCTCCATGCCGGTACCGCCACCGATAATACCCCTGGAGGGGGCGGGTTTCTCCTCCGGTTCCGGCTTGGCCACGGTCCGCGGGCGAACCGGCTTGAGGTCGAATTTGCCGTCCCAGCCGGGCTGGATCTTTAGAATCCGGTCGTTGAGCGGCGGGTGGGTGGAAAAGGCCGAGGAAAAGGAGCGCCTCAATCCGTCGGCAAAAAACATGTGGGCCGCCTCACTGGCGTTGGGGTGCTGCAGGACCGCATGGTTATCGCCGGCCGCGATCCGCTTGAGGGCGCCCGAGATACCGTCCGGGTTACGGGTGAACTGCACGGCCGAGGCGTCGGCCAGGTATTCCCGCTGCCGCGATATGGCGGCCTGGATGAGGCGCCCGAAAAAGGTCCCGATGAAGCCGATTATGGTGACCAGGATAATGACCACGAAAATGGCCAGGATGAGGGCTCCGCCACTGCCCTTTCCGTCACTGCTGGAGCGACGGCCGCCGCCGACATAGCCCCCGCCGTGCCGGCGCCCGCTCCCGGCAAAGACCATGTACCGCATCAGGCGGGCGAAGATGGTCAGCATCATGATCCCGAAGATAAGCCCCATGAGGCGGATGTTCATCCGGCAGTCGCCGTTCAGGATATGGCTGTATTCATGAGCCACCACCCCCTGCAACTCGTCGCGGGTCAGTTTCTCAAGGGCGCCGCCGGAGACGGCAATCACCGCGTCGTCTGTGCCCCAGCCGGCGGCAAAGGCATTGATCGAAGCCTCGCCCGGAAGGATGTAGACCTCCGGCACCGGCACGCCCGAGGCGATGGCCATCTCGTCGACCACGTTGAGCAACTGGCGCAGCTTGGGATCGCGGGTGTCGCGGTCGATCGCCTTTCCGCCGAGGGAGGAGGCCACCGCCGACCCGCCGCCGCGCAGGGCGACCACACGGAACAGGGTTCCCATCCCGACCACCAGGCAGACCGCGGCGGCCGTTATCAGGAAACGCACCGTGCTCCACAAGGGGACCTGGTAGGAACCGTAGGAACCATCGCCCCCGAGCTGGCTGTAGTACACCATGTAGCCGATGGTCACCGCCGCATAGACGGAGATGACAATCATGATCACGGCCATCACGTAGTAGAAAACCAGCAGCTTGGTTTTCCGGACGGCGTTATCCTGCGCCTGGAAGAAGTCCATTAAGGATGAGGGAAGTTATGTGGGGATTCAGGAACCGAAGCTGACCTTGGGCGCTTCCTTCTCGGCCATGTCCTCGATCTCGAAGAGCTCGGCCTGCTGGAAGTTGAACATGCCGGCGAAGATCACTGCCGGAAACTGTTCGCGCCGGGTATTGTAGGCCATGACCGCGTCGTTGTAGGCCTGCCGGGCAAAGGAAATCTTGTTCTCGGTGGAGGTCAGTTCCTCGGTCAACTGCATCATGTTCTCGTTGGCCTTGAGATCCGGATAGGCCTCCGCCAAAGCAAAGAATCGCGACATGGCGCCGGTCAGCATGGTCTCGGCCCCGGCCAGGCCCTTGATGGCGCTGGGATCCCCGGGATTCGCGGCCGCCTTGGCGCCGGCCGCGGCGGCCTGGTTGCGGGCCGTAATGACCGCCTCCAGCGTTTCCCGTTCATGCTTGAGGTAGCCCTTGGCGGTCTCGACCAGGTTGGGGATCAGGTCATAGCGGCGCTTGAGCTGGACATCGATCTGGGCGAAGGCGTTTTTGTAGCGGTTCCGAAGCTGAACCAGGCTGTTGTAGATACCAATGGCGTAAAGGACCACCAGCACCAGGACAACGACGATAATTCCGAGGATGATCAGTGCAGTCATAGTGTTAATTTGTAAATTATTGCGGCAGCTGGCGAGGGAATAATTTGACTAAGGCCACTCCCCCGGTCCATTTGCTAATCCATGCTTTCCCTGGTCAATATCTGCCTTGCCTACGGGGGCCCGCCCCTGCTGGACCGGGCCTCCGTGGATTTGCGGCCGGGCGAGCGCCTGGCCCTGATCGGGCGGAACGGGTCGGGAAAGTCCTCCCTCCTGAATGTCGTCTCGGGAGAGGTCCAGGCCGATGCCGGGGAGCGGATCCTGCAGGGCAATCCCCGGCTGGCCACCCTCCCCCAGCACATTCCCGAGTACCCGGGACGCACCGTCAGGGAGGTGCTGTTCCGGCAACTGAGCGACCTCCACCTCGAGGAGTGGGAGCTGGAAGCGCGGATCGACATGTCCCTGCCGGACCTGGAAATTAATGATGCCGACGCCTACCCGTCCCTCAGTTTCGGCCAGAAGCGCCGGGTCCTGCTCCTGGCCTGCCTCCTGCGGGAACCGGATATTCTCCTGCTCGACGAACCGACCAACCATCTCGACGTGGAAACCATCCAGTGGATGGAGGAGCTCCTGCTCAAGAGCAAGGCCTCCCTCCTCTTCGTCTCCCACGACCGGTCCTTCATCCGGCGCCTGGCCACTTCAATCCTCGACCTCGACCGGGGTGTGCTGACCCGCTGGGACTGCGACTACGACACCTACCTGGTCCGCAAGGAGGAGGCGCTGGAGGCCGAAAGCCGGCAGGCCGCCGTCTTCGACAAGAAGCTGGCCCAGGAAGAGGCCTGGATCCGGCAGGGCATCAAGGCCCGCCGGACCCGCAACGAAGGCCGCGTCCGCCACCTCCTGAAGATGCGCGAGGAGCACCGTCAGCGGCGCGGCCGGCAAGGGGGCGTACAGATGGACCTCGGCGGGGGTGTCCAGGCCACCGGACACAAGGTCATCACCGCGGAGGAGATTTCCGCCCGGTACGAGGGGGAGTTCCTCTTCCAGCCCTTCAGTTGCGAAATCCTGCGCGGCGACCGGATCGGCATCCTCGGCCCCAACGGATGCGGCAAGACAACACTGGTCCGGATGCTCCTTGGCAAGCAGCCCCCGGATTCCGGAGAAGTCCGCCTCGGGACCAACCTCCAGGTGGCCTACTTCGACCAGAACCGGGACCAGCTGGACGAGGAGGCGACAATTCTCGATAACGTCTCGGGCGGCAACGCCTACGTCGAGGTGGGGGGCCAGCGCAAGCATGTCATCAGCCATCTCAAGGATTTCCTCTTCACCTCCGCGGAGGCCCAGGCCCCCATCCACAACCTTTCCGGGGGCGAGCGCAACCGGCTCCTCCTGGCACGGCTGTTCACCCGGCCCTTCAATGTCCTGGTCATGGACGAGCCGACCAACGACCTCGACCTGGAGACCCTGGAGCTCCTGGAGGAGCAACTGGACCGTTTCGAGGGTACCTTGATCCTTGTCTCCCACGACCGGGACTTCCTCGACAACGTGGTCACTGACCTGCTGGTCTTCGAGCCGGACCGGACCATCCGCTCCATTGTCGGCGGTTACTCGGATTACCAGCTCTTCCAACAGCGCACCCGGTCCTCAACCCTTCGACAGGCTCAGGGTAAACCAGAAACCCTTCGACAGGCTCAGGGTAAACCCGTAACCCAGAAAGGCAAGCCGCAGAAGCCGCGCCGGTTCCTGAACCGGGAGCAGCGGGAGCTGGACGCCCTGCCGGGGGAGATCGAGGCCCTGGAGGCGGAGCAGGAGAGCCTGGCCAACGACCTCGGCGACCCGGAGATCCTCAAGTCGGATCCCGGCTTCAGTGCCCGGGCCCAGGAGCGGCTGGCGGAAATCGAGGTCGTGCTTCTGGAAAAGTACGCCCGCTGGGAGGAACTGGAGGCCCTGCGGATGGAGCTGGCTTCCGGCGGGGACTGACCGGCACCCGGCCCCGCGTTATCTGTCGGTGGCAATAGTCAGGAACAGGCAGTCTGGCCGGTTGACCGGCACAGGCGGGGATCAAGGATGGTCCGGCACCCTTGATCCATGTCCTCCTTCCACTCCATTCCCATCGGGGAGCGCCCTCAGGAACGCCTCCAGGCCAAGGGCCCCGGAGCCCTTTCCGATGCCGAGCTGCTGGCCGTGGTCCTGCGCAGCGGAACCCGCGGCTGCGACGTCATGCGCCTTTCCCGCAAAATCCTGACGGAGGGGGGCTCGCTGCGCGGCCTGCTCCGACTGACCGCCGAGGACCTGCAGCAATACCCCGGCATCGGACAGGTCAAGGCCCTCCAGCTGCTGGCCACCATCGAGATTGCCCGGCGGGTCCTGACCATCGGCGAAGCCGCCCCCCTGATGGACAATCCGCAGCGGATTTACGATTGGCTGCGGCCCATGGCCGAGGGCGAGGCGGTCGAGAAATTCTGGGTCCTCTCGCTGAACAGGAAGAACCGGCTCCTGCGCTGCCAGGCCGTGACCAGCGGAACCGCCACGGCCAGCCTGGTCCATCCGCGGGAGGTTTTCCGGGAGGCCATCCGGAACAGCGCCTCGGCCCTGGTCTGCGCCCACAACCATCCAAGCGGGGATCCCTCCCCCAGCCAGGCAGACATCCGGGCCACCCGGCAGTTGCGCGAGGCGGCCAAGGTCATCCAGCTGGACCTGTTGGACCATGTCATCATCGGCCAGCGGGAACACGATCCC
>CAJXMX010000129.1 GCA_913056355.1 uncultured Opitutales bacterium
TGCTTGGCACCGGGCATGCCGAGGGTCAGGGGGCCCGTACGGAACGGGTGCTGGCCGAGGATGAAGGCGGCCCGGCCGGCGGTGCAGGACTGCTGCGCATACCAGTCGGTAAAGAGGGCGCCCTCCTTGGCGATTCGGTCGATGTTGGGGGTCTTGTACCCCATGACACCCTGGTTGTAGGCGCTGATATTGTACCAGCCAATATCATCACCCCAGATGACCAGGATGTTCGGCTTGTCCTGGGCCAGGAGGGATGCTCCAAAACCGGCCAGGGCAAGGAATGAGAGGATGAGTCGTTTTTTCATAGATTCTTCTTATATGGTTTAGATGAGATTGTATTATTAGGGGAAAACGGTATTCCTTACTCTGGAAAGACGCGGGCCCAGTCCTCCTTCATGTCGATGACGGTCCAGCCCTTGTCGGCGGCTTCCTTCAGGCCCTTGTCCAGACTCCCGACATGCGAATCACGGTCGTAGGCCCACTCCCGCTCAGCGTCGGTATGGTGGAGGTAGAGGCAAAACCGGAGACCGTCCCCGGCATGGGTCCACTGCAGCATCTGCAGGTCACCGTCGGAATTGCCGGCGGCGAAGATAGGCCGCCGGCCGATGTGCTCGTAGATGCCGATCGGCTTCCCCTGCTTGTCGTCGATGAAAGCGATGCGCGGCTGCCGGACAATCACCGGCACCCCGTCCCGGTATTCGAACTCCGAGGCGATCCGGCTCCCCACCACGTTCTCCCGGGGAATGCCGTAGACGGCCTCCGTCCACGGGCGCATGAAGGCGATGCCGCCGCCGGAGACGATGAAGACCTTGAAGTCGTTCTCCCGCAGATAATCGAGCAGCTCCATCATCGGCTGGTAGGTCATTTCCGTGTACCGCTTTCCGGTGACCGGATGGCGCGCGGTCTTCAGCCAGTCCGTGACGACACCCTCAAACTCATCCGAGGTCATCCCCGAATGGGTGGCCATGATCAGCTCCAGGATGGTCTTCTCGCCGCCTGCAGCCAGGCCTTTGAGGTCGCCGCGCAGGACGGAAGCGTAGGGATCCTTGGTTTTCCATTCCGGGTGGTCGGTTGCCATGGCCTTGATCCGGTCCACGGCGAAGAGCAACTGGAAGTAGACCGGCTTCTCGGCCCACAGGGTGCCGTCGTTGTCAAAGACGGCTACGCGCTGCGCGGGAGGGACGAAGGCGTCTGATGCCGGTGTCGTGACCGACTCGACGAATTCAATTATGGCCGTTCGCGTCTGGGTATCGTTCCAGGATTCCAGAATTCCTCCGTGAAGGGGGACCGTGAGGCAGAGCAGAAACAGAGTAAGGAGCTTCATGAGCGCTGAATTGAGATTTGGGGCAAATTTCCAAACGGTCACATCGCTGGCCTGACCGGCTGACGAAGCTTTGGAAGTTGGAAATCCACTAGACGATAGATAGACAGAGATATGGTTGAAAGGAGACAGCAGCTATTCCAGAAGTACCAAAAGACAAAGCATCAGATAATATGGGGGGTGAACCCCTGTCAAGCTCCTTGGGGAGATTACCCTAAGGGTATTAACATTCTTTCTAAGGGCAGACCGTGTTCCCGACCGCCCCATCCTCAAATGTTAGAAAAGCCGGCCCGTTGAAGAGGGAATCGTGACCTGCGAGGAATACGTTGCAGGATCCGAACAGGTGATCAGTCTGGAGAGCCTGCCCCCTGAACAAACCCGCTTCCGTAATGAAGAACGCCTATTCCGTCCAGAATCCCGACTTCACGCTGAGCCCGCACACCGGCATGACCCGGCGGCACTACATCGATTGCGCAAGCTATGTGTTGGAACGGGCCTTCACCAAGCACGTGAAGTCCTTCGATGATCCGATTGTCTTTCCGCCGATACCCGGCAGCAAGAGCTATCCCCTGCCGGAAGATCCGCCCTGGCGGCACCGATCGAATGAATGGGAGGCCCTGGAGCGGACCTTCACCCTGGCCGGGCCGTTGATGCATTGCGACCCGGATATCTCCATCAACGGGATCCGCCTGCACGACTATTACAAGCATCACCTCTACAATGCTTTGACTCCCGGCCATGCCAACAGCCTGCCACTGCCGGAGGACCTGCCCGATGCCACCTACCAGTTCACCTGCGAGTTCGGCGGGCTGACCAAGACCCTCCTCCTGCTCCCGGACGTGCTCTGGCCCTCGTATACGCAGGAGGAAAAGGATGCCATGGCGGTGACCATTTCCAAGTGGGCCCACCACCGGACCACCCAGAACAACTGGCGGCTCTTCAACATCTGCGCCCTCTCCTTCCTCAAGAAGAACGGCTACGCGATCGACGACCAGCTGCTCAAGGATCACCTGCTGTGGATTGCCTCCTACCATGCCGGCGACGGCTGGTACCTGGAGCAGACCTACAATTACTACACGATCAGCCTTTTTGTCGTCTACGGGACGATCTGGTGCCGGGCCTTCGGCGACGAGCATTACCCGGAGATCGTGGCGGTTTTGGAGAAGAGCTTCCAGGAGCTGATGAAGACCTACACCAACTTCTTCGGCCGGGACGGCTTCATCAACATGTGGGCCCGCAGCATCTGCTACCGGCTCTGGATCGCCGGCGGCTTCCCGGTCTCCTTCATGCTCAAGGACGGCGCCCCGCTCGATCCCGGCTTCGCCCGGCGGCTCTGCTCGGGATCGCTGCTTCAGTTCACCGGACGGGAGGACTTTTTCCACAACGACATTCCCAGCCTCGGGTTCTACAAGTACCGGGAGTTTGCCATCCAGAGCTACAGCTGCCCGGCCAGCCCTTTCATCATGTTCCTCCCCTTCATCGCCCTGGCCCTGCCCGAGGATTCGCCATTCTGGACGGCCAGGGAGAACGAGGGCTGGTGGGATAAACTGGGCAATGATTCCCAGCGGACGGTCCTCGACAAGCCCGGGCTGATCCTGGTCAACCACGGGAAGACGGGAGCATCGGAGATCGTCTCCGGCAAGGTCTACGACGACGACCACAACTACTCCAAGATCGTCTTCAACACCCACTTTCCATGGGAGGACTACTGCCCGGACGGCGCCACCTCCCAGGAGTACGCCTTCCGCAGCCTCGATCCGCGCGACCTCGGCGGGGTTGACATCAACTTCTACCTGACCGGCAGGAAGGTCGACAACACGGCCGCGTTGCAGGGACTCTACAAGACCTCGGAGAGCATCCTTTTCAACGGGGTCCGCGACGGAGTCCTCTACCGGCAGCTGATCATGCGGCGACCCCCGGCCAACGGGGTCGGCTACATCATCGACCTGGCCGAGATCACCATCCCCGGCGGCGTCATCCGGGTCGACCGCTGTCGCCTGGCCTTCGAACATGAAATGTACCTCGGCCACTTCGGGCTGCCGCATATGGAAGTCGACAAGGCCCTCGTCCAGCGTAGCGAGATCGGGAATGCCGAGGCCTTGACCGCTTCCGTCCCGGGCCGCCAGGTGGCCCTCCTCAAGTACAGCGGCTGGGACCAGATCGGCGACCAGGTCCACGAGGGACGCAACAACGAGGCCGACGAGAGCACGGTCCTCTATGTCTATCGCAAGCGCACGCAAAAGAACCCGGCCATGGAGCTGATGATCACCGCCATGCTGCACAAGACCGACGATTCCCCCTGGACCGAGGAGGAGCTCACCCCGGTCCGCGACATCCGGATCATGGACGTCACGCCCAGCCTTTCTGTCCTCGGAGCCGAGATCGCCCTCGCCGACGGAACCAAACGAACGGTCGACTTCAAGGACGTCGACGGCTACAAGTCCTGTTAACCTACCACCTGTTATTATCCATGAAACTGGAACACGTTGCCTTTAATGTCTCTGATCCTGCGGCCATGGCCGCCTGGTACTGCCAGCACTGCGGCTTCCGGATCGTCCACGCCCCGCCCGGGCCGGCCAGGGCCCACTTCATCGCCGATGACGCCGGCATGATCCTCGAGATCTACAACAACCCGCCTGAACAGGTCCCCGACTACCGGAACATGCATCCCCTCATCGTCCACATCGCCTTCGACAGCCCGGATCCCGACGCCGATGCGGCCCGCCTCTGCGCCGCCGGATGCCAGTTGGTGGAGGAGATCCGCCCCGGCGACGGTACCGTCATCCTCATGCTCCGCGACCCCTGGGGCCTCGCCCTCCAGCTCTGTAAGCGGGCCAAGGCACTGGATTAAACTTTGATTTTGCCCCGGAAAAGGCCGGCTTAAGGTGTTCCGGGGCGGGAAAATATTGGACAAGTTCTTAATAACCAACTACTTGGGGAGGTCCGACCCCATTTCGGAAATTTGGCTGGCCGGGGCCGGAAAAAGACTTAGGGTATGGCCTGAACAGCCATGAAAAAACATACCCATATCCACCGATACCTGAATTCGATCCTCGCACTCGTAACCCTGCTGATGGTGGCGGCCCTTTCGGGCTGCGCCCCGGTCGTTGAGGAACCACCCTCAGTGGACGGGAACTGGCTCCTGGTGGAGCTCAACGAGGAGCCGGTTCAAGTCAGCCAGGTGGTTGGCCTGCAGCAGCCGACCCTGAGCCTTGTCGAGGAAAGCGGGAAAGCCAGCGGCACCAGCGGCGTAAACCGCTTCTCCTGCACCTATACCTTCGACGGGGAGGCCTTGAGCCTGGGGCCAATTGCGGTGACCAAGATGATGGGTCCGCCCGACGCGCAGGCCTTCGAGGATAAATACCTGGCCGCCCTCCAGGAGGTGGACGCGGCCGCGGTGGTGAACGGCAACCTGCAGCTGTACGGCGAGGCCCGGCTCCTGGCGGTTTACGAGCCCGCCCCCGGGGAGTAACAAAAGAGACCGCACGAAGAGATCCATAAGGAATCTGATCCGGGTCGGAATTCACGGGACCTCCGAGCCGGCCGACCGCCGCACGGGGACTTAATAATCAATCCCCTCCGAACGCGTCACCTCGTAGATCGGCCGGGTGCCGTTTTCAGATTGGACATTGCGGAAGGTCACGTCCTCCGCCCGGTCGACGATGACCACCGCCACCTCGGGAGTGACGATGTTCTCGAAGAGCAAGTCGCGGGTTTCATGCCCCTCATCGGGAAAGCCGTTGACGATGATGACCGGCTTGGAGGGGTCGGCCTGGCTCATGTCGAGGTCGAGGAAGCGGAAGTTGCGGAAGACGGGCTGCTCCGGGGCCGGCTCTCCGTCGTTGTTATAGGCCAGGTCGGTCAGGATGCTGATCTTGCGCAGGTCGCAGTCGCGGACCACCACATCCTCGACGAAGCCGCCTCGGTCCTTCGTTCCCTTGACCTGGAGGCCGTTTAGCAGGTCGCCGGCCACGCAATCCTCCACCAGGACATTGCGGACACCTCCGGACATCTCGCTGCCGATGGAGATCCCGTGTCCCTTGATGAAGTTGCAGCCGACGATGCGCACATTCTCGGTGGGACGATTGACCACGTTGCCTTCCGGGTTCTTGCCGGACTTGATGGCAATGCAGTCGTCGTCGTTGGTGAAAGTGCAGTTGAAGATGTAGGAATTGACCGAGGAATCCGGATCGATGCCGTCACCGTTGCGGACGTTGCTGTGGAAGGTCAGGTTGTTGATGGTGACGTTCTCGGAATAAATGTAGTGAAGCGTCCAGCACGGAGTCTCCTCCAGGGTCAGTCCCTGGAATTCCACGTTGCGGGCGTTCATGATACAGATCAGGCGTCCCCGGCCGCGCAGGCCGCGGGCCTCGATCATGGCATTGCCGAGAACCTCGCCGCCGCCAGAAATCGTTCCCCGTCCGCGTATGCTGATGTTCTCCACGTTGGCCGGACCGTTTCGGTCCAGCTTGCCGGCGTTGATCAGGCTGGCATAGGTTTCCAGCTCCCAGCCCTCGAAGCGGTTCAGGATCAGCGGTTCATAGTCGGCGAGGTTGGTCGAGCCCTTGAGGACCCCGCCCTCCCCGATCTCCAGGGTCATGTCGCTCTTCAGGAAAAGGGCCCCGCTGAGGAAGGTACCCTTGGGTATGCGGACCACCCCGCCCTTGGGGCAGGCCTCGATGGCCGCCTGGATGGCTTCGGTGTCCAGGGTCTTGCCGTCCCCCACCGCGCCATGGTCCAGCACCGAGATCACCGGCTCCTCGTCCTTCATGGTCAGCTTCAGGGAATTGCTGACCAGCGGAGCCTCCCGGCCGGGAACAAGGGCGCGGATGGACCAGAGGTGTTCCCTGCCCGGAGTGTTGCCGCTGGCGGTGGCAAAGGTCTTATCCGTGCTGCCGATCACTTTTCCATCGCGGACGACCTCGTAGGTGACGGTGCCTTCCGGGATCCGGACCTTGTCCCAGAACAGGGTCAACTCGTCCGAGCGCAGGCTCTGCGGGGCCAGTTGCAGGGCGAAGGGCGGCCCCGGCGAAGCGGCCGGCAGGGAAATGGCGGACTGGAACAGGGCAATGCAGAGAAGGAACAGGTTGAGAATCTTCATGGGCGGGAATAAGGGTGTACGTTTCACCAAAACAAAGGTTTTTGCGCCGAAGGCAACCACGCAGCAGAGCGGGCAAAGAATCTTGCCGTTAGCCTCCGCTGCCGGTTGAGTCGGATCAACCAAGGTGTATCGAGATGTTGAAGATCAGCCGGTTCCTTTTCGTTCTAATCCTGACCGTTGGCGGGTGCCTGGCCCTTCAGGCGGAGGATCCGCTGTTTCCCGGCCTGCCGCAATGGGCCGGGAACCTGCCGGGATCCGGACCCGGTTTTGACACCTATCTCGGAATTCACCACAACGAGCTGGGCTACTATTTCTATCCCTCCGCCAGTGGCCGGGCCCGCATCGCCCTGGTGTACCTGCACGGGATGGTGGATCATTCGGGCTGGTTTCATTATGCCGCCCGGATGCTCAGCGCCAGCGGCTACGACGTTTATTCCCTGGACAGGAGGGGCAGCGGGATCAACCGGGAAAACCGGGGATACGTGTCCGGGCACGTGAACCACTATTTCGACCTCCAGAGGGATATCCATGAATTTATCCGGAAGGACCTCCGGGGAAAATACGATGCGGTATTCCTGGTCGGCTACGCATGGGGCGGCAAACAGGCGGCCCTGTATGCCATGGAGTATCCGGATTCCGTTAATGGAATCATCCTGATTACACCAACCGGCGCTTCCGGGGTCGACGCCTCCCTGCTGGACAAGTTCGGCATCTATTTTTCACGGGTATTCTGGCAAAAGAAATCCATCGAACCACCCGTACAAACCGATGCCTTCACCGGGGTCCCGGCTTTCCGGAAATACCTCCGCGACGACCCCCTGGAACTGCACGAGATCTCGGCCCGTTTCTTCGTGGAGAGCAGTCGCATGGACGTTCATCTCCAGAACCGGATCCAGAGGCTGAACCTGCCGGTATTCCTGATCCTGGGAAGCGATGATCCCGTTATCGACAATGACGCGGTCGTCGAGTTGTTCCGGCAATCGAAGGGATTCCTGCAAATCAAGTACTTCCCCGGCCAACGGCACCTGATTCAGCTGGAGGAGCCCGCCTACCTGGTGGAAAACATCCGAATGTGGCTGCGGGCCCAGATTACATCCCCCTAGATTTGCTTGCCAAAAAAGGTTCGGAGGCAGGAATGGAAACCCATGAGCTTCGATCCTGTTTCCGCCACCGCCCGTTACATCGACGACCTTGGACCGGACTTGCTGGCCAAGGCGGCCGCCTATACCACGGGCAACCACTGGATCCTCCTGTGGGGCCTGGCCTGCTCGGTCATCGTGGCCTGGATCCTCGTCCGGACCCGCGTCCTGGAAAAGCTCCGGGAACGCCTGTCCCGCCGCGGCTGGTTCCTGAGGACCCTGCCGGTCTGCATGGCCTACCTGCTCCTGGCAGCCCTGCTGAGCCTCCCCTGGACCCTCTACACTGACTGGTGGCGGGAAAGCCGGTACGGACGGACCAGCCAACCGCTGGGCGATTTCCTTTCCCAGGGAGCCATCGGGCTGGTCATCTCGACCTTGATCGGCGGGCTTTTCCTGAGCCTGGTCTACCTGCTGATGCGGAAGGCCGGACGCCTCTGGTGGCTTTGGGCAGGCGGGCTGACGACGGTCTTCATCACCACCATGCTCCTGCTGGGACCGGTCTTCATCGAGCCCCTTTTTAATGACTACCAGCCGGTGCCGCCGGGCGAAGTGCGCGACGCCGTCGAGGAGCTGGCCGCCCAGGCCGGCATTCCGGCGGAACGGATCTTCATGTACGACGGCTCCCGCCAGTCCAACAACTTCACCGCCAACGTCGCCGGGATCGGATCCTCGGCCCGGATCGCGATCTCCGACGTGGCGCTCAAGGATGCCAACCTTGACGAGGTTCGCGCCGTCACCGCGCACGAGATCGGTCATTACAAACTGGGCCATGTCTGGCGCTACGTCATCCTCTTCACCTTCCTCTCGATGGCCTTCTTTTTCCTGGCCGGCAAGTTCTACCCGGTCATGGCCCGCTGGTTCGACGCCCCGCGGGAGATCACAGACCCGGCCGGCCTGCCCGTCCTGCTCCTGATCGTCTCCATCCTCAGCCTGGCCGGTCAGCCGCTGCTCAACGCCGTGGTCCGCAATGGCGAAATCGCGGCCGACCGGTATTCGCTGGAGACGGCGCAACTTCCCGACGCCATGGCCTCCGCTTTAGCCAAGACGGCCGAGTATCGCAATCCACGCCCCAACCCGGTGGAGGAGTTCCTCTTTTATACGCATCCTTCGGTCGAGCGGCGGATCCGCCGGGCCATGGAGTGGAAGGCCGCGCACGAGGACGTGACCCCGTAGGTCCGGACCCGTCCGGCTCAGGTTAGCATTGCACTGCCAGGGAAATTCGGCTCACTGGGCGCCAATGGGCACCAGCGTGGAAGACAACCGGCGCTACAGGCGGCAGGTGATCCTTCCGGGGGTGGGACCAATGGGTCAGGAAAAGCTTCGCCGGGCCCGCGTCCTCATCGTCGGGATGGGAGGCCTGGGCTGCCCCGCCGCCCAGTATCTGGCCGCCGCCGGAATCGGTACTCTCGGGCTCGCCGACCATGACGAAGTCAGCCCAACCAACCTGCACCGGCAGATTCTCTACCCGGACCACAGCGTCGGGACTGCCAAGGTGGCGTCCTCGGCCCGGCATCTGCGGGAACTGAATCCCTCCACCACCCTGGTGGAACACAAGGACGGCATCACCCCCGGCAATGCCATGGACATCCTGTCGGGATATGACCTGGTCCTCGACTGCACCGACAATTTTCCCGCCCGCTACCTCCTCAACGATGCCGCCGCCCTGTGCCGTATTCCCTGCATTCATGGCAGCATTTTCCAGTACGAGGGACAGGTGACCCTCTTCCATCCGGCCGCGGGATTCCCCTGCTACCGCTGCCTGTTTCCGGAGATGCCCTCCCCGGAAGCGGTTCCCAACTGTGCCGAAGCCGGCGTTTTCGGGTCCCTCTGCGGCATCATCGGATCCTGGCAGGCCAACGAGGCCATCAAGTGGATCCTGCGCCTTGGGGAACCCCTCGCCGGCCGCCTGAAAGTAATCGATTCCCGTGAAGGCCGGGATCAACTCCTGCAGCTGCAGAGGAATCCCGAATGCCCCCTGTGCGGGGACAATCCGCGGATCACTGAAATTAATCCCGCAGAATACCGCTTTGCCGAATGCCGGCCCGCGGAGGCTGCCGGCAATCCGGTCGACATCGATGTGGTGGAAGCCGCGGCGCTCCTCGAGGAGGATCCCTCTGCCGTGCTTCTCGATGTCCGCGAACCGCATGAGCTGGCCATCTGTTCCATCGGCCAAAGCCTGGATATCCCACTCGGGGAACTGCCCGGGCGCGTTTCCGAGCTGCCGCCGGGGCAGCGTATTCTGGTCATATGCCAGCACGGGCACCGCAGTCGGAATGCGGCAATCATGCTGCGGGAAAGAGGATTTGCAAATGCCCGCTCCATCGCCGGCGGCATTGTGGAATGGTCCCGCCAGATCGATGGTTCCCTGCCAATGTATTGAGCATTTGACTACACCCGTCATTCCGGAGACACCGGTAAAACCTCGCCTGCAGGGGCAGAATCGCGCCGTCGCTGCAGGGTTGACTCGGGACTCCGGCCGGTCCGAGAATCAAGCCATGCGCGTCGACATCCATCAAATTTTCATCTCTCCGGGGCACGACTTCGTGGGACGCTACGGCAAAGGGCGGGAGAACCACGGCATACAGGCCCGGGAATCGGTCAACTGCACCGCCGGCATGGGGATCGAGGGGGACCGCTATTACGCTCACAAGGAGGATTACAAGGGCCAGATCACCTTCTTTTCCGAGGATGTCGCCGCCAGGCTGCAGGAGCACCTGAAACTGGAAGCGCTGGACCGCTCGGCCATGCGGCGCAATGTCCTCATTTCCGGGGTGGACCTCAACACCCTGGTCGGCAAGCGTTTCCAACTGGGTGAACTGGTCCTGACCGGCAGCGAGGAGTGCGCGCCCTGTTTCTGGATGAACGAGGCGGTTGGCGAAGGAGCCCGCGATTGGCTCAAGGGAAACGGTGGCCTGCGCTGCCGGATCGAGCAATCCGGAACCCTGCGCACCGGCGAAACGGAACTTGAGATCCTCGGGGACATCTGAATGGCTGGCCGTATTTCAGTCCGGGAGGTGGATCGCCTTCTCAAGGAGAACCTGCAGCTGGCCCCTGCCATCGATTGCCCCCTGAACAAGTCGGCGGGCAGGGTCCTGCGGGAAAACCTGGTCGCCGATCGTGACCTGCCTCCCTACGACCGGATCATGATGGATGGCTACGCCGTCCGGGGGGCGGAGCTAAACCAAGGGGCGATCCGGATCAAGGGCCAGTTGGTAGCCGGCGAACCACACCGGGAGCTGGACGGCGAACCGGGGTCCGCCCTGGAGGTGATGACCGGGGCCATCCTTCCCAAAGGAGTGGACACGGTCATCCCCTACGAAGATACCGTGCGGGACGGGGACCGCCTGACGCTGTGCGCAAAGGCCCGCACCGGGCAGTTTGTCCACCGGAAGGGTTCCGATTTCAGGGCCGGGGCCATCCTTGTGCAAATGGGATCAATAATGCGCGCCGTGGAAGCGGGAATCGCCGCCAGCTGCGGCTACGCCACCGTTCAGGTCAGCCAGCGCCCCCGGATCACCGTTTTCGGCACGGGCGACGAGCTGGTCGAGGTCGGCGCCCGGCCGGCTCCGCACCAGGTCCGCCGGTCCAACCCCAGCGCCATCGAGCATGCCCTGGCCATGGCATCCTTTCATGCCGGCCGGATCGGTCACCTGCTCGACAACCCCCAAAAGGAGGAGGAGCGCCTCCGGGACACGATGAACAATTCCGACCTGGTCATCATCTCCGGAGCCGTTTCCAAGGGCAAGCTGGACTGGATACCGGCCGCCCTGGACCGTTCCGGAACGCGCATCTTTCACGGGGTGGCCCAGAAACCGGGCGGCCCGATGGGCCTCTGGATCACGGATTCGGGTTGCCGTGTCTTCGCCCTGCCGGGCAATCCCGTTTCCACCCTCGCAGGGACGTTCCGCTACGTCATCCCCTACCTCCGGCTGCAGCAGGGATCCCGGGAAAGGGCGGCCCGGAAGGTAATTCTGTCACAGGATTTCACTACGAATGGAAACCTGACATTTTTCCTCCCCGTCGTGCTGGACCCCGCCGGACGGGCCCTTCCCCGCCCCGTCAACAACTCGGGGGATTTCGCCCGCCTGGCCGGCACCGACGGCTTTGCCGAGCTGCCGGAGGGATCCACCCAATGGCCGGCCGGCAGCGCAGTCGATTTTTATCCATGGAAAACATGAAAGCACAATTGAGCCACCTGGACGAAAAGGCCCGCCCGCGCATGGTCGATGTCTCGGACAAGACGCCGGGCAAACGGGAGGCCGTTGCCGAGGCATTGGTCCGCTTTCCCGAGTCCGCGTGGGCCAGCCTGAAGGAGTCCAACTTTGCCTCCGCCAAAGGTCCCATTCTCGACGTGGCGC
>CAJXMX010000130.1 GCA_913056355.1 uncultured Opitutales bacterium
GCCTCGCTGATCCTGGACGACCTGCCTTGTATGGATGATGCCGATACGCGACGGGGGTTGCCCTGCACGCACCGGCTCTACGGCGACTCGATGGCCATTCTCTCCGCCCTGGCGATGATCAACCGGTCCTATTACCTGATCTGGGATTCCCTCCGGGGAGCCCTCCCGGCCATCCAGGCGGAAGCCAACGAGCTGCTGGACGCCTGCCTGGGCCTGAACGGGATCCTCGACGGACAGGCCCTGGACCTGAATTTCGCCGGCTCCGACCGGTCGCCCGCCACCATCGAGAAGATCGCCCGCAAGAAGACGGGGAGTCTGCTGGAATTGAGCATCCTGCTCCCGGCCGTCTCCAGCGGCCTGGATTCTGAAGCGCAGGCGCTGCTGCGCCGCCTCGCGGACGGGTGGGGATGCATTTACCAGCTGGTGGATGATTTCAAGGATCTCGAGTGGAGTGAGGATGACTCCGGAAAGACCGGCATGCGGGACGCTTTACTGGACCGGCCAAATCTTGCTATCGCCCTCGGCAAGGACCGCTCTGTCGCCCGTCTGCGCAGCCGGCTTTCCGAGAGTCGTCGCCTCCTCTCCTCCCTTGCGCCTCATGAACGCCTGGTTTCCGCCCTGGAGCCGTTTCAACAGCACCTGGAAAAAGCCGGGGCGGCCTTCCTGGCCGCCTGCGCGGCCTGAGGTCGGGAAACAGAGCGGAATGCATTTTTCCAAGCTTGTCTTCCTGAGCCTGTGGCGCCACCGGATCCGAGCCGCCATCGGCTCGGCCGGTATCGCCTTCGGGGTGGCCGCGATGCTCTCCGTGCTTTCGGTGGTTCTCGGGGCCATCGGGATGTTCGAGAAGATCCTCTCCACCGACAGCCAGTACCTGGTTTTCGAGAAAAACGTCTCGGACCTCTTCTTCAGCAGCGTACCGGAGGACCAGGTAGCGGAAATCCGCGACATGGACGCCGTGGCGCAGGCCAATCCGATCCTCTTCGGCATTGTTTCCGCCCCGGACCATCCGGTCATCACCTGCTTCGGACTGGAGGACGCGGATCCGCGCCTGCGGGACGCCGACTGGCTGGAAGGCTCCCTGCAGGAATGGCGCCAAAGTGAGGGCGGCATCCTGCTTGGCAGCCGGGCGGCCGAATTTCTCAAGGCCGGTTCCGGCGACGAGGTGCCGATCGGGCGCCAGAGTTTCAAGGTGGCCGGGATCATCGCCACGGCCAACGGATTCGAGGACGGCGGGGTCTTTCTCAAGCTGTCCTCGGCCCAGGAGTTCTTCAACCGCCCCGGGGTTTCCTCGATCGTGGCCATCAAGCTCAAGGATGACGCGGACGGGGACGCCTTCCGGAATGCCGTTTCCTCACGCTACGAGGGGCTGATGGCCCTGGAGAACGAGGAGTTCCAGCAGAGCTACAGCCAGTTCCGCATTCTCAAGGCGACCAGCTGGGCGGTCGGGGTCTGCGCCTTTCTCCTCGGGGGAATGGGGGTGGCCAACACCATGCTGCTCTCGGTCTTCAGCCGTATCCGGGAAATCGCGGTGATCCAGGTTTGCGGGTTCTCCAAGCCCCAGGTGGGGACCCTGATCATTCTGGAGGCCGTGCTGCTGGCCCTGATCGGGACGGCGGTTGGATTTGTCGTGGGATTGGGAATACTGGAACTGCTGCAATCCCTGCCCCAGCTGCAGGGCTATATCCAGACCGTGACCAGCCCCTGGGTCTGGCTGGCCATCTTCGTCACGGCGGAGGTGACCAGCATTGTCGGCTCCCTGTATCCCGCCTGGTATGCCATGAAAATCCAACCCGCGGAGGCCCTGCGCTATGAGTAACGTCCTTTCATTCGGAACAGCCGCTCCGGAACAGATTCTGGGCGAAAAGGAAGTGATCCGGGTCGACGGGGTCTGGAAGAGCTTCGACGAGGGCAGGATCCAGGTCCTCAGCGACGTCTCCTTCAATGTCAACCAGGGAGAAGTGATCGCCTTGTGGGGATCTTCCGGGTCGGGCAAGTCGACCCTCCTGCACCTGCTCGGGGGACTGGACGCGGCGGACGAGGGGAGCGTCTCCGTCTGCGGACTGGATCCGGCCGTGGAGAAAAACCGCCTCCGCCTGCGACGCGAGTACATCGGCTTTATTTTCCAGCTCCACAACCTGCTGCCGGACCTGACCATGCGGGAAAACTGCTGGATTCCGGCCATGGCCTCTCGCCTGGCCCGGCAGGAAGTTGACCAGCGCTTCGAGGAGCTGACTTCATGGCTCAAGGTGGAGCACCGGCGGGACCGCCGGATCCGCGAGCTTTCCGGGGGCGAGCGCCAGCGGACGGCTATCTGCCGGGCCCTGATGCACCGTCCCAAGCTGGTTTTGGCCGACGAACCCACGGGATCCCTGGACGAGCAGAACGGGGAGCAGGTCTTCAAGTTGCTTTACGAACTCGCCAAGCGGGAACAGGTGACGGTGGTCATGGCAACCCACGAGCGCCGCTTCGCGGAGCGCTGCGACCGGCACATCCTCCTCCGGGACGGCCACGTCGACTGCCGGGATTGAGGTCATGGAGGCGCAGGTTACAGGCGCCCGCGGCCTGCAGCGGGAAGTGATGCTCTTCAGCTTCGGCTGGCTGACCGCGGCCAACCTGGTCGGCCTGCTCCTCTCGCTGCTCCTGCTGTTTCCCGGACTGGGGTCCCTCCTGGGCCCGGTCACCTACGGTCGCCTGATGCCCCTGCACATGGAATGGCATCTCTACGGATGGTGTTCCCTGCCGTTGGTCGGCCTGCTCCTGCGGGAGTTCATCCGCAGCGGGCCGGACCTCCGCAGCAACCGCCGTTTCGCCCTCTCGGCATGGTCCCTGGGCCTCCTCGTCGGCGGTGCCGGATTCCTCACCGCACACGCCAGCGGCAAACTCTTCCTGAGCTGGAGCGGGCTTTCCCGCACGTTTTTTCCGGTTGCCCTGTGCCTGGTCTGGAGCGTTCTCGCCACCCACTGGATCCGGAATCTCAACGACGACGGGTTGAGCCGCTCCCGGAAGGCCGCCCAGGCCGTCCTCCTGCTGGTCCTGGCCACGATTCCCTTTGCCCTCTATTTTTCCTCCTCGCGGAGCGTGTATCCGCCGGTCAATCCGAGCAGCGGCGGCGCCACCGGGCACAGCCTGCTGGCCTCGACCCTGGGGCTGGTCGGGGTCTTCGCCGCCACCCCCATGCTGCTGGGGCTGCGGCGCCGGAGCTCGGCAGCCTTCCGCTGGCTGTGGCTGGTCTACACCGGCCTCTGGATCCTGTATCTGTTTATTCATCACGGGAACGCCTCCAATCACGAGATGAACCAGGTCATCGGCCTGGGCAGCCTGCTGCTCCTGGTGCCGTTCCTTTGGGCCTACCTCAATATCTGGTCCTGGCCGGCGGGAGCCTTGCCCTGGCTGAAGGCCTTCATCTTCTGGTGGGCCCTGCTGACCCTGAACGGATGGGTGACCTTTCTTCCCGGCGTGCTGGACCGGCTGAAGTTCACCAACGCCCTGGTGGCCCATGCCCACCTGGCCATGGCGGGGGTGGTGACCGCGTTCAGTTTCATCCTTTTCAGCGCCCTCGAGACCGGCCGGGCCCAGACCGGCGGGGAAGCCCTGGGTGGACGGGCCGGCTTTATCGCCTGGAACAGCGCCTGCCTGGTCATGGTGGTCATTCTCTTCCTCCAGGGCTGGCGGGAGGGGGCCGAACCGGAGGTCGTGTTCGGTCGCGATGGCTGGACCACCTTCAATTATACCATCCGTGCCCTGGCCGGCCTGGTCATGTTCGGCGCCGGGGCGGCCTGGTTTTGGAAAGCTTTCAAGGGAGTTGAAAAAAGATGAAGAAAACGACGCTCATCCTGGCAATCAGTGTCCTGGCCGGTGCGGCCGACCTCATGACGGGGATCTGCCTGGTACTGGCCCCGGGCTTCACCCTTCGGTTGATGGGCGTGGAGGTGGATCCGGCCGCACTGGTCTTCATCCGCTACATCGGGGCCTTCGTCCTCGGGGTGGGGGGCAGTTACCTGGCCGGGATTGTCCCGGCCATCCGGGCTTCCGACTGGTCCCCTTTGCGCACGGTGTGGCTGGTCACGGCCTGGATCCGGCTGGTCATCTGCCTTTTCACCGGCTGCTCCATCCTGACCGGCAGCCTCGGGCCGGCCTGGATCAGCGTGCCCCTGACCGACGGGTTCCTGGCGCTGCTTCAGGGCGGCTGGCTCTTGATCGGTCCGTGGCCGGACCGGGAGGACGGGAATTTGTAATGAAGTTCCTGAGACAAAACCTGGCCGGCCTGCTGGCCGTTATCCTGATCTACTTTTATTTCCTGGAGTTTTCCCAGTTCACCCTCCTGCACCTGCTGGAGGCCCGGATCGATTCCGAATGGTCGGTCAAGGCGGTACTCGGAGGGATGGCCCTTGCCGGCATCGTGGGCAGCGTCCTGGCCTGGATGGCGGGGCGGGCCGGCCTGGCCCGCCGGTTTTTCGGGCCCGGCTTCCTGGCCTGCGGCCTGGTCGCCCTGGCCTCGCCCCTGGTTTCCGGAATGGCCGCCTTCCTGGTGCTCTCGGTGGTCATGGGACTGGCCGTCGGTTTCCTGACCGTGTCCACCGCGGCCCTCCTGCCGGCCCTCCTGCCCGGGGCCCGTCGCGGGCTCATGGTCGGCCTCGGCACCGGGCTCGCCTATGCGGCCTGCAACCTGCCCTTGCTGTTCCATGCCAAGCCGGAAACGCGGGCCCTTGTCGCGGGTGGGATCGTCCTGCCGGGCAGCCTGCCTTTCCTGCCCTGGATGACCTCCGAACGCCGGAAGCCGCTTCCCGGTGACGGGCAAACCGAATTCCTCAAGGGGCGCTGGCACTGGCTGGTGGGGGCCTTCGTGGTCCTGATCTGGCTCGATTCCGCGCTGTTCTACATTATCCAGGAGACCCCGTCCCTGAAGGAGATCAGCTGGGCGGGAGAGGGTCGGGCCTGGCTTAACGGCCTGGTCCACCTTGGTGCGGCCGTATTGGCTGGTTGGATACTGGATCGCGGCCGCCTGCTGCTTCCCCTGGTCCTGGCCTGGCTGGCCCTCGCGGCGGGCGCCTGCGGCCTCCAGTATGCCGGCCGGGCCGAGTTTGCCCTTCTCTATGTGACCGGCGTCTCCCTGTATTCCTGCGCGCTGGTCTTTCTGCCATCGCACGGCTTCCAGTCGGCCGGGGATCCCCTGGCATTCCGGCGCGCCATGCTGGTCTACGCCCTTGCCGGATGGATCGGTTCGGGGCTTGGCATCGGGATGGGGGAAAACCTGAACCGGATCCCGCTGGCTTTCATCGCGGTCTCCCTGGTGGTCCTGCTCCCGGTCCTGAAACTTTCCCTGGCGCGTTCATGAAGCAGCTCCCGCTATATTTTCTCCTTTGCCTGGCCGGTCTTCTGGCCGCCTGGGGCATGGCCCTGATGGCCCCGGACGAGGCCACCCCGGAACATCCGGGCCTCCGGGTGTACCTTGGCGAAGGCTGCATCCATTGCCATTCCCAGTACCGGAGGCCGGAAGGGGTCGACCTGCAAATGTGGGGCTCCCCCTCGGATCCGGTAGCCGAGGCCGACCGGCAGCACCCGGTGCTCTTTGGAAACCGGCGGCAGGGGCCCGACTTGTCCAATGTCGGCCTGCGGCGCTCGCGGCAATGGAACCGTCTCCACCTGCAGCAGCCGAGGGAGGTCCGGCGGGGCAGCCGGATGCCTTCCTACGCGTACCTTTTCCGGGATGATGATCCCCGTGGCGAAGCCCTGCTGGATTACCTCCAGTCGCTCGGGGAGGAAAACCGGGAACAGTGGCTCCAGTTCATAGCCTCATGGCAACCCGAAGTCAGTCTCTCCGGTGGCGACCCTGTGGAGGGGGAACGCCTGTACCGGGAGTATTGCGCGGGTTGCCATGGGGCCCGGGGCCGCGGAAACGGCCCTGTTGCGACGCAGCTGGAGCCGGCCCCGCGGGACCTGGCCCAACCCTCCGGATGGATCTGGGTGACCCCGAACCTCGCGGGAGCGGACCGCCGGCTGGAGCTGGCCCGGTTGATAAAATTCGGACGTCCCGGAACGTCCATGGCGGGAACCGAATGGCTGGAGGACCGGGATCTCGCAAATTTGATTGGCTTTGTCGATGAGCTTGAGCAAAACAAGTGACATGAGAATACTCCTCGTTGAAGACGACTTCCGCATGGGGCGCTTCGTCGAGAAAGGTCTGCAGGAACACGGATTCGTCCTGAGCTGGGCCCAGACGGCGGCGGCGGCACGGGACGCCCTAAGTGAGGCCGCCTACGACGTGATCATCCTCGACCTGGGCCTGCCGGACGGTGACGGACTGGACCTGTTGCGCCAATGGCGGTCGGCCGGGTTCATGGAGCCGGTCCTGATTCTCAGCGCCCGCGACTCGGTGGAGGACCGGATCAAGGGACTCAACATCGGGGCCGACGACTACCTGCCCAAGCCTTTCAGTTTCGAGGAATTGCTGGCCCGCCTGCGGTCGCAGATCCGCCGCTCCGGAACGGAAAAGAAAAGCATCCTGGAATACCGGGGCGTCCGCCTTGACGCCCTGGGCCACTCGGTCTCCTTCAAGGGCCAATCCGTCCAGCTGACCAACCGCGAGTACGCCCTCCTGGAACTGTTCCTGCGCAACCGGGGCCGGGTCCTTTCCCGGACCCAGATCGGGGAGAAGATCTGGGACGCCCAGTTTGACATGCAGACCAACCTGATCGACGTCTATGTGCGGCGGTTGCGGGTCCTCTTCGAATTTCCGGAGGAGGAGGAACCGCTGATCAAGACTGTCCGGGGAGTCGGCTACACCTTGTCATGAGATCACTCACCTTTCGCCTCACCTTCTGGTATGCCTGCGTGGTCACCGCCACGGTGGCCCTGGTGCTCTGGATCGGGAAGATCTACCTGGAGGACAATTTGCTCAAGGGCATAGACTTCCTCAATGACGCCGAGTTCGAGGAAGTCCTCAACCGGCTCGAGCAGGTGCAGGCCCCCTTTGACCGGGAAGACCTGGTCGAGGCCCTGCGGCAGCACACTGAAATCGACGCCGCCTTCTTTTTCTTCCAGGTCCTTGATCCCAAGGGACAGGTTCTGTTCAGCAGTTCGAACCTGGGCTCGGAGGTCATCCCGGTGGACCAGTTGTCCGGCCGGAAGGGCACCCTTGAAGATGGCGAACTGGGACGATTGCGCGTGGGTCGTTACGACTACAAGAGCGTGGAGGTCCTGATCGGAAGTTCCCTGCAAAGCGCGGACACCCTTTTCGGGAACTACAACCGGATGGTCCTCTGGATCCTGCTCCTGGTCCTCGTGGTCAGCGTAATCCTGGGGATTCTCCTGAGTCGCCTGGCGCTCAATCCGATCAACAAGATCCAGGCCATCGCCCGACGCATCAGCGGGGACAATCTCAGTGAGCGGATTCCGGTCCCGGCCACGGGGGATGAAATCAGCCGCCTGGGCGAATTCCTCAACGAGATGTTCGACCGGCTGGAGAAGTCCTTCCTGCAAATCAGCCGCTTCACCGCGGATGCCTCCCATGAACTGCGGACGCCTCTCTCCCTGATCCGACTGCACAGCGAGCGCCTGTTGCGGAACCCGGACTTGCCCCAGGCTGATCGCATGAACGCCCTGCAGGAGCAGATGGTGGAGATCGAGCACCTCAACAAGCTGATCGACGACCTGCTCTTCCTGGCCCGTGCGGATGCCGGGGTGCTGCGCCTCAAGCGCAAACATGTGGACCTGCACAATTACCTGGAGGAATTCGCCGAGGACGCCCAGGCCCTTTGCGAGGACCAGCAGGTCCGTTTCGAACTGGTGGAAAAGGGCGCCCCGGGGTTCATTTCCATCGATCCCATCTGGATGCGGCACGTTTTCCTGAACCTGCTCAGCAACGCCCTGAAGGTGTCCGTTCCGGGAGATTTGGTCCGGTTCTACTCGCAGCCCTGTGGCCGGGATACCTGGCGGTTTGTCATGGAGGACCAGGGGCCGGGACTGGACCCGGAGCAGATCAAGGAGATCTTTGAACGCTTCAAGCATATCCCCGGCAACAACCAGACGGACCAACCCGCCGACCGTCCCCTGGGAACCGGGCTCGGCCTGGCCATCTGCCTCAGCATCGTCAACCAGCACGACGGCCTGATCGAGGCCCAGCGTCGGGATGACCGGCAGGGCCTGCGGGTCGTGGTCGAGTTGCCGACCGGCTAGGCTTCCGGGCTCTCCGCCGGCAGATCGAACCAGAGCAGGTCCTGGCCTCCCTCGAGCCGGATGCTTTCGCCCGGTCCGAGAATCAGGGCGTCCCCTGCGGAAAGGCTTTCCCCGCCGGCCGTTCCCTCTCCCCGCATGGCCTGGATCCAGGCCCTGCGGCCCTGCGGCACGTTCAGCAGGAGCTCCTGCCCGGCCCCGGTCCTTCCCCAGTGGATGGCGGCATCCTGGCGGATGGAGATGGCGCCCTCCGCCTTTCCCGCCACCGGTACCCACTGCCCCGCAACCGGATGAGCCTTGATCTGGTCGTAAGCGGGAGGATAGCCCTTGCGGTCCGGATGAATCCAGATCTGCAGGAAATGCACCGGTTCCTCCGCCGAAGGGTTCATCTCGCTGTGCACGACCCCCTGGCCGGCGCTCATGTACTGGACTTCGCCGGTCCCGATGGTCGATCCGTTGCCCATGCTGTCCTTGTGGGCCAGGCGGCCTTCCAGGACAATGCTGATGATCTCCATGTCCCGGTGGGGGTGGGGCGGAAAACCGCCTCCACCCGCCACCCGGTCATCGTTGATGACCCGCAACGGACCGAACTGGATCCATTCCGGATCATGGTATTCTCCAAAGGAAAAACTGTGCCGGCTGTTCAGCCAGCCAAAGTCGGTTTTCCCACGGGTATCCGCCGGCCGCCGTTTCATGGCCTCAGGCTCCCTTGCCCAGAATACGGTCCAGAGAGGCCCGGCCACCCCCGCTGAAGACCAGCGAGACCGCCATGGCCAGCAGGGCCAGCGCATATTCCATCCCTTCCGGCAGGAAAAACGCCCCCCAGTGGACCTTCATGATGGCCATCGCCATGACAAAGCCCAGCACCGCCGCCGCCGGCCGCGTGAACAGCCCGATCAGCACCAGCAGGCCACCCAGGAACTCGCCGCTCCCGGCCAGTCCCGCCATCAGCACCCCGGGCGCCAGCCCCAGGTTCTCCGCAAAATATTGCCCGGTCCCTTCAAGGCCGTAGCCCCCGAACCAGCCAAACAGTTTCTGCGCCCCGTGCGCCGCCATGGTGGCCCCCAGGACCACCCGGATGACCAGCGGAGACCAGCTCCCGCCCGTGCTCATGAGTGTTTTCAGATTCATTGTGTTTCCTTCCTTTTTAGTAGTTTAACTTGAAGTCAAGATATATGGTGAAAATTCAGAGGCTCATCGCCTCAGCCGTCCGGCCGACTTTCTTGAGGAGGCGGACAAACTCCGCCCGTTCCGCCTTTTCCAGGGGGGAGAAGGCCTGCTCAAGGCGCCGGGCATGCTCGGCGAAGGCGTCGCTGATGAGCCCGGTCCCTTCCGGGGTCAGGCTGATGAGGGAAAAGCGGCTGTCCGCGGGATTCTTTTCCCGGCGGATCCAGCCCTGCTTTTCCAGCCGTTGAACGGCGGTGGTGATGGAGCCGCTGGTCAGCCCGGCCTTGCGGCCGAGATCCTTGACCGGCATCGCCCCCTTGTGCAGGAGTGCTTCCAGGACCACGAAGTCGGAGAAGCAGCCGATGCCCAGCTTGCTGATGCTGCGCCGGTCCACTTCCTCCATCGCCCGCCAGGCCTTCCAGAAGACCAGGAACAGGCGGGGGGCGTCTGTGACATTTCCGTTCATGCCGGCAATCTCCCGTAAAAAGCCTTGATGTCAAGCAGTATGGTTGGAAAAATTTTCGAGGCGCCGAAAAAAACGGGATAGGGGGGGAGGAGGTGCCGGCCCGGCCGGTGAGGGGGACTACTCCATGGGGGGCTGGGGGGGGAGGAGGCGGATAAACTCGCCGTAGGCGGAGGGGATATCGCGCTCGATGGAGAGGATGCCGGAGGCGTCGGGCCGGACGGGATCCTCGGAATCCCAGGTGGAGAGGGAGTCGGAAGACTGGAGGGCGTAGTCGAGCGGGGGAAGGGGCTCGGAGGCGGTCCAGCGGATACGGTTTTCGGGCAGCAGTTGGGGCTGGAACCGGATGGAGGCGAGGACCTGGGCGGGGGAGGGATCCATGAGGACCGAGCGGAGGTACTCGGTCATGCCGTTGAGGATGGAGTGGACGAGGGGGACGCGGTGGGCGTTGTCGAGGACCGTGGTGTCGGGCATGTAGATGTACTCGGCGCCGAAGCCGTCGAGGCGCTGCATGATGACGTCCATCTGGTGGTTGGCGTGTTCGTCCTCGTTGGTATTGACGCTGAGGAAGATCGGATAGCCGGGATCCCCCTCGAGGAAATCGAGGGCGCCCATGTATTCCCAGCGGTCATAATAGCTTTCTATGGGGCCCCAGGAGTTGGTATACTTGGCGAGGTTGGGATCATTCTCGAGCAGGTCGATGTAGGAAAACCGGCCGGAGAGGAGAATGGCCCCCTGGACGGAGGCATCCTCATCGGGAAAGGCATCCCGCGCTTCGCGGAAGGCCTGGTCGGTCTGGGTGATAAAGGTATCCTTGTTGAGGTAGAACTTCCATTCCTGGACGTTTCTGGTGGTCACCGCGAACAAGGCGACGCCGCTGCCGCGGGAGAACCCCGTGGTGGCGATGCGGCCGTTCAGCCCGAGGACTTCGGACTGGGCCCGCACGGCCCGGACGGCGGCCCGCACGGAGAGGGCGCTGCCGGGCATGGGATCGATCCCGTCATAGCCGCCGGCAACCGGGTGATCGGCCATGGCGGTGGCGAAACCCTCGCTGGCGAATGCGGTGACGAAGGAATCGTTGAAGTTGGCCAGGTTGGCGCTGTTCATCCGGTTCTGGTTGTCGTAGGAGATCTGGATCAGGCTGCCGGAAGGAAAGAGGGGATTGGCCGGGTAGATGATGTCCATGGCCCGGGTGATTCCGCTGACATCCTCGAAGACCAGGTCCCGGACCAGACGGCATCCTTCCGGGACCAGGAAAATGTGGCTGTTGTCCATCTGGTAGCCGGTCGGGAAGCGGGTGGCGCTGCCGTCCTGCTGGTCGTCCCGGATGTCCTGCCGGATCCGGACGATGTCATCGCTCAGGAAAGGGACCCGGGCCCTGGCATGCCCGGCGAAATCGACGGTGACGACCAGCATACCCTCCGCGAGGAAGCTGTCGATAATGTCGGTGTCGCTGTCCGTGCCGACC
This sequence comes from uncultured Opitutales bacterium, assembly GCA_913056355.1. GTDB lineage: Bacteria > Verrucomicrobiota > Verrucomicrobiia > Opitutales > Oceanipulchritudinaceae > Oceanipulchritudo. Next base: position 11,271 of record CAJXMX010000130.1, read on the forward strand.
CGGGGCGCGGCCAGGTTTTTCAGGTAGACGACCGTGGCCAGGGAGGAACCGGCGTCCGCACCTTCGGGAAGAATGGCCTGGCGGGCCAGGGATTCACCGGTGGCGGGACTGGCCCAGGGGGCGAGGTCGGTGACCACGGGTTGAGCCAGGAGGCCGAGTGCGGAAATGGTCATGGAGGCAACAAAGGCAGAGCGTTTCAGGATCGAATTCATGCAGATTAACGGGATAGGGTTTTCGGATTGGGGCAACCGGGGAAATTCAAAATCCATTAACAGGCTGGAGGCGGCCTGAAGCAAGGAATTTGGCTGGCCTTCGGGAAAGGGTGGAAGAGCGGAAGAGGCCGGCTGGTTTGCCTCCCGGAAGCAGCTGTGTTAGCTTAGGCAGGTTATCTTTTAAATCCATCTGAAAGGGATATATCCATGACGCCGAAGAACCTACCACAGGAAATTCTGAACGACCCGGATCTGGGTCTTGATGAGAAGATTGCCCGGCTGGAGGCCATGGAGGCGGAAGCCATCCACATGCAGGAATCGGATGCCGAAGGATTCGGGGGTGGTGAGCGCAGCCACTTGGACGACATCAAGGAGGCCCTGGACCAA
>CAJXMX010000131.1 GCA_913056355.1 uncultured Opitutales bacterium
TGGCCAGCACCTCCGCTGAGTCATAGGCCCGGTGGACATCACTGCCCATCACGTAGGAAAAGATGTTCTGATGGGTCGGCCAGGCGAAGGCCAGCGAGGTCATGTCCCGCCCAAGAAAGTGGTCGAGCTGACCCGCGAATGCGCAGGCGTTGTAGAAATTGACCTTGGCGCCGTGAACATAGATGAGGAGATCCTTGTCCCGCGAGCTGGCGATCGATTCCCGGAGATCCTGGAGCCAGAAGCCCGCTGCCTCAGGGTCTGCGGCCTCTTCCGGGCTCGCGTGGGCCGGTATGTAGCCGAATTGGGCGATACCCGCGATCGAGAGGTCAAGCGCCTCTTCTCGTTTACTCTGGGCCGAGATCTCGTTGAGGTGGGCCCAGGTCACGTCCATGCCCCCAAACCCGATCAGTGCGGTCCCTACGAACACGGCCGGACTCAATTTGTTCCCGTATGCGATTTTCTGCAGGCTCCCCTTGCGGGCACGGTTGGTCACGTAATAGACGCGGCGTTCTTTCCAACGCTCATTTTCAGGCAGGTGCTCCAACGGCTTGTAACCAGATTCCGTGTAGAGCAGAGGCGTCGGCATCAACGGCTGCACATGGACGCCACAACCGGAGAGGCAGGCCCCCGCCAGGGCCAAAGCCAACCATAACCGCCACTTCTTCCAACAATTAGAGGAATTCACCTTGAATTCAAAAATCAACAACTTCGATCCATGGCGTCAAGGCCGACTCTCTCGCTTGGCTTGCCGACCAGTCCCCACTTTTTGTTGTAGACCCTTTTTGTTGTAGACCTGACCCGACCCTGTAGACCCCCCGCCTGGCTTGCCATCCGAAGCCCGCCAGGGCGTAGGATGGTGGAGCTGATCGGGATCGAACCGACGACCTCGTCATTGCGAACGACGCGCTCTTCCAACTGAGCTACAGCCCCCCAAGTCAAAGGAATCTGCATTAGATGCGGGCGCGGGGGTATTCGTCAATTCCGGAATGTCTCGGGCCAGCCATCCCCCCTCGCAGTGCGGCAGGCCTCCCGCCTGCCGGGGAGTTCAGTCCTCGGGCAAGGGCACGACCAGCTTCCGGCCAAGAATGATACAGTTGTAGAGGACCCGGCCCACCTGGTCGCGGGTCAGGTAGGCGTTGCTCCCGGGGACCAGGGTAAAGGAGAGGACGGCCTGCTCCTCGATGTCGAAGGATTCCACGGCCAGGCTCTCGTGCTCCCAGACAGCGGGCGCCGTGATGTCGATGTCGGAATTCCAGCGCAGGAGGAGTCCCGCCTCTTCCCAGAAAACCCATGCCTCGTTGGCCACCGGTGATATGGGGGCCAGGAAGAAATGCTGGTCCCCCTTTACGGTAAGCTCGCCGAGCTGCCCCTCCAGTTGTTCCCGGGCGGCCCGCCTCATCCGTTCCAGCAGCTCCGGACCCGGCGGATCGGCTTGGGCGCGGGTCCGGAAGAGATAATCCAGCAGCTCGGGCAGGGGCAGGCTGCAGCGCACGGCTTTGGACGGCATTTCGAATGCGGCCTCCATCTTCTCCACGGATACGATCTTGAACCGGTCACCCTGGAGCCGGATTCCCAGCTCCTCGATCGTGTAGTCCGTCTTTTTCAGGTGGACGGCCGCCCCGATGGCCGGAAACAGCATCTGGGCAAATAGACTCGCGTCCCCGGGATCCAGCTCCGGTCGCTCGGGCAGGATATAGAAATCGGCCGTTTCCTTCCCCGCGAGTTGCTCGATATCGGAATGGTCGAGGTACCAGCGGTAGAGGTGACGCATGATTTCCCCAGCTTCCTCGAATCCGGCCAGGGACCGGTACTCCGCCGGCAAAGCGTCCTCCGCCGGCAAAGCGTCCTCCGCCGGCAGTTGGTTGGAGACCAGGGCGACGCCCAGGAAGAGGGCGGCCGTTAGAGGGAATCTTTCAGGTATTCTGGTCATTGCAGGGAACGCAGGGTGAAAAAGCGGTTGTTGCCGAGCGAGCCCTCCATGGAATTGGGAATCTTCACGAAGTTGCCGCCGGGGTGGTAGTAGTCGCGGTCGGTCATCCAGGAATATCCGCCGCCGGTGACCGGCACGGATCCAATCCGGCGGATCGCGGCAAATCGGTCCGCCTCTGCAATGCCGCCGCGGAGGTAGCTCTCCGCCAGCCCGCGGGCATAGTTGATGAGCCCGGCAAACTTGCCCGGCCGGCCGCCGCTGTTGGCGATCCGGAGCAGGTACTGGACCCGTTCCTCCACTCGCGGGACCGTGGCCAGCCGGCCGTTCGGGTCCCGGTAGAAACCCTCGCACTGCCCGTGCACGCCGCCGGCCGTGATCAGGTCGGTGACCTGGCTGGTGGTCACCGCGGCCACATGTGCCTGCCGGTAGCCTTGGGGAATGCGGTTCAGCCGCCCCTCGAGAACCCAGAGGATCTGCGCCATCGCGGCCTCGGTGTTGGCTACGCTGACATAGCCTCCTTCGCCGGGGAAGGGCACCTCGTTGATCAGGAGCCTTGCCAGGTAGCCCGATTCGGTCTCCATTCCGGGCAGGGTGGCAAAGGGCCCGGCCGCCGACGCCGCCGGGGCCAGGCCGGACAGGCACCAAAAAAATATGGAGAGCACCCTTGCCACGCGGGCTCGATCATTAGGTTTCCGGCAATCGCCGGGCAATCAAAAATTCCTCCGGTCGAGGGCACCCGTCTTGTTTTTGTTTTTCGAATGCGTCCCGTGGCCTCCTCGCCCCCCCCGGGGGAGCTCGGTCGACCACGGCTACGATCTGGCGGCGCAGCGCGCATTAGCCCTGAAAGGGCGACATGTTGTGTCCGATCCGGCATATCACTGGACTTCGGGGGCGAGAATAGTCCGAAGCCCCGAGAGTTCGCAGAGGATTGCCAATGCTATTGCTCTTGTGCTTGAGATTAGGGGACGAAGGCTGGATGATGTGGTGTATTCCACCCATATGCAGCGCACCCACGATACGGATTCTCCCTCCCCGATCTTTCTCCTTCCCTGGGGCTTGGCCGCGGTACTGGGGCTGGTGGCGCCATGGCTGCTGGGGGGACAGGCCTCCAAAGCCTATCCAATAATGACTTTCCTGGCCCTGCTGGCAGTGCTGGGGATCCTTTTTGCCGTGCTGATGGATTACCGGAACTGGAACGCCTTTGCCTTCCGCGAGGCGCGGAGCGGGATCGGCCGGCCCAATCCCCTGCGGGTCTTTGCCCTCGGCCTGGTCCGAACCCTGCCCCTCTGGTTCTTTATCGGATTCCTCTACCTTGGCCTCTCCAACCCGGCCTATCTGCGCGAGGGCAACCGTCTTATCCCGCAGGCCTTCAATGCCGCTTTGCCGACCGTGGCGGATGCGGGTTTCTCTGCACCGGGCATCCAATTCCTGGCCTCCCTGCTGGCCCTGGCGGCCCTTCTGGCAAATCCCGCCTGCCGGGCCCGGCGGGCATGGTTGCGGACGCTCCTGGCGCTCCTGCTCATTAACGCCCTGATCCTGGCCTGGACCGGAATCTACTTCCGCTTCCTTGGCAACGGCCAGCTCCTCGGGCGCTACCCGTCCCGGGACCAACACTTTTTCGCCACCTTTTACTACAAGAATCACTGGGCCGCCTTTGCGCTCCTCTACTGCGGGGTGGCGACCGGCTTCTTCTTCCGTGATCTCCCGCGCTGGTTCGCCCGCTCCCGGAAAGCCGGCAGCGGGGGGCTGGCCCTGGCGGCCCTGTTCTTTTTTGGGCTGACCTTTTTCATCGTAGAGTCGCGTTCCGGAATCCTCCTCTTCTCCCTTTTCGGGTTCATTTTAGCCGGGGGACTCTTCGCTTGTATCCGTTCGCGCCGGTCCCGCTGGCTGCTGGCCGTGGTCACCCTCGCAGGAGTAGGAGGCGGTCTCTACCTCGCTCTGGCCGACCGTGGTGATGAGGGTTTCCGCACCGGGAGCCGGCTGCAGCAGTCCGATTCCGTCCCTCTTGACCGGATGCGGGTCGAGAACGGCTCGCAGGCCAGCCTGGCCATGTTCCGTGATCGTCCGTTCTGGGGCTGGGGTTACCGCTCCTTCGAGCCGCTTTACCCGGGCTACTCCACCGATTATTTATGGAATACCGACGCCTTCTTCCCCTTGAACATGGAATCCTTCTGCAGCGACTGGCTCCGGCACCTGGCCGAATTCGGCCTTGTGGGTTCCGCGCTCCTGCTCCTCGGCCTGATCCTTCTCCCCCGGCCGGCCCGGGTCGGTCCCGCCTTCAATCTCAAGGCTGAGGGGCTGATGCTGGGTCTCCGGCTCCGGGATGCCGACAGGGGACTCTACGAACGGGAACACCGGCTCGCCCCCGGGCTTGGGATGCGCACCTGGGTCCGCATATGCATTCTTCTTCTCGGGCTGCTGGCCCTCTGGGATATGCCCTTTTCCAACCCCGCTGTACTGGCCTCAGTGGCCATTCTTTTCCTGATCTCCAGGCGTCTGGCTTGAGAGGAATCCGGGAAGCGGCAAATCCCCGGAAGGGTAAACAAATCCTAGTCTTTTCCGGCCAGCATGGAGGGCTTTTCGAGGACTTTCCCTTCACGGGCGGAAATTTCCCGTCCATCGACCCGGATCTCGCCGACGCTGCTGGTATGAACCAGCTCCACCCCGGCCTGGTCGATATTCAGCTTCAGTTCCGCACCATCCGCCTCGATGACCGAACCAGCGGCGACAAATTCTATCTGACTGGGCTGTTTGGCCGAGAGGATCGGCAGGAAAACGGCCTGGCCGGACCTGAGGAGAATTCGGATGCCACCATTGCCGGTGGTTTCCACCTTGTAGGTGCTATCCTCCATGATGGTCACGTAGCTGCCGTCCTCCTGCATCAGGCGGTGCTGGTCACCGCTACTGACACTGACATCCATGCCGGACATCGTCAGGGCTTCCAGGAAGGCTCCGGAATAGACGACCGTTTCGGCCTGCAAGGCCGATGCGGAGAGGGTGGTCAGCGCAAGGCTGGCCAAAAGATGGCGAAAGACAATAGACTGTTTCATAGAATTGAGTGGACTGACAGAGAGGACGCGTTGTTTAGGTGCTTTTCCGAAAACAGCAAGCATAGATTAAGCCTGAATCATGCCGAATGTTAAGGAATTAGCCTCAGGAGGGTAGTTATGCTGATTTTGCGGAAATACTCAAACGTGGGGTAAATATTGGGCGAGAATGGGGCAATACGGCCGGAAGGCCGGCGCTGGACCGGAGGAATACGGGAGAAGGACGGCTTGGAAAGATGTACATTTTCCCGCGTTGCGCGGCTGGGGGATGCTTTTGGTCTTTGTCCGTCCATCGCCGATGTCCGTCCATTCCCTGCCCAAAATTTCCCCAACCGCTCATAACCAGTTGCGAAAGAGGCGAAAGGCAGTTTGCTTCCGGAATTGTGCGTCAAACGGAGCGAACAAAACTGGTTAAAATTGCCCAGCTGTTGGTCTGGATCCTGCCGGCTGTCCTGGCCGGGTGTGTCCAGCCCCATGAGCCGGGCGCGGAGGATTTGCCGGTGCCGGTGCCGCAGGAGTGGACGGCGATACCCCATGGGGAAGCCGGATCCGCCATGGCCGGGCAGGCCTGGCTGGGCGATTTTGCGGATCCGCGACTGGAGGCGCTGGTAGCGGAGGCCCTCTCCGGCAATCTTGGCCTGCAGGCCGGCATGGCCCGGATGGAGCAGGCCATGGCGGTGGCCCGGATCGAAGGTGCCGACCGCCTGCCCAGTTTGTCCATCTCCGGCAGCGCCCAGCGCTCGCAGAGCTACACCATTTTCCAGGAAACGCCCGTGCAGACCCTCGGGAACCGCTACGAGATCGGGGCCGTGGCCAGTTGGGAGATCGACCTCTGGGGCCGCGTCCGGGCCCAGGCCGCCGCCGCCAACGCCAGTGCCGCGGCCGCCCGGGCCGATTACGAGGCCCTGCGTTTGTCACTGGCCACCCGGATTGCCCAGGCCTGGTTCAACGCCATTGAGGCGCGCAGCCAGGAGGCCCTGGCACGCGAAACGGTGGCCTCCTTCGAGTCCAACCTGACGACTGTCGAGGAGCGCTTCCGCCGCGGCCTCAGCCCGGCCCTGGATTTGCGTCTGACCCGGGCCAACGTGGCCACCGCCCGGGCCAACTATTCCCTGCAGCGCCGCCTGGCCGATACCGCGGTGCGCACCCTCGAGGTCCTCCTTGGTCGCTATCCCTCCGCCGGCCTGGTCCCCGCCGAGGCCCTTCCCCGGCTGGAGGACGGCGTCCCCTCCGGCCTGCCCTCCGGGCTGCTGGACCGCCGCCCGGACATTCTTGCCGCCCGGCAGCGGGTCGTGGCCGCCGATGCCGGCCTCATCGAGGCCCAGCGTTCCCTCCTTCCCGCCATCAGCCTGACCGCACGCTACGGCCGGGCCAGTCGGGAACTGGATGATCTGCTCGACGACAACTTCGATGTCTGGAGCCTTCTCGGCAACATTACCGCCCCGGTCTTCCAGGGCGGGCGCCTGCGGGCCAACGTCGACCGCAGCAATTCGGCCCTGGCCGAGGCCATGGCCAATTACCAGAACGCTGTCCTGACCTCCTTCCGCGAGGTGGAGAGCGCCCTTGTCGGGGAGACGCTCCTTGCCGAGCAGCTGGCCGCGGTGGAGCTTTCCGCCGAGGAAAGCGTCGGAGCCCAGCAACTGGCCGAGGAACGCTACGAGCGCGGCCTGGTCGACATCATTACCGTTCTCGAGTCGCAGCGCCGGGCCTTTAACGCCCGCAGCGCGGCGCTGGCCGTCCACAACCAGCTCCTCCAGAACCGCCTCGCCCTCTACCTCGCCCTCGGCGGCCCCTTTGAATGAAAATCTCAAGCTCTAGCTCTATCAATTCCTAATCTCCTCTCAAGCTCTAGCTCTATCTCTAGTTTAATCTTTGGCCCATTGCTAGAGATCGAGATCAGGCTAGAGCTAGAGAGCTGAAATTTCCCATGCAGTCCGTACTAAAAATTTTAAAGAGAATCCTCCCGGTCCTCATCCTCGTGGCGGGGATGGGCATCGTCGTTTACATGTTCAAGAACAAGCCGGTGGCTGAGCGGCGTCCGGTCCCGGAACCAATCATCGAGGTGGAGGCCCTGCCCCTGCAGCCGGTCGACTACACCGTCCTCCTCGAGAGCCAGGGCACCGTCACCGCCCGAACCCGGAGCACCCTCATTCCCGAGGTCTCCGGCAAGATTATCCGCGTGGCCCGCAACTTCCGCGAGGGAGGCTTCTTCAATGAGGGGGATGTCCTCCTCGAGATCGATTCCAGCGACTATGAGACCGCCGTCACCATCGCCCAGGCCAACCTGGCCGAGGCGCGGGTCCGGCTGGCCGAGGAGGAGGCCTCCGCCAAACAGGCCCAGATCGACTGGGACCGCCTCGGGGCCGGGGAAAAGCCCACCGACCTGGTCCTCCGCGGTCCCCAGTTGGCCCTCGCCCGGGCCAATGTCGCGGCCGCCGAGGCCCGCCTCCAGGAGGCCACCCGCGACCTTGAGCGGACCCGCATCACCGTTCCCTACGAAGGAAGGGTCCTGACCCAGCAGGCCGACATCGGCCAGGTGGTCAGTCCGGGTACCATCCTGGCCGAAGTCTACGCCGTCGACTACGCGGAAATCCGCCTCCCCCTGACCACGGCCGAGTATTCGCTTCTTGATTTGCCGCCGGTGACCCGCAGCGGGAGTGCCGATTTTGAGGAGCTTCCCGTCCTCCTGACCGCCCGTTTCGGCCAGGAAGTCTATGAATGGGAAGGCCGCATCGTCCGCGTCGAGGGGGCCATCGATACCCGCAGTCGCCAGATTTACGTCGTCGCCCAGGTCGATGATCCTTACGGCGACCGCTACGCCCAGCCGCTCAAGGTGGGACTCTTTGTCGAGGCGCAGATCCGCGGCTCCGTCCTCAAGGATGTCTACACCCTTCCCCGCACCGCCCTCCGCGAAGCCCGCTTTGTCCTCACCCTCGACGAGGAGGACCATCGCGTCCCCATCGAGCCGCTCTGGAGCAACACCGACACCGTCGTCTTCCGCTCCGGGGAGATCCCCGCCGGGACCCTCGCCTGTATCACCCAGATCCCCCTCGCCATCGACGGAATGGAGGTCAAGCCGACTGTCGTCGGCTTGGGTCAAAGGTCGGGAGACAAATGACGAAGGATGAAAGTTCAGGGTCCAATAACCTTGGACAATTGAAGAAGGGCCGAAGTCAAATGACCTGGTCCCGTGGTCCTCTGTTCTGGATTGCCGGGCATCGGCGGAACGATCCTGGAAGGATCGAACAGGGTAGCCGCGGGTTACGATCCGTCACGCGCAAGCGGGACGGGCGGAACCCGGGGACAGCCCGGTTAATTGATTTTCCGACCCCGGAGGGGTCGTACAAACCTCGGTTTATGCGGGGACACCCTGCGACCCCTCCGGGATCGTATACGAAATTCCTTCCCGTTTCCCCGGGTCCCGCTGGCGCGGGACCCGCGGCTACCCTCTTCGATCCCTCCGGGATCTTCAAATCTCCATCTTCCATTCCTCAACTTTCCTCTTTCGTCCAACCTTCGACCTTCGTCCTTCGTCTTTCGACCTTCGACCTTCGACCTTAGACCGAAATCCATGATCTCCTACTTCGCCAGAAACCGGGTTGCCGCCAATCTCCTCATGGGGGCGATTTGTGTCATCGGCATCCTGTCGGTAATGAATCACCTGACCCTGGAGGTCTTCCCCAGTGTGGAGGCGGACGTCATCAACGTCCGCGTGGCCTATCCGGGATCGACCCCGACCGAGTCCGAGGAGGCCATCGGGGTCCGCATCGAGGAGGCCATTCAGGACCTCGAGGGGATCGACCAGATCTACACCACCGCTACGGAGGGATCCGTCTCCGTCCAGGTCGAGGTCCGGCGCGGCTACAATCCGCGCGAGCTGCTGGACGACGTCAAGAACCGGGTCGACTCCATCAGCACCTTCCCGGTCGACGCCGAGCGGCCGGTCATCGAGCAGCCGGCCATCTCCGAGCGGGTCATGAACATCGTCCTCTCCGGACCCCTGACCGAGAAGGACCTCAAGAAGCTTGGCGAGCGCATTCGCGACGAGATCACCAACCTCCCGGGCGTGACCCAGGTCGGCCTCCGCGGGGCCCGGCCGTATGAAGTGGCCGTCGAGGTATCGGAAAATACACTACAGGCCTACGGGCTGACCTTCGCCGACGTGGCTTCCGCCATCCGGCGCTCCTCCATCGACCTCTCGGCCGGGCGGATCCGCACTCGAGGGGGCGACGTCCTCCTGCGTACCGACGCCCAGGCCAACTACCAGGAGGAGTTCGAGAAGATTGTCGTGCTGACCAGCCCCGACGGGACGCGCCTGACCCTGGCCGACCTGGCCGAGGTCAACGACGGCTTCGACGAGGAGGTCATGTACTCGGAGTTCAACGGCCACCGGGCCGTCATGGTGGACGTTTTCCGGGTCGGCGACCAGGACGTGATCGACATCGCCGAGACCGTCAAGGCCTACCTGGCCCGGGCCCGGGCGACCCTCCCCGAGGGGGTCGAGCTGACCATCTGGAGCGACTGGTCGGAGACCATCAAGGACCGTCTCAACACCCTGACCAGCAGCCTCATCTGGGGAGGCGTACTGGTTTTCCTGATCCTGGCCATGTTCCTCCGCTTCTCGGTGGCCATCTTTGTTTCCATCGGGGTGCCGGTCAGCTTCCTCGGCGGCCTCGCGGTGATGCCGCTTTTCGGCATCACCCTCAACCTGCTCTCCATGTTTGCCTTCATCATGGTCCTGGGGATTGTCGTCGACGACGCCATCGTTACCGGGGAGAACATCTTCAACCACCTGCGCAGGGGCGGCGACCCCGTTGAGGACGCCATTCGCGGCACCCACGAGGTCAGCGTCCCGGTCACCTTCGGGGTCCTGACCACCATGATCGCCTTTGTCCCGCTGATGCTCATGCCCGGCCGGCGCGGGGAGTTCTTCTCGGTTATCTCCATTATCATCATCACCGTCCTGGCCTTCTCCCTGGTCCAGTCCAAGCTGGTCCTTCCGGCGCACATGAGCTACCTCAAGACGATCGGGCGGAAGGGGGAGAAGCTGAACTGGCTGCAGCGGTTCCAGCGCATCTTCGCCGACGGCCTGGAATTGTTTATCAAGAAAGTCTACCGGCCGATGCTGCATGTCGCCATCAAGCACCGCTACAGCGTGGCCGTGTCCTTCTTTGTCGTCTTCATGATCATCATCGCCATCATCGCCACCGGGCGGATGATGTTTTTCTTCTTTCCGCGGGTGGAGAGCGATACCGTGGTGGTCAGCCTCGACATGCCCATCGGCACGCCCGTGGAGGTCACCGAGCGCTACGTGCAGGAGATCGCCGATGCCGCGGTACAGGTGCAGGGGGAATTCAACGACAAGTTCAGCCAGGGGACCATCCGCAACATGCTGGTCACCATCGGCGGCCAGCCCTTCGGCAGCCGCTGGGGCGGCAGCTCCGGCCAGAGCCACCAGGGCGAGGTCATCCTCGAGCTGGCCCCCGGGGAGGAACGGCCCCCCAACGTCTCGGCCTTTTCCGTATCCCAGTCATGGCGGGACAAAGTCGGCCTCATCCCCGGCGGCGAGGTCAATTATGTCTTTTCCCGCTCCAGTGGCGGGGCCCCCATCGACGTCCAGCTCAGCGGACCGGATTTCGAGCAGCTGGACAGCCTGGCCTCCTCCATCAAGGACCAGTTGGCCACCTATCCGGGGGTGGTCGACATCGTCGATTCCTTCGAGGCCGGCAAGGACGAGATCAAGCTGACCCTCAAGCCGGCCGCCACCAACCTCGGCCTGACCACCGAGGACCTGGCCCGGCAGGTCCGCCAGGCCTTCTTCGGGCTGGAGGCGCAGCGCATCCAGCGCGGCCGCGACGACATCCGGGTCATGGTCCGCTACCCGCGTGAGGAACGGCGCAGCCTGGCCAATCTCGAGAACATGCGTATCCGCACCCCGGACGGAAACCAGGTGCCTTTCTCCGAGGTGGCCGAGGCCGAGATGGGCAAGTCCCTGCCGGCCATTCGCCGGGTCGACCGCAACCGGACCCTAAACATCACCGCCGACATCGAGGAAGGGGTGGGGGACGTCGAGGCCGTCAAGTCCGACCTCTCCGATAATTTCCTGCCGGAGCTCCTGGCCCTTCATCCGGAAGTCTCATTCTCCCTCGAGGGGGAGGCCCGCGAGCAGCGCGAGAGCTTCGAGAGCCTGCGCTTTGGCATCCTGCTGGTCCTCTTCAGCATCTACGCCATGCTGGCCATTGTCTTCCGCTCCTATGTGCAGCCCTTCATCGTCATGCTGATCATTCCCTTCAGCGTCGTCGGGGCCATCCTCTTCCACATGATCCGTGGCGACATGCTCAGCATCATGTCCATCCTCGGTATCCTGGCCCTGATCGGGGTCGTCGTGAACGACAGCCTGGTCCTGGTGGATTATGTCAACCGGAGGCGCGCCGAGGGCTACTCCCTGCTTCGGGCCGTCTCCAAGGCCGGGGTGGACCGCTTCCGGCCCATCCTCCTGACCTCCGCCACCACCGTCGGCGGCCTGACCCCCCTCCTTCTCGAAAAGAGCCGGCAGGCCCAGTTCCTCATTCCCATGGCTGTCTCCCTCGCCGGCGGCATCGCCTTTGCCACCTTCCTGACCCTCTTCCTCGTCCCCCTGACCTACCTCATCTTCGAGGATATCAATAAATTCTTCCGCCGCGCCTTCGCCTGGTGGAGGTCGTAGGACAATGGACGGAGGACCAAGGTCTTTGGTAGGGGACCCAGCCAATCCCGGAGGGATTTCATCGATTAGCGCGGGGTGGATCCCGCGAACCCCGCGCATGCGGGGAGCGGGAGAAACCCCGGGATTCGGGACCAATTTGAAGGTCCGGCCCCGGAGGGG
>CAJXMX010000132.1 GCA_913056355.1 uncultured Opitutales bacterium
CGACTTGACGCGGGCGTAACCCTTTTCCCTGGCCTGTTGCGCCAGGCGGTCCCGCCACGAAAGCCCTTCCTCTTCAGCGGCTTCCGTTTCTCCCTCCTCCTTCTCCATGTAGGGGGCGATCCGTTCATAGACCCGCTTGATGGTGGCCAGGCGTTCCTTCCAGGCGCTGGCCTGGCCAAGGTAATCCTCAATGTTCACTTCGCCCTCTTCCCTGGGCTTTTCTTCTTCCCGGACGGGCTTCTCGACCTCAACCGTCCGGCGGCCCGGAATCTTGCGGGCGGTTCCCACCCGGGGCTCCACCACCTCCAGGAAGTCCACCACGACCTTCTTGGCCAGGAGGTTCATGCCGCTGACATCGGCGATAACCTCGTTCGCGGCAAAGCGGTTGGTCTGCAGGTTCTCCGGGTCGGCCATGGCCAGGCCGCTCAGGATGACCCGGTTCTGGCCGGGCTGGATCTCGACCCCTTCGACATCCACGGTGGCCCCGTTGGCCTTTTCCAGGTTATTGCGGACGACGGTGGTGATGATGGTCGTGTCCATGAACTTCAGCCCGACCACGATCAGGATTACCAGGGACACCATCAGGATAATGCCCAGTGGCCGCACCGGAAGCCCGCGCTTGGCCTCGTTCAATTCACTCCAGCTTTTCTTGCCCTTCAGGCCGCCCAACAGCACCCAGGCCGGAAACTTGACCCATGGTTTGGCGGTGTAGGCCTGGTATTTCTCGGAACCGGTTTCCAACTGGGCCATTTTGCTGCGGAACCTTTTAATGGCCCGGCTCAGCCACAGGCCAAGGAAGAAGCCCAGCAATCCGCCCACGATGAGGGACGGGAGCATGACATAGTATTCCAGCCCGAACCAGGCCGTGAAGGGGGCGTTGACCAGGCCCGCGACGAGGTTGCCGAGGGGGCCTTCCAGCAAGCTGACCCCGATCTGGAAATAGAGCGGCAACAGGATCAGGGAGATCAGCTTGACCAGTATCAGCGTGATGCCGGCCAGGAATAAATTCGCGTTCAGGACAATCAACAGGAAGAGCAGGGTCAGGAACAGGAGCGGCCCCTGGCTGAGTCCGGGCAGGCTGCCGAGCAGGCCGCCCAGGACGGTGGCACTGATGATTTGGAACGGGGTGGCGTTGCCACGCAGTAACTTGCCGATTTTCCGGGTAAACATGATCCGGAAGTTATGGGCAAAGCGCTCAGCTGGCAACCAGCAATTGCTTTCGGATAACCTCGCAAATCCGGTCCAGGTCGGCCGGTTTCAAGGCCGATCCGCTGGGCACGGAGAGGAATTCCCGGTGGATCTTGTCGCTGACCTCGCCGCCGAAACAATGCAGTTCACGGTTGGCCTCCTGCCGGTGCATCGGGAGCCAGATCGGGGACGACTCGATACGGTGCTCGCGCAGGGAAGCGATCAACCCCTCCACCTGTTCCCGGCTCTGGAGACCGAGACAGGTCATCCAGCAATTTCCCTGCCCGTAGGCCGGCTGCGGCAGGAATCGCACCCCCGGCAGATCCGCCAGCCGCTGATGATAGCCCTGGAGGACCAGACGCTTGCGCGAAAGCCGGCCGCCCACCGTCTCCAGCTGGGCGATGCCGATGGCGGCACTGATATTGGAAAGCTTGTAGTTGTAGCCCAGGCTGTCGTGGTAATAGCCGACGGCTCCCGGGCGCTTGCCCTGGTTGGCCCAGCTGCGGACCAGCCGGCGGGCTTCCTCGTCACGGATATACAAGGCTCCCCCGCCACTGGTGGTCAGGACCTTGTTTCCATTGAATGAGAAGGCTGCCGCATCGCCGAAAGAGCCGACATGCCGCTCACCGATTCGGGTGCCAAATGCGCCCGCGCAGTCCTCGAGCACCGCCACCCCTTCACGGCGGGCCAGCTCGACGAGGGGCTGTACGTCGGCGGGAATGCCGTAGGCGTGCACCACCACCAGGGCGCGCACCTGCCGTCCCCTGGACTTCAGGCTCCGGATGGCTTCCGCAGCCAGCTCCGGATCCATGGCCCAATTGCTTTCCTGGACATCGACCAGGACCGGTTCGGCACCCAGGTAACGAACCGGATTCACCGAGGCCACGAAGGTCAGGTCCGGGCACAGCACACAATCGCCCGGCCCTACGCCGAGGGCCCGCAATCCGAGGTGAATCGCGGCGGTGCCGCTGCTCAGGGCCACCATTTCCTCGAAACCGAGGTAGTCGGCCAGGCCCTTCTCAAAGCCGTTGACCTGCGGCCCGACCGGGGCGATGAAGCCGCTGGAAAGTGCCGTCTCCACCATGCGGTACTCCGCCTCGGTAATCTCCGGTGGGCTGAGGAAGATATCAAAGGGCATGAAGTTGAAGGAAGTCGGCTGGTCGAAGGGATCCTTCTGCGGATCCGTCTCCCCTTTCGGGGCGGAATTTGATTCTGTCGTGACCGACTCCCGGCGCAGGCCGAAGGTCCATGCGGTGACGGCCACCCACAGGCCGAGGAGGACCGCCAGCTTGGCCCAGAGCGGACCGCTGGTCCAGAACAGCCCCACCCCGATGAGGGCCAGGATGCCGTAGAGGGCGCTGGTCAGGCGGTGCCCGAGGCGCCGGGTCCGGTAGGTTCCGGCCAGGACCTGGTAGACATGGGTCCGGTGGGCGTTGAAGATGGCTTCCCGGAAAATCAGCCGCCGGCAGAAGGTCATTCCGGTGTCGGCGATAAAGGGCCAGGTAAAGAGCACCCCGGCCTCGAGGCTGCGATCCAGTTCCATGCCGGAGGAGGCCGCCATAAGCGGCAGGCTGGCCAGGGTGAACCCGAGGAAGGTGCTGCCCGTATCGCCCATGAAAATGCTGGCCGGCGCCCAGTTGAAAAAGAGAAAGGCCAGGAGGCCGCCGGCCAGGCAGACCAGGAGCAGCTCCTGGGCCTGGATGCGGTTTTCCACGCACTCGGCTGTAAGCAGGAGAACCCAGGCCAGGACCGCCACCAGTCCCTGGATGGCGGCGATTCCGTCGATCCCGTCCATGAAGTTGTAGGAATTGGTCAGGCCGATGATCCAGACCACCAGCAGCAGTCCGGCCAGCCAGGCCGGCAGGGCCACCCCCAGGAGAGGCCAGGCCATCCCCGACCAGGATGCCCGCAGCATTAGAACCACGGCCATGGCAGCCACAAAATGACCGCCGAAGCGGACCGCGCGGGGCAATTCGGAGCGGTCATCGATAAAGGAAACCAGGGCCACCAGCAGGGCCGGAATCAATCCCGCCAGCCAGGTCAGGGGCTCGCCTTCAACCGGCCGGGCCAGCACCCAGACCAATCCCAGCAGGACCGGCAACAGGATTCCCAATCCCCCGATCCGCGGAACCGGCTCGCGGTGAAAGCTCCGCTCGTTGGGAATGTCCAGCCACTTGTGCTTGATGGCGTAGGCCTTGGCCAGCCAAACGCCGAGAACGCCAATCGCCAGGCTTAATAGGAACCACATGGGGTAACTGCTCATTCAGGGGCGAAGGTACGGGGCTGTTGCAATAAAGGTCAAGCGCTTGGGCTGCCTGCCTGCAGCCATTCACGGACGGAACAGCGGGCCCGGTATTGAAGTTCGCGCTCCGCCCTGGCAGCGGAATACCAGGCGGACCCGGTCAGCTTGGAGAGGCTGTCCCGGTCCAGCGGCAGGCGACGCCGGAAGATCCAGCCGATGAGGGAGCCGGCCCCGGCGGCGGCCTGAAGGATGAAGAGCGGGACCGACCAGGCGCGGGGGGGCAAGCCCAGTCCCTTCCGGATGGAATCGTACAATTCCCGGGTCGAGGGGGCGTCGGGACCGGCCAGGATGTAGGTTCGTCCAGCGGCCTCGGGGAGATCCGCGGCCCGTAGGGAAAATTCCACGACATCATCGACATGAATCATCGAGCGGCGGTTGCCGGTCTCGGGCAGCGGGGGGAAGCGGTTTCTCCGCACCGCCTCCACCATCCGGGGCAGATTGCCCTTTTCTCCCGGGCCGAAGACCATCACCGGACGCAGGACCACCGCATGGGGCAGGCCCGCCCCGAGGACCACTTGCTCGGCCCGGGCCTTGGCTTGCCCGTAGGGGCTGTCCGGGGAGGGCGAGTTGCTTTCGTCGAGCGGGGCCGGATCGGATCCGGACGGGTTCCCCTCCCCCATGGCCTTGACGCTGCTGAAGTAGACAAAGCGCTTTACGCCGGCCTGCAAGGCCGCCTCCACAAGGTGACGCGTACCCTCGACAATTATTTCGTTGTAGACGGAGACCTCATGCGGGGGCTCGCTCAGGGCATGGGCCCGGCTGGCCAGGTGGTAAATCGTCGAGACGCCGCGCAGCTCGTCCGGATGCAGCGAGCCGGTGGCCAGGTCGTGCTCGACAAAGCTCGACCAGGGTCCCTCCGCGGCCTTGCGTCCCACCGCCACAACCCGGTCCCCGCGCTCCGTCAGGCGCTGGCAGAGGCGCCGGCCGAGAAATCCTGTTGCGCCGGTGACCAGCACATTGCCGTTACCCTCGCTCATGGGTGTCCTTTATCTGGCAAGATCCGGGAATTGAAAGGAAATTCCTAGTCCTGGTCCTGCATCGGGGCAAAACCCTGCCGCAGGGTGTTTTCGCAGACCAGGCGGGGTATAGTGAACTGCTTGAGGTAGTCCGGCCCGCCGGCCTTGGATCCCACTCCGGAATGCTTGAAGCCGCCGAAGGGCTGGCGTCCGACCAGCGCCCCCGTACACCCGCGGTTCAAATAGAGATTGCCGACGCGGAACTCCCGGGCCGCCTGGCGCAGGTGTTCCGGATGCCGGCTGAACACCCCGCCGGTCAGGCCGTACTCGCTTTCATTGGCGCGCATCAGGCCCTCGGCGAAGGAATCCACCCTGGCCACGGCCAGGATCGGGCCGAAAAACTCGTCACGCATGAGAAAGTGGTCAAACGGAACCCCGTGGAAAAGCGTGGCCGGCACGTAGCGGCCCTCCGGAAGTTCCCCGGCCAGCTTTCCCTGCACCATGGGAAGATCCGCTTCCCGGATGACCCGCTTCAACCGGCCCAGCGCCTCGTCGTCGATAACCGGCCCGAGATCCACGGAAGGATCCGAGGCCCGTCCGGTGACCTGGCTCTGCACCGCCTCCGTCAGCCGCTCCATCAGGCGGTCGTAGATGCCGGCGTGGACGTAGAGCCGCGAGCAGGCCGAGCATTTCTGGCCGGCATAGCCGTAGGCCGAGTAGATGATGCCCTTGACCGCCTGGTCGAGGTCCGCCCCGTCATCGACAACGATGGCGTTCTTGCCCCCCATCTCGGCGATGACCCGCTTGACGTGGAGCTGTCCCGGCTTGAGCTCGCTGGCCCGCCGGACAATTTCCATCCCGACGGCCTTGGAGCCCGTGAAGACCAGCGTATCGATGTCGGGATGTTCCACTATGGCGGCGCCCAGGGTCTCCCCGGGGCCCGGCAGGAAGGCCAGGACTTCCGGCGGCAGACCGGCCTCAAGAAGCAGGCGGACCAGCTCCGAGGCCACCAGCGAGCTTTGCTCCGCCGGCTTGAGGACCACGGCGTTGCCGGCCACCAGGGCGGCAACGGTCATTCCGCAGGGAATGGCCAGCGGAAAATTCCATGGGGCAATGACACCGACAATTCCCCTCGGCTCGTAGAAATAGGTGTCCTCCTCCCCGTCCAGGGGACACAGTTCCTGCGGCTGGAACACTTCCAGGGCGTCCTTCCCGTAGTAATTGCAGAAGTCGATGGCTTCCGCCACGTCGGCGTCGGCCTCGATCCACGGCTTGCCGCATTCCGATACAATGATCGCCGAAAGGTAGGCCCGCTGCTCCTCCATTAGCCGGGCGGTCCTGAAGAGGACCCCGGCGCGCTCGGCGACCGGGCGGTCCCGCCACTTTTGAAATCCCTCCCGGAGGCGTGGAACGGCCTTCCGCAGGTGGCGCTCCTCGGCCATGCCGATGATGGCCAGCTTGCACCGGGTCTCCTCAGGACTGTCGCTGGGCAGGTAGCTGTCGCAGTCCTTCTGCTGCTCCCCGTTGATCAGGGGAAGGATACGCGGGTAATCGCCGTTGCGCCGGTACAACACCGCCTCCAGCTCCGCCCGGAGGGAATCGCGGTTGCCGGCGATGGTGAAGTCGCGCAAGGGAGCCGGGAGGTAGGATTCGCGCGGATCGTTCTCGCAATGGGCCGTGCCCGGATCCGGATCTTCGACCTCCGGCGGGGCCAGGAGAAGCTCGGCCGATTCCCCTTCCAGGTAACCGGAACGGATGAACCCCTCGTTGGCGGTATTTTCCAGCAGCCGCCGGACAAGGTAGGCCATGCCGGTCAGCATGTCCCCGATGGGGGCATATTCCCGCACCGTCAGGCCGCGCTTGAGGAAGACCTCCTTGATCGGGTCCGCCATCCCGTAGAGGGTCTGGAATTCATATCCGTCCAGCCCGACGCCCTGTTCCTCCGCATAAACCATCGCGTGGACCAGCGAGCGCAGGTTGTGCGAGGCGAAGGCCGGGCGCACATGTTCCGCATTATCCAGCAGGATGCGGCTCAGGCGCTCATAAGTCAGGTCGCTCATGGCCTTTTCCTGCCAGACCGGAATCGGCCAGGTGGCCAGTTTTGCCAGGATGGTCTCGGTATCCCAGTAGGCGCCCTTGACCAGCCGTATGGCCACGGGCGTTCCCCGCTCCCGGGCCCAGGCGATGACGTCTTTCAGGTCGTCCTCGGTGCGCCGCAGATAGGCCTGCAGGACCAGGCCCGCGTCCGGCCATTCCCGGAACTCCGGCTCCATCAGCAGGGACTTGATCACGGCCAGGGTGATGTCCGTCTTGGTCGTGTCCTCCATGTCCACGTAGACGAAGGCCCCGACCTCCCGCGCCTTGCGGAAGATCCGGCCCAGGCGTTGCTCCAGGGCATCAACGCTGGACTGGAAGGAAACCGGCTTGGTCTTTGAATAGAGGGCGGACAGCTTGACCGAGATATTGACCGGAAGCTGCCCCTTGAGTGTTTCCAACAGGTCAAGGTAGCGTTCGAGGTAGATGTCCGCTTCATGTTCGCTGACGCAGGCCTCGCCCAGCAGGTCGACAGTCGTGCAGAGCCCTTTCCCGTGGAGCTTGCGGAGCCCCTTCAAGGCCTCTTTTGGCGTGGAGCCGATGATGAACTGCTGCCCGAAGCCGGCGATCTGGCGCCGGATCAGGGCGGCCGCGGCCTTGGCCCTCAGTCCGTCCGGATTCAGGTCCAGCCCCCATTGCAGGATACCCGGAATGCGGTGCGAGACGGGACGAAAGTAGGCCTGGGCGTGCCGGATCACCGATCCGCTGTCGTTCAAACCGGGCAGCACGTCGACAAAACGAAAGAGAGCCACCCGGAAATCCGGGTCCTGCATGGCCCAGTTCATCAGCTTGCCGGTATAGGCCTTGGGATCCATCAGGCTCACCTTCTGGTCCCGTATTTCCTCGAAACAGGCCCGGCCTATGGAAATGATCCGGTCCTCAATACTGGTGGAAAGCACTTCACTCATCTTTCTTAGGGGTTTGACAGACTTCTGACCCGGGACGATATACGAACGCCCTGTAACAAGCAATCAACACCGGTAGATAATTCATCATGCGCTTCAGTAAATACCATGCCCTCGGAAATGACTACCTGGTCCTCGATCCCGTCGATGCTCCGGAACTTCCCGGGGACGATGGGGTGAAGACCATCTGCCACCGCAATTTCGGCCTCGGAAGCGACGGCATTCTCTATGGCCCCCTGCCCAGCGAGCGGGCCGACTTCGGGCTCCGGATCCTCAACCCGGACGCCAGTGAGGCCGAGAAATCAGGCAACGGCCTGCGCATTTTCGCCCGCTACCTGCGGGATTCCGGCAAGGTGGGGACGGCTCCCTTCACGGTCGACACCCTGGGCGGGGTGGTCACCTGCGTGGTCAACGAGGAGGCGACCTCGATCACCGTCGACATGGGCCAGGTTTCCTTCGATGCCGCTGTCATACCCGTTGCCGGACTGGAGGGCGAAGTGCTGGACCAGCCCATCGAGTTGAATGGCGAATCCTACCGGATGTATGCCGCCACCATCGGCAACCCCCACTGCGTCCTGCCCATGGAATCCGTTGATTCCGCCCTGGCCCATAAACTGGGGCCGCTCATCGAGGGCCACCCGCTCTTTCCGCGCCGGACCAGTGGCCAGTTCCTGAAGATCATTGATGACCGGAACATCCAGATCGAGATCTGGGAACGTGGTGCCGGTTACACCCTGGCCAGCGGCAGCAGCTCCAGCGCGGCCGGCGCGGTCGCGAAAATGATGGGCGCCGTCGGCGAGGACATCACTGTCCACATGCCCGGGGGCATCATCCAGCTCCACATCGACAGTGACTTCAAGGTCCGCATGACGGGCCCGGCCACCCGGGTCGGCATTTACGACCTTGATCCCGAGGCCCTGCGCTAGGACAGGACCAGGCCCAGGCAGAAGAGCCCGCCCACCATCAGCAACTGGAGGGCCGTCCGGACCAGGACCCGCTCGTATCCCTCCCGACCCACGGCCTTTTCCAGCAGGACAATGGTCCGGATCGCGAAGGGAAAGGCCAGCAGGACCAGCAGGCAGGGCCAGTCCTTCCCGACCACGGCGAAAATTACCGGCACCACCAGGGCCAGCAGGCTCAGGACGATGTACTGGTTAACCCCGAAGCCCCGGCCAAAGCGCACCGCCAGGGTCCGCTTGCCGGCCTCCCGGTCCAGGGGTTCGTCGCGGACATTGTTCACCACCAGGAGATTGGTCGACAGGGCACCCGGAACGATCCCGGCCAGGAGCGTCCCGTAGCCGCCCATCAGGTCGGGAAAGGCAAAGGTTCCGGCCTGGACATAATAGGTGATCCCCGTCGCCACCCAGCCGAAGAAAACAAAGACAAAGACATCCCCCCAGCCGTTGTAGCCCAGCGGATAGGGTCCGCCGGTGTAGGCGATGCCGCAGACGATCGAGACCACCCCCACCCCGACCAGCCACCATCCGCCGAAGGGAACCAGGGCGCAGCCGACCGCGAAAGCCAGGGCGAATGTAGCGAACATCCCATTACGCATGGCTTTCGGGCTGACCCATCCCGAGGCCACCGCCCGGTTCGGGCCGATGCGGCGGTGGTCGTCGGCCCCCTTGATGAAGTCGTAGTAGTCGTTGGCGTAGTTGGTGCCGATCTGGATCAGCAGGCCGAAGAGCAGGCAGACCAGCCAGGGAAGCCAGCGAAAGGTGTCGGCCGCGGCCGCAAGGGCCCCGCCGACCAGCACGGGAACGGCGGCGGCGGGAAGAGTCTTCGGACGGGCGGCGAGTATCCAGGGTTTCATTGTTCAGCGGCATCTTGATTCATTCCCCAGTGCCCGACAATGGCAAATGCATCCAGACGGCGGCCCGCTTCATCCAGCAGCTCGAGATCGATCCGGCCGGGAGCCTCCCCGCCGGAATAGCTGCTGGCGGGACAGCGCAGCCGAATGCGTCCCCGGAAGCCTAGGGGCACCGGCTCCCGGGATTCGCTCCCGTCCCCGGGGTCATGGAAACTCCATTGCCAGCCGTCGCCGTCACGGTTGAGGACCGCCGCGGCAATCCGCCCCTCCGGCGCATGCACCCGTATCCAGATTTTGCTTACTTCCAGCCGGGCGGAGTCCGCCTCGCCCTCGATGCGCAGCCACTCGCCGGGATGGAAGGGACCGGCGCAGCGGGCATCCCATTGCCTTTCCAGTTCGGACCTGAAGCGGTCCGCCAGCATCGCCTGCGATTGTATCCGGGCCATGCGGCCCAGTTGGCGGAGATGCCCCTGCAGGAGGCGCGTGCCCAGAACGCCGGCCAGGGAAATCGCGGCCAGCGCCACCAGGAGCTCGATCACGGTGACCCCGGTCCTCTGTTGAAGACGGCTCATGGTGCCGGTTCCTCCATGGAGGCGTCCGGGAAATTGCCGGGAACGCGAGAGAACCAGCGCCACTCCTCCATGCCCGGAATCCTGTATTCGATCGTCCACCACCCGCGGCCATCCGCATCCCTGTACTCAGCCCGGCGCCACAGGCACCGGCTGCGCCCGTCCGCCTGGATGGAATCCGGAAACCAGCTGCTGTCTGGAAACTCCACTACCTCCAGGCCGTCCGGTTCCGCGTACACGGCCAGGGCGGCCCGGCTGGCGGAATTGTCCCAGCTTTTCAATACTGCGGAAAAGCTGCCCGTCGCGCGGTCCAATTCCCCGGCCCGCCAGCACATTTCCGTCGAGAGCCGGAGCAGTCGCGCCCCGAGCAGGGACACAGCCGCCAGGAGCAGCATGGCGGGAATGACCTCCAGCAAAAGAAATCCCGCTCTCCCCTTTCCCCATCTCATTCCTCCTCCCAACTGCCGGCCACAAGGGATCCCGAATTATCAAGGCTGTAGACCACAATCCGGGCCCAGATGGAATCCGGAACATTGCCGTTCACAAGGCCCTCAAGCTCCGCCCCGCGGATCCAGTGGTCCCCGTCACGATCAAGAACCAGGCGAATATCGCGGTTGCCGAATCCGTCCCGGGGATCCCAGTTGTCGATTCTCCTCTCCATGAACGGTGCCAGCTCGCGCCGCCAGTCGCTGTCTCCATCCGCCAGGCGCAGGTTTGCGTTGTCCAGGGAAGGCGGCCAGCGGCCGAATTCCTGCCGGTAAGCATGGCAGGCGGCCTGCAATTCAAGGAAAAGGGTCCGGGTTTCCCTTTCCCCCAGCCAGCCGTGGAGTCCGGTCGCGCCCGACCAACCGATCCCGGAAAGAATCGTCACGACAGCCAGGACCATCAGCAGTTCCAGCAGGCTGAAGGCCGCCCGGTTGGTGTGTTTGCTTTGGCAACTTCCCACGATTGAAGAGGATATGAATTCCCTCCGGCAGCCGGAAAGAATCTTTACTACCTGAATTCATCCGGCATTGACAGTACCGGAATTTGCTTCGTAATGACCTCTATCTTCTGTGGTGGCCACAAGTGTCAGGGTTCCATCCAAGCCCAAATGACCGGCCAGTACCACAATTGGAATTTCTCCGGCGGGGCCGTTTTCATTTGCTTCGGATTGTCCGCCACCAACCTGTAATTAAGCATATCCATGGAATCAGATAACGATTCCCAGACCGGCATACCGGTTGAGGGAATTTTCGAGCCGCAAAAGAACAAGTCCGGCACGCTGTTGAATACCGACTACAACGGGAAGAGCCGGCCGACCGATCCCTTTGTCCCGCGTGAGCTGGTCCGCCGCTTCAAGCTGAAGCGCGGGCAGTACGTGACCGGCAACGGCCAGGCCGACGGGCGCCATCCCAATCCGAAGGTCCGCTACATCGAGACCATCGACGGGCTCACCGTGGACGAGCGCCGCCAGAAGCTGAACTTCGAGCAGCTGACGACGATCGCCCCCAATTCCTGGCTCAAGCTGGAACGGGAAGGCTCGGGAAACATGACCTGCCGGGTCATGGACATCTTCTGCCCCATCGGCAAAGGCCAGCGCGGCCTGATTGTCGCTCCGCCCCGGACCGGGAAGACCACCCTGCTCCAGGACATCGCCCTCGGCGTCCACAAGAACCACCCGGAGTGCAAGATTGTCATGCTCCTGGTCGACGAGCGGCCGGAGGAAGTCACGGACATCAAGCGCAACACCCCGGGAATCGTCATCGCCTCCTCCAACGACGAGCAGACCGCCAACCACCTCAACGTGGCCGAGCTGGCCATCGACTACGCCAAGCACCAGGTCGAGGCCGGTTGGGACGTCGTCCTCCTGATGGACTCCCTGACCCGTCTTTCCCGGGCCTACAACTCCGCCCGGGGCGGCAGCGGCCGGACCATGACCGGCGGTCTCGACATCCGGGCCCTGGAAAAGCCGCGCCAGCTCTTTTCCGCGGCCCGCAATACCGAGGAGTCCGGCAGCCTGACGATTATCGCCTCC
>CAJXMX010000133.1 GCA_913056355.1 uncultured Opitutales bacterium
CCGCCCTCCTGACCGGCCTCTACCAGCACCAGGCGGGCATGGGCATCCTCGCCGGCCCGCCCAACAAGCCGATGCCGGAAGGCGCATCACCCGGCTATGTCCGCCGCCTCAACCGGGACTGCGTGACCATTGCCGAGGTTCTCGGCCAGGCCGGTTACGCCACCTACATGACCGGGAAGTGGCACCTTGGCTACCATCAGTCGGATTGGTGGCCCTGCCAGCGCGGATTCGACCGCTTCTACGGCATCGTCACCGGGGCCAGCAGCTACTTCAAGCCGCGCGGCGATCGCGGCCTGTACCTCGACAACACCCCCCTGCCGGAGCCCGAAGACCCCGATTATTACACCACGGATGCCTTCGCCAGCGAGGCCATCCGATTCATCCGTGAACATGACGGGGAAAATCCCTTCTTCCTCTACCTGGCTTTCAACGCCCCCCACTGGCCCCTGCATGCCCGGGAGGAGGACGTCGCCAGGTTTGTCGGCCGGTACCGCTCCGGCTGGGACCAGCTCCGGGCCGAGCGCTGGCAACGGCAGCTGGAAATGGGCCTGGTCAGTCCCTCGTGGGGGCTGTCCCAGCGGGACGACGGGGCCCGGGCCTGGACGGCGCTCTCCGAACAGGACCGGGAGAACCTGGACTACCGCATGTCGGTCTATGCGGCCCAGGTCCATCGCATGGACTGGAATATCGGCCGGGTTGTCGACTACCTCAGGGAGCAGGGCCAGCTGGACAACACCCTGATCATCTTCCTGTCCGATAATGGAGCTTGTGCCGAGCCCTACACGGATCTCGGCGGGGGCAACATGTCGGCCATCAACGATCCTTACGCCGGCGGTGCCGGGGGGCGCAACAACATGGACGGCGGCTCCTCCTACGGTACGGGCTGGGCCAACGCTTCCAATACGCCCTTCCGGCGCTACAAGGCACGTCTCTTCGAGGGAGGCATTTCCACTCCTCTCATCATCCGCTGGCCGGAGGGCATGAAGACGGAGGCCGGCAGCCTGTCTCCCCTTCATGGCTACCTCACGGACATCATGCCCACCCTGATTGATGTCTCGGGGGCCACCTATCCCGAGACCTACCAGGGGCACACCATCAAGCCCCTCTACAGCCGGAGCCTGTTGCCCACCTTGCTCGGCGAGGACCAGCCCGGACCGGAATGGATGTTCTGGGAGCACTATGGTGAGCGGGCCGTCCGCAAGGGCGACTGGAAAGCCATCGGCCGCCTGGATTCCGGGGAATGGGAACTCTACAACCTGGCCAACGACCGGACCGAGATGATCAACCTGGCCGGGGAGCATCCCGGGATGGTCAAGGAAATGGAGGAAAAGTGGACGGGCTGGGCCAAGACCCACGATGTCCTCCCAAAAATCCTGGAAACGCCCAACCAGTAGGATCATGAAACGTTTTTCGATAGCCGTTCTCCCTGGTGACGGGATTGGTCCGGAGGTGGTCCGGGCCGCGGTCGAGGTCCTCGAGGCGGCCGCATCCGGATTCAGCCTGGACTGCAGGGAGTACTCCGTCGGTGCCGGGGAGTATCTTGAAAATGGCAACCCGCTCCCGCCGGAGACCCTGGAGGCCCTCAAGGGGCACGACGCCATTCTGCTGGGCGCCATGGGGCTGCCCTCGGTCCGATGGCCCAACGGGGTGGAAATGACCCCCCAGATAGACCTGCGGGAGGAGCTCGACCTCTTCCAGGGGGTGCGGCCAATCCGCCTCTTCCATCCTTCCCACTCCCCGTTGAAGCCGGAAATCGCGGAAGGTATCGACTTTGTCCTCATGCGCGAGAACTGCGAGGGGCTTTTCGCCGCCCGCAAGAAGGGGGGCAGCCGGACCCCTGAAGGCGCCACCGACGTGATGCGCATCACCCGCCACGGGGCGGAGCGCATCTGCCGGGCCTCCTTTGAACTGGCCCGCACCCGGCGCCGGCACCTGACCCTGGTCGACAAGGCCAACGTCCTGCCCTCCATGGCCTTCTTCCGGGAGGTCTTCGACGAGGTGGCCCGAGGGTACCCCGATGTCGGGACCGACCGGGTCTACATCGACGCCATGGCCCTCTTCCTGGTCCAGGACCCGCGCCACTTTGACGTCATGGTCACGGAGAACATGTTCGGCGACATCCTTTCCGACCTCGCCGCCGGACTGGTCGGCGGCATGGGCATGGCACCCTCGGCCGACATCGGCGACCGCTACGCCGTCTTCCAGCCCTCCCACGGGTCCGCCCCGACCATCGCCGGGAAGAATGTCGCCAACCCGGTGGCGACCATCCTCTCCGCCGCCATGATGCTGGATTGGCTGGGAGGAGAGGCCGCGGTCTCGGCCGCCCGGCGTATCGAAGCGGCCGTGACAAAAGTCCTTTCCAATCCGGAAATCCTCACCGCCGACCTTGGCGGATCCACGACAACCACCGGGATAACCGATGCCATCAAGGCCGCCCTTTGACGGGGACGCCTCAACGCACTCCCATACCCCACCACCCCGCCATGCCCAAACGAATCCTCCTTGTCTGCGGAACTTTCCTCCTCTCCCTCCTGCTTTACATCGACCGGACCTGCATCCAGGTGGCCGGTGACGGGATCAAGTCCGACCTGTCCCTCAGCGACACCCAGTTCGGCTGGATCCTCTCCATCTTCACTCTCGGCTACGCCCTGGCCCAGACGCCGTCCGGAATATTCGCCGACCGTTTCGGGCCGCGCAAGCTGCTCACCGGGGTCGTGGCCTTGTGGTCCCTGCTGACCG
Organism: uncultured Opitutales bacterium; assembly: GCA_913056355.1. GTDB lineage: Bacteria > Verrucomicrobiota > Verrucomicrobiia > Opitutales > Oceanipulchritudinaceae > Oceanipulchritudo. The sequence goes on from CAJXMX010000133.1 coordinate 2,740, forward strand.
CCGTGACCGGAGCCAGCTTCAATTTCATTTCCATGCTGGTCGTGCGCTTCGTCTTCGGCGCCTCCGAGGCCGGCGCATTCCCGGGAATGGCCCGGGCCACCCTGACCTGGTTCCCGACCAGCGAGCGGGGACTGGTCACGGGCATCAATTTTTCCGCCTCGCGCATCGGCGGGGCCATCGCCCTGCCCCTGATGGTCTGGCTCATCACCGCGGCGGGCTGGCGCGGGGCTTTTCTGGTGCTGGGAGTGGTGGGCATCCTTTACGCCGTGATCTGGTGGATCACCTTCCGCGACGCCCCCGAGGAACACCCGTCCGTCGGCAAGGAGGAACTGGACTACATTATCGGGAACCGGCAGAAGGTTTCCGCCTCGGCCAAACCACGCCCCCTGCCCTTCGGCGAACTGGTCTCGGCCGGCAACGTCAAGCTGCTGATGATGCAGTACTTCTGCAGCAACTTCACCTTCTTCTTCTGCCTGTCGTGGCTTTTCAAGCACGTAAAGTCCACCTACGGGCTGACCGCCCAGGACGCCGGCCTGCTGGCCATGCTGCCCCTGCTGGGCGGAGCGGCGGGCAACTGGTTCTCGGGCTGGTTTGTCGACTACCTGTTCCGGCACAGGGGGCTGGTCGTCTCCCGGAGGATTCCGGCGGTAATCGGCTTCCTGCTGGCCACCGTCGGCCTGCTGGTCAGCATACACATGACCACCGCCATTCCGGCCGTCCTCTTCCTCACGCTGGCCGTCTTCGGGGCCGACATGACCCTCTCCCCCTCATGGTCGACCTGCGTCGACATCGGCGGGCGCCATTCCGGGGCGGTCTCGGGAACCATGAACATGGCCGGCAACATCGGGTCCTTCGCCACCAGCCTGGCCTTCCCCTACCTGCTGGCCTGGTTCGGTTCCTCGACCCCGTTCTTCTACATCGCCGCCGCCCTCAATTTCCTGGCGGTCATTCTCTGGTTGTCCATCAGGCCCCAGGAAGCTATTATAAAGGATTGAGCCATGCCTGTCCTCGACTTAAGCCGACCCTACGATCCATCCGTTCCGGGATTCGAGTCCTCCGTGGCCAGGCAATTGCCGGCCGATGGCTGGAACGCCCGCACCTTGAGCTTCTACTCCCACTCCGGCACCCACATGGACGCCCCGTTCCACTTCCTTGAGGACGGGAAGACTCTGGAGAGCCTTCCCCTGGAAGCCTGCCTGGGAACAGCCCGCTGCCTGGACCTGGGCCTGGTAAAGCCGGACTCGGTGACCGGCCCGGAGGAATTGTCCGCCGCAGCGGGAGACCTGCAACCGGGGGCCCGGCTGCTTCTGCGCACGGGGTGGTCCCGCATGCACGGGACGCCGGACTACCGCGACAAGATGCCGGGTATCAGCCCGGAGGCCGCCCATTGGCTGGTCGACCAACAGGTGGCCCTGCTCGGCGTGGAACCGGTCTCGGTGGCCCGGGTCTCGCACTACCCGGAATTGAAGGCGGTGCATGAAATCCTGCTCACGGCAGGCGTGGTCATCGCCGAGGGGCTCGTCAATGTGGACCAGCTGCCGCTGGACCGGGAATTCCAACTGGCCGCCCTGCCCCTCAAGATTGCCGGCGGCGACGGATGCCCGGCCCGCATCGTGGCATGGTGGTAATCCGGCCAACTTCCAATTTCGAAATCCAAGGATCAATGAAACAACTTAAAGCAATCGTCATCGGCGCAGGCTATTTCAGCCGTTACCAGTACGAGGCCTGGACCCGTATCCCGGAGGTCCGGGTCGTCGCCGCGCTCAATCGCTCCGTGGACAAGCTGGAGGCGTTCCAGAGGGATTTCAACCTGCCCCGGATCGCCCCCCTGGACGACCTGGAAAAGGTGATCCGGGAGGAGGGGCCGGACTTTATCGACATCATCACCCCGCCGGAGTCGCACCTGGATATCGTCCGCGTAGCCGCGGCGCACGGGGTCCATGTCATCTGCCAGAAGCCCCTGGCCCCGACCCTGGAGGAGGCGGAAGCAGTCGTGGCCACCGCCCACGAGGCGGGGATCCGGTTCATGGTCCATGAAAACTGGCGCTGGCAGCCTTGGTACCGGGAAATAAGGCGTCAACTGGAGGCCGGTGCCATCGGCCAGCTGTTCTCGATCGCGGTCCGCATGCGCATGGGCGACGGCTGGCAGGAGGACGCCTACCTGGCCCGGCAGCCGTTCTTTCGCAAGTATCCCCGGCTCCTGGTCTATGAGACCGGTGTTCACTTTCTCGATACATTCCGCTTTCTCGGCGGCGAGGTCTCCTCCATCTATGCCCGCCTGCAGAAGCGCAACCGGGACATTGCCGGGGAGGACGCCGGCCAGGTGGTGGCCGGATTCCGCAGCGGCGCCACCGCCATTCTCGACGCCTCACGCTACAACGAGACCGACGCAGAGGACGCCCGCTACACCTTCGGAACGGTCCGGCTGGACGGCAGCAAAGGGCACCTCGAGCTCGAAACCGACGGGTCGCTGACACTGAAGCCACTGGGTGTTCCGTCGCGAAAAATCGACTACAAACATGAGCGGGTGAACTTTGCCGGCGACTGCGTCTACAACCTCCAGCGCCATTTCGTGGACTGCATGCTCGAAAGGAGGCCCTTCGAGGGGACCGGGGAGGACTACCTGAGGACGGTCGCTCTCGTCGAGGCCTGTTATCGATCCAGCGACAGGGGGGAGGTCGTGCATTTATCATGAGCAAGGAATTCAAGCACCAGGGACTGGACCATCTGGCCGTCGCGGTCAGGAACACGGAGGAGGCCCTCAAGCTGTGGCGCGACCGGTTGGGCTTTCCGGTTGTCTGCAGTGAAGTGGTCAACGGCGGCGTGGTCCGCCTGACGCACCTCGACCTCGGCAACACCCACCTGCAGCTGGTCGAGCCACTGACCCCGGACCACCCCCTCCGGGACTGGCTTCGCCGGAACGGCGACGGCCTGCACCACTTTTGCCTGAAAGTGGAAAACATTGACCGGGCCATGGAGAGCAGCCCCTTGCCCACGGCCCCGAAGCCGCACGAGGGAACCCAGGGAAAGCGGGCCGTCTTCGTCGACAAGGCCGCCACCAACGGCATCATCCTCGAGTACACGGGCGCATGAGTGAGACCCTTCCCTATCCATCCGCGCTGGACGCGCTCCCGCCTCCGTGGAAGGAAGATGTCCTGCCGGAAATTCGCCGGAAACTGGTTGAATCGGGAAAGAAAGTCTTCGTCCTGGATGATGACCCCACCGGCACCCAGACCGTGCGGGACTTGTACGTTGTCACCGACTGGGAGGTGGAAACCCTGGCCCGTCAGTTTGACCGTCCGGAACCGGGCTGCTTTGTCCTGACCAACTCGCGCGCCCTGAATGAGGAGGAGACGGGGAACCTGCACCGGGAATTGGCGACCAAGCTTGAAACCGCGGCCGCCGGCCGCCCGTTCACCCTGGTCAGTCGCAGCGATTCCACGCTGCGCGGGCATTTTCCACTGGAAACGGACACCCTGGCAGAAGTGCTGGGCGGGTTCGACCTGGTTGTCCTGGCTCCCTATTTTGGTGCCGGCGGACGCCTGACCCTGCATGGCGAGCACTATGTTGCCGAGGATGACCAACTTGTCCCGGCGGCGCGGACACCCTTTGCCCGCGATCCGGCCTTTTCCTATTCGCATTCCTTCCTTCCCGCTTATGTGGAGGAGAAGACAGGCGGCCGGATCAAAGCCGGCTCGGTGCGGGTCCTCGACATTGAGCTGATCCGTCAAGGCGGGCCGGAGGTGGTCTGCAGGGAACTGCGGAATGCTTCCGCCCCGACGGTCTTCACGGTGGATGCCTGCTGCGACCGGGATATCGAGGTCTTCGCGGCCGGGGCCGTCAAGGCCGAGTCGGCCGGGCGCAGGATTCTCTACAGGTCCGCGGCCGGCCTGGTCGCGGCCCGCCTGGGCCAGTCGGTTCCGCCGGTCCTGCAAGGCGGCGAGCTGCATGCCGGCGGTCCTTCCGGAGGGCTGGTAGTGGTCGGGTCGTACGTTCCCAAGACAACCGCCCAGCTGGAGACCCTGCGGACGGATGAACGCCTGGAGTTTCTCGAACTGGACGTTCAACGCGTCCTGGAGGCGGATTCCGCCGCGGAATACCTGATGGAAGTGGAAAGTGAACTCCTGATCCGCATTTTCGGGGGAAGGCACACGGTGCTTCACACCAGCCGACGGTATGTCTCCGGATCCAGCGCCGCTTCCAGCCTTCGAATTGGCCAGAAGGTCTCCAACGCCCTGGTCCGCCTGGTCACCGGCCTCGGGGTTCGGCCGCGCTTTCTGGTCGCCAAGGGTGGAATCACCTCCAGCGACATCGCCACGAGGGCCCTGGCGGTGCGGGAAGCCCGTGTCCTGGGCCAGGTTCATCCGGGTGTGCCGGTATGGGAGACCGGCCCGGAAAGCCGTTTCCCGGGTCTTCCGTATGTTGTCTTCCCGGGTAATGTCGGGGGTCCGGATGCCCTCCTGCAAGTCATCCTGAAACTGCTCGATTGAAGGGAACGCATGCGGAAGCGCAGGCCGCTCCGGGACCAGGGCCTCACTTGGCCGGCCGGTATCCCGGCACCGCCTTTCGCTTGACCATTTCCATGGCCAGGGCCGGCGCCTGCTGGCGGCGCAGCAGCTCCGCCATGACCCGCATGACCGGGTCGATGTGGTTGAAGAAGGCCCGGTACCCCTCGCAGAGGTAGTGGAGTCCCGGATCCCCGGCCGGCGTGGTCAGGAAGCGGTCCTTGGGACACCCTCCGTTGCAGGCAAACCGCACTTCACAATCAAGGCAGTACTGGGGAAGCGCGTCGCGCTTGGCCTTGCCGAAGGCCCGTTGCCGGGGATCGTCCACCATCGCGGCCAGGGGGGTCTCCCGGATGTTGCCCAGCTTGTACTGGGGATAGACAAAGTGGTCGCAGGAATAGAGATCGCCATTGTGCTCGACGGCCAGGGCGTCGCCGCAGGTCTCGGCATGGACGCAGATGCCCCCGGGCTCGCCGACCCATTTCCCGAGGGCCGTATCGAACAACTGCACGAATACGCGGCCCACGTCCTTTTGTATCCAACGATCGAATACCTGGATGTAGAAATTCCCGAAATCGCGGGGCAGGACGCTCCAGGACATGACCGGGAGGTCCTCCTCCCCGTCCTGGCCGTCCTCCGGGCTGGCCAGGTCCAGTCCCCACGAGCGGGCCTGCGAGCCGGGCTTCCGCTCCACAATCGGAATGAACTGCATGTACCGGCTGCCGATTCCCTTGAGGAACTGGTAGACCTTGAGGGGCTTCCTGGCCGTGGCCCGGTTGAGGCAGGTCAGGGTATTGAAGCGTACATCGTGCTGTTGCAGGACCTCCACGCCCCGCATCACCTCGTCGAAGGAGGAGCGCCCTTTCTTGTCCACCCGGTAGTGGTCGTGCAGCTCCCTGGGCCCGTCGATGCTGATCCCGACCAGGAAGTCGTGTTCCTTGAGAAACGCTCCCCAGTTCTCGTCCAGCAGCGTCCCGTTGGTCTGGAAGGCGTTCTCGATTTGCTTTCCATTGGCATGTTTCTCCTGCAACTCGACCACCTTGCGGAAGAAATCCACCCCCAGCAGGGTCGGTTCCCCGCCCTGCCAGGCGAAGCTGACCTCCCGGGTCGGCTGGGCCTCGATGTACTGTCGGATGTAGGTTTCCAGAAGGTCCGGGGCCATGCGCCATTTTCCGTCCGTGTAGAGCGCCTCCTTCTCCAAATAGAAGCAATATTTGCAGTCCAGGTTGCAGATCGGCCCGATGGGCTTGGTCATGACATGGAAGGGATGCCTGGCGATTGCCGCCGGGCTGTGGGAGGGATCATTCACGGTCTATGATTCAGGCAACGGGGGGCCCGTCCTTCAAGATCCTATTTTGAATAGGATTGCCTGGATCCGCGGCGCTCCTAGAAAGGGATGGGAACCTCTTTACCCCCGCCGTTTCGATAATGAAAGCCCGATTCCCCTTACTGCTCCTCGTTATTCTGCCATTTTCACTTCCCGCTGCACCGGATGGCCAACTTGGGGAGGCCCCGCCCAATTTCATCATCTTCGTGGCCGATGACATGGGCTGGAACGACAATGGCCCCTATGGCAATGCGGGTATCCGGACCCCGTCCATGGATCGGCTGGCCCGCGAAGGCCTGACCTTCAACCGGGCCCTCCTGACCACCAGCTCCTGCAGTCCCAGCCGGGCCTCCATCCTGACCGGAAGGTACCCCCACAATACCGGTGCCCCGGAGCTCCACATGCCGGTTCCGGCCGACCAGGTACTGCTTTCATCGCTCCTCCGCGAGGCCGGATACTACACCGCCTCGGCCGGCAAGTGGCACCTCGGGGATGAGGTCCGTGACCAGTTCGACAGGATATTGCAGGGAGGTGGTCCGAGCGGCTGCGAGAAATGGGTGGAAGCCCTGCGGGACCGGCCACGGGACAAACCCTTTTTCCTCTGGCTGGCCGCCTTTGACCCGCACCGCGATTATGCGGAGGACACCATTCCGGAACCCCATTCGCCGGAGGATGTGTTTGTTCCCCCGTTCCTTCCGGACGCCCCGGAAGTTCGCGCCGACCTGGCCCGCTACTATGATGAAATCACACGCTTTGATTCCCACGTCGGCCAGGTCCTCGAGGAACTGGAACGGCAGGGGGTGGCCGGTAACACCCTGGTCTTGCTGATTTCCGACAACGGGCGGCCCTTCCCACGATGCAAGACCCGGCTTCTGGACTCGGGAATCCGCACCCCGCTCATCGCACGTTGGCCGGGGGGCGGTATACCCCGTGGGCGGCGATCGGACGCGCTGGTCAGCAGTATCGATATTGCCCCTACAATTCTCGAGTTGGCGGGGATGGCGGATCAACCGGATTTCCAGGGAAGCAGTTTTGCCCGAACCCTGAAGGACCCGCAAATCCCCGCAAGGGAGTTCGCCTTCGCCGAGCACAACTGGCATGACTACATGGCTTTTGAACGGGCGGCCAGCAATCGCCGCTTCACCTATATCCGCAACTGGCGGCCGGACTTGCCGGCCACGCCGCCTGCGGACGCCGTGCGCAGCCCGACTTACCAGCTGATGCTTGATCTGGAGCGGCGGCGGGAACTGACGCCAGACCAATGCGACACCTTCATGCTCCCCCGCCCCGGGGAGGAGTTGTACGACAACGTCGCCGATCCGTATTCACTTCACAACCTGGCTGAGGACCCCCGCTACGCCGGGGAATTGAAGGTGCTCCGCGGGGTCCTGGACGACTGGACCGAGGAAACAGGGGATCTGCTGCCCGGGATGCTCACGAAGGACAGATTCGACCGCACCACGGGCGAAGCCTTGCCCTGACCCGAAGGGAATCCGGCAAGCCGCGGGGCGGACCAGTCACAAAGCCCAGTTTCCGTCCAACCGGTGTTTTTCGCCTCCGGTCCGAATAACCCCTGAATCGGGATTCGGCTGGAGTAAGGTGTTGGCGTTATGAAAAACATCACCAACCCTCTGAAAATCATCTCTGTCTCGCTGGCTATCACCCTCTTCCCGGCCCTGTCCCAGGCAGGCTCCTGCTCCTCCTGCGGATCTCACGCCAAGAAGGGCGACATCATCAGCACCGCCGTTGAGGCCGGCTCCTTTTCCACGCTGGCCGCCGCCCTGCAGGCCGCCGGACTGGTCGACACCCTTCAAGGTGACGGGCCCTTCACGGTCTTTGCCCCCACCGACGAAGCCTTCGCCAAGCTCCCGGCCGGCACCGTGGAAAATCTCCTCAAGCCGGAAAACAGGGACCAGCTGATCGCTGTCCTGACCTACCATGTCGTGCCCGGCAAGGTGGAAGCCAAGGATGTCGTGAAGCTGGATTCCGCCAAGACGGTTGAAGGCGCCAAGGTTAGGATCAAGGTCCGGAACGGGACGGTCTATGTCGACGATGCCAAGGTTGTCCAGGCCGACGTGCCCGCCACCAATGGAGTCATCCACGTCATTGACTCGGTCATTTTGCCCAGTACCTGATCGCTGTTGATCAAAGGTAGTACCTCAGGCAAACCGCCTCCCCCGGGAGGCGGTTTTCTTTTTACCAAGGTTTCGGGAAGGATTTTTCTTCAAGATTTAATGGGAAGGAAATATACCTTTCCAAAGACCGGGTAAGGTTGGCTTATCCCGGCCGCCAATCCGAAACCCCAACCGACATGCAGCCTCGTACTCCCTTCCTGGCCAGCCTCCTGGCGCTGATCCTGATGAACTCCCCCCTCGCCGCCCAAACCGCACCCCGCGATTATCCCATCGTGCCCGTCCCCTTCACGGATGTCCACTTCACGGATGCTTTCTGGGCTCCGCGCATGGAGACCAACCGGGAGGCCTCCATCCCTTCCGCCTTCGGCAAATGCGAGGAGACCGGGCGGATCGACAATTTCAAGATCGCCGGCGGCTTGATCGAGGGTTCCCACCGGGGGGATTTCGGCTTCGACGATACCGATCCCTACAAGGTCATCGAGGGGGCCTCCTATTCCCTGATGGTGAAGCCGGATCCGGAGCTCGAGGCCTACCTGGATGAACTGATCGGCTACATCGCCGCAGCCCAGGAGGACGACGGTTACCTTTACACAACCCTGACCACAAATGCCCTCGACTCGGTCCGCTGGTGCAAGCCGAAGGCGAAACGCTGGGACAACCTCCGCGAAAGCCATGAGCTTTATAATGCCGGGCACATGTACGAGGCGGCGGTCGCCCATTACCTGGCCACCGGCAGGCGGAATTTCCTCGATGTGGCCGTCAGGAATGCGGACCTCGTCTGCGCCACCTTCAACGGGGAAGGGCTGCGCATTCCACCAGGTCATGAGGAGATCGAGCTGGGTCTGGTCAAGCTGTACCGGGTCACCCGCGAAGAAAAGTACCTGCGCCAGGCCAGGTTCTTCATGGATGTCCGCGGCAAGCCCCTCGACGGACGCGAATTGTGGGGCAAATACAACCAGGACCACGAACCGGTGGTCGACCAGGCAGAGGCCGGCGTCGCCAACATCTCCTCCGAAGGACTCGCCGAACTCGCGGGCGTGAACGCAGCGAAGGTCCGCAAGGATCTCTCGTACCTCGGCAGCTACGG
>CAJXMX010000134.1 GCA_913056355.1 uncultured Opitutales bacterium
CGAAGTCGCTGGCCGAGGGGCAGAAGGGGATCGTCTTCGCCGCGGCCCTGAAGCTGATCATTCCCTTTGTCATTGTTTTTCCCGGCATCATGGCCTTCAACCTCTTCTCCGGGGAAATGGAGATCGAGGCCCAGCAGGACGTGCAGATCCAGGCCAACTGGACCCTTTATGAAAGCCTCTCGGCGGCGGATGTTCCCGCCGAACCGCTGACCACCTTCGAGCTGACGGGCGCCTACACCAGCAACAACCCGGAGAAGGCGGCCGAGATCGAGGCTTACAACGCCCGGGTCCTCAAGGTGGCCGGAGCCACCGGGGCACCGGTGACCAGCAAAAAGCTCCTCGGCTACAAGTACGATACCGCCTTCGGGATCCTGATCGACCGTCTGGTTCCCTCCGGGTTCCTGACCGTGTTGATTTTCTCGGCCCTGGCCGGCGCGGTCATCAGCTCCCTGGCCTCCATGCTGAATGCCGCCTCCACCATCTTCACCATGGACATCTACAAGAAGTTCCTGCACCCCTCGGCCACGGATGATTTCCTGGTCATCGTGGGCCGGTTCTGCGTGGCCGTGTTCGTGGTTATCGGGGCCCTGATTGCCCCCCTGCTGGGCAATCCCAAGTTTGGCGGGGTCTTCACCTACATCCAGGAATTCCAGGGCTTCATCTCCCCGGGTATCCTGGCCGTGTTCGTCTTCGGACTGGTGGTCCGGAAGGCTCCCTCCATTTGCGGTCCGGTCGGCCTGCTGGCGAATCCGGTCATGTACGGCATTCTCAAGCTGGCCATGCCCTCGCTGGCCTTCCTCGACCGGATGGCCCTGTCCTTCGGCCTGGTTCTCCTGCTGATGGCGGTCATCACCATGATCAAGCCGCGCAGGGATCCGATCCAACTGCCGACCCGGACCACGATTGCCCTGGAGACCTCCTCGGTGGCCAAGGTCGCGGGCATCGTTGTGGTGATTGTGACCCTGGTCCTCTATGCGGTCTTCTGGTAAGGACCGGACCTGAGCCATTTCATTTTAGGAAATAGAAAAGCCGCCCGGCATCCACCGGGCGGCTTTTTTGAAGAGTAACCGTATTCGCTGCGCCTTATTGGTTACGGCGGCGGCGGATGGCGGCGAAAGCCAGGGCCAGCAAGCCAAGGATCGCCGCATAGGTGGAAGGCTCGGGAACCATGGTGAATCCGGCCGCATCGGCAAAGGTGTCGGCGATCAGGATTTCATCGAAAATGATGTCGCCGGGAGCACGGTCCAGATTGGCATCACCGCTGCCAGCCTCGACACCAAAGGCCTTGAACACGAAAGGAACGACATCACCGTCGGTGTGTACCCAGGTCAGGGATCCATCGGATGATCCATCCGGAGTCGGATTGATCCAGAGGGTATAGGTGCTGCTGGTGGTGTCCACATGCAGGACCACGTGGTCAACTCCATCGTAGTGGGCCGGGGCGGGATTGTAATTTGCGCTCGGATCGCCGTCCTGGGTTCCCCCGTTGCCGGTGAATATGTTGTGGACGTCATTAAAGTTCCAGGCCGCCCAGGTATCCACGACCTCGGGATTGGTATCGCCGGAATTGTATACGGATTGCGTCGGAACACCGCCGCCGCCCCCGTTCCAGTTGCCGCCGTTGCCAATGGTCCCCAGCGCACTGTTGTTGCTGGCGCTGACACTCATAATCCGGATGCCAGCGTTGCGCGGGTATTCCGCCGCAAGGTTGAACGTATTGCGGGTGTCGGTGGTGAGGTTTGAGTAGGCCGTTGTTGTCTGGTTCTGGATCTGGGCCAGGAAGGAAATGTAAATGTTGGGTGCCGAGTTGATGCTCGTATCCGTGGGGGCATCTATTCCAAGGTTGACGAAGGCGTTGCTGCCAATGACACCGGCAACCCGGCCATGACCACCAACGGCGTTGTTGGTTCCCATGTAGGTTCCGGGATAGGCCAGTCCGGCAGACAGGAATTGGGAATCACCGACGCTGCCGCTGGAAACGGTCCATGTGCCCGTGAATCCGGTTCCGCTGGCCTGGACAAGATTCAGCGCTGTACCGTCCGGGGCCGCGGTCGTCGTTCCCGTGATGTTGGGCGCGTCAAATCCTTCGTAGGCAAACAGCGTCGCTTGGGCTGTGTAAGTTCCGGCCAGCAATGCGGCAGCCGAGAAAACGAGTGAGACATTCACTTTATTCATGTTGGATTGATGGTTTTGGGTTGGTTGTAGAGTAGGGTAATATGCCCCCTTCCTTTGGAGGCGAGGTTCAGTTTTCCACTTATCCCTTCGATAAGCAAGAATTTTGAAGCAGGTTCTGCACCGTGATTCCTGAAGAAAAAAAGGCCGTCCCGCGTGCTGCGGGACGGCCTAATCGAGATAAACCTATGAAATTAAAAGCAGGTTATTTGTTCCGGCGACGGCGAACGAAGACAAACGCCAGGGCCAGGAAGCCAAGAATCGCTGCGTAGGTGGACGGCTCCGGAACAATACCGGCGGCATCGGACCAGGAGTCGGCAACACGGATCTCGTCAAAGACGAAATCGCCGACCGGACGGTCGCTGCTGTCATTGCCGGCTTCAACGCCGAAAGCGTAGAAGTCCATCGGGACCGGGTTGCCACCATCCGTGTAAGTGAACTTCAGGAAGCCGTCGTTGGTGCCGTCGGCCTGCGGGTTGACGTACAGTTCAACCATGTTGCTGGCCTTATAGAAGACAACGACCACGTGGTCGACGCCGTCCGAGAAGCTCTCGCCGGTGTATTCATTGTGGGTGTCTTTCCAGCTGCCAACGCCCCAGGTGTCCGTGATGGAGGGAACGTCGTCCGGATAGGTCTCGCCGTTGATGCCCCAGGTGCTGGGCTTGCCGATCGTGCCGAGTGAGCTGTTGTCCGTCACGCCGGAGTTCGACATGAAGCGCGCCCCGAAGTTGCGCGGGTATTCGGAAACAAGGTTGAACTCGGTCCGCGTGGCGGCGTCCAGAGCACCGGCATCCGTCACCGAAGTGCCGACCCGCTGGGCGAGGAAGGAGGTAACCACAAGGGGAGCGCCATTGATGGAGGTCGCCGCACCGCTGTTGAAATTCAGGCGGAGGAAAGCGTTGTCTCCGGGGGCACCCGTGGCCCGGCCATTGCCGCCAACGGCAACATTGGTGCCCAGGTAGCCGCCAGGGTAGGCCAGACCTGCAGATTCAAAAACAGAAGCGCCGCCGGACCCGCTGGTGACGGTCCAGGCGCCGGTAAAGCCGGAGCCACTGTTGTCGATCAGGTTCAGGGCCGTTCCGCCGGGAGCGGCGACACCGGTGCCGGTAATGATCGGAGCGTCGAAACCTTCATACGCAAACAGGGTGGCATGAGAGGTCGATACCCCAGCCAGCAACGCCGCGGCTGAGATGAGTAGTGATGTTTTTCTCATAGTCTTATTTATAGGTTAAACTCTGGAGGTTATGGTTGTTGAAGCTGGCTTGGGCAGCTTGACCATTCTTTTCTGATGGCAAGCCCCCAGAATGACAAGGAAAAATCTGAGAAATCTGGTGAAACAAAATGAAATAAGCACTTGGTCGACCGCATGCCCCGGACCCATCGGGATGGGAACCTGCCGGAAGCTCCCGGACCAGCAGCCTCAGGCCTGCGGTCCGGAGGGTTCAGCAGGGGTGCTGTTTCACTAGTGAAAAGGAGTTAATAACGACCAGGGAATTGACTGGAGACGGTTTCTCAAAGTGGGGAATGCACCAGGTGCTTCGGGAACCTGCTTCGGGTCTGTCGGCCCGCTGTCCGGGTACAAGGATGCGAAGACCGTCGACAGGGCTTGATTATTTCATGAAATAACAACATCCATCGCCAGCAGCCTCCGGACCGGGGTCCAACCACCAGAGTACGGGCCTTGGGGCAGGAAAACCGGGAGCGGGAAAACCTGTAATATTGCGATATTTTGGGTGCATTATCGGCTTGCCCTTGGTGCCGGGTGATTCTCTTGTAGTGCCCTTCAGGAGATGCCCGGGTGGCGGAATTGGCAGACGCGCCGGACTCAAAATCCGGTTCCGCAAGGAGTGTGGGTTCGACCCCCACCCCGGGTACCATGCTTCGCTCTTCGAGCTACGCATGGCACAGCCATGCTTGTAGCGAGACAAGAGCGAAGCATGCCCTGCGAAGCCCGGCAGGGCGATGCATGGGCCATAATGCAGGATGATTAGCCGCTTGGCGGGAAAGGGAACCAATAGCCGGTCCGATTAACCACGGGTCCGGGGCGGTTTTGTAGGATTCAGGGTGGTGGCGTATTTTGGAGAATGAAGTTGATTTCTCTTGTGCTTTTGGCGGCGGCCATGCTCCTGGCTGTCGGTTGCGCGACCAACCTCCCGAGGCCCGACGCCGACGATGCTACTCCCGAAGGTCGGGACGCCTCAGCCATCTTGGCCGGATGTCTGGAAGCCCATGGGGGGAACCTGAAGGACTCTGTGAAGGAGGTCCGCATTTCCATCACCGGCGAGTGGGGCAGCCTGATCAAAAAGATTCAGCCGCTGGTTACGGATGCCGGTTACCGGATCGAGTCCGAGGAGCGTTATTGGATTCAGGAGGACCGGAGCCTGGTGGAGTGGACGGGACCGGAGGGAATCAAGCGGATCGCCTGGGGGCGCCCGGAGATCGAGGTCTGGTACAACGGGGTCGTCTCTGAGGACCCGGATGTGCTGGCCTCCAGCGCACTGACCGCGGAGGCCTTCACCCTGTTCCACCTGGGGCCGAGTTACCTCGCCTGGCACGGCGGTAAACCGGTCCGTCTGGCTGACGAGGAGATCGAGGGACGCCGTTATCATCGGCTGTACTTTGTCCTCGAGCCGGGATTTGGGTTTTCTCCCCGGGATGAGGTGGTGGCCTACATCGATGCGGAAAACAACCGGCTCTTCCGGGTCTGGATCACCCTTGAAGGTTTTGAGACCACCCGCGGCGCCAGCGTGGATGTGACCTATCTGGATTACCGCCAGGTTTCAGGCTTCCTGATGCCCTCGAAGTTCGTGGAGCGGGTGCGGGCGCCCCTGTCCTTAAATGCCCATTCCTGGGAAGCGACGGAGATCGAACTCAAGGAACGGGACTAGCCGGGTAACGGCTCAGCTTTCCGGTTTTTTCGTCTCCGGGCGCTCGACCAGCAGCTGCTGCAGGTCGATACGGGAGGGATCGACGCCGGTCAGGTTGGCGACCAGCTTCTGCACGGCGGAGGCCATGGTCATCTTTTCATGCGTGCTGCGATCCTTTTCCAGGTTCTGCTGCAGGGACTCCTTCATGGCCTTCTGTTCGGCCCCGAAGGCAGCCTGCAGGTTGGCCTTGGTGGACTTGACATGCGGGTTGTCGACCCCGGCAATTTCCATCAAGGTCTTCCAGAGGTGCTGCTGGTCCGAAGCCTGGGTCACGATCGGGGAGGAAACCACCTTCGGGGTACCTTCCCCGTCCGGGCCCGGGGCGTAGACCACCGGCAGCTTGCCCATCCTCTGGTGGCGGGTCAGCTCGAGAAATTCCGCGACCGGGACCAGATTGTCGGCATGGACTCCCGCCGGCGGTTCGCTGAATTCGCCGGCAAACTCCTCTTCAAACAGGGCGAAATCGGCAAAGGTGTAGGCCTCGCTGCCTTCCGGGTTCGAGGAAAGGTCAAAGCAGGAAACAAAACCCTTGGCCCGGTCCGGATCATAGAGCACCACCGGGAAGGCCTTTGAGCGCATGGCCCGTTCGGCCCGCAGGTGGAAGTCCTCCTCGTCCTCGCCGTCCCTTTGCGCGAGCAGGGAAACCAGGCTCGGGCGGGGGGAGGTCAGGACCTCGAAGAGCCGCCGGGTGTAATCCGGGGCGGCGATGCAGGTCTGAAGGAAATGGACGCCCCGCATGGCCAGGGGAAGGGTTTCCACGGCCATGGTGGCCGGCACGCTCGGGTCCGCGGTCGGGGAATAGACCTTGCGCAGGCTGCTGCGCAGGACCACCACCTTGAAGGGCTTGCGGCTTTCCAGCAGGGACATTGCCTTGCGCAGGACGGGGCCGGTCTCGGACTGGACTTCGGCCACGATCAGGAAAGGCGGGCACAGGCGGAGTTCGGAAGGGGACAACTGCCGCCAAGTGAAGTTGGCATACATGGCGTCATGGACGCCCGGATCGTACTTGGCCCGGACTTCCAGCTGGGCTACGCGCAGATCGCGGAAGATCTGCGCCATCTTGTCGAGATGATCCTCCGCGGCCTGGTGGATGGCCTCCTCGTCGTCCTCAATGGACATGATGGGATAACCGTCCGGGATCCGGGCGCAGGCCTTGAGCTGGTGCTCGAGGTCGGCCACCAGGTTGTGGATACGCTTCAGTCGCTCTTCCGGGAGGCAGCGGGCGGAGGCGGAGGAGCCGAGGACCTCGGACAGCGAGGCCAGATTCAGGGCGCGCCCGGCCATGGGGCCCATGGTTTCCTTGAGATGTTTCTCCTCGTGACCATGGCGATGATGTTCGTCGAGGCGGAGGAGGTTTTTCAGCTCACGGCTGGTTTCGTCCAGGGCTTCGCTGAGGTTCTGGCAGTGGTGTTCCCAGACCTCGCGGACCGGCTTTAAGAGTTGGTCATCGTACTGCATCGGGGATCCTCCATTAAACCGCGTAGCGATCCATGACCTTGTCGAGGCGGTCGAGGAACGTCTCATGATCTGGCCGCTTGGCCCGGCTGTGCCGGATGTCCTCGTAGGCCGGCAGGTCCGGATTGTGGTAAATCAGGCCCATCGGGGCCGGGTCGACCCGGGCCGCCACCTTCAGCGCCTCATTGATGTCCCGCTGGTTGTGGGCCTCGGCGGGACCGCGCTTGAGGAGCGCCGGGTTGATGGGGATGCCGTCCTCGTTATCGAGGAAGACGAGCGGAAAATTGAGGCCGCCTTCGCCGTAGGCCTTGGGCATGAAGACCGGGCAGCGCTGGAGGATGCGGACAAAGGAGAGCCCGTTGTGGGACCAGGCCCGCTCGATGGTCTCGTCGAGGTGGGCCGGGAGCCAGGTGGCGGTCTGGGCGACGAAGGAGACATTTGTCATCCCGACCACGATCCCGATCGGGTTCATCGGCTGCAGGTAGGTGCCCCGCGGGGTGGTGTTGGAACGGGTCCCGGCGGGCGAAGTGGGGGAGACCTGCATCTTGGTCAAAGCATAGATCTCGTTGTCGAGGACCAGGACCAGGGCGTTGATGTTGTAGCGGATGGCGTGGAGCCAGTGGTTGCCGCCGATGCTGAAGCAGTCGCCGTCGCCCATGGTGACGATGGTCTTCATTTCCGGGCGGGCCAGGCGGACCCCGGTGGCGATGGGCAGGGCCCGTCCGTGGATTCCGTGGAACCCGTAGGTCCGGAGGTAGTGGGGGAGGCGGCTGGAACAGCCGATCCCGGAGACGGTGACCACGTTTTCGGGATCCACGTTGTTCTTGCGCATGACCCGCTGCAGGCTGGCCAGGACCCCGTGGTCCCCGCAGCCTTTGCACCAGCGCGGGACCTCGGACTGGTAGTCCTCGATCGAGTGGGGGTTGATGGCGCAGGTTTCCTCGAGACAATCCTGAATGATGGTAGACATGGTGGGGGTGGCTGGTTGCGGGTTACGGGTTACGAGTTACGGGTTTACCTTGAGCTGGCCAGAAGGTTTCGGGTTTGCCTTGAGCCGGTCGGAGGGTGGACTGAGCGTGCCGCATGGTCAGGCCTTGGCGTGGGATTCGGCTGGTACCTTCTCAGAGGGAGTCTCCACATTCCGGAGGATCTCGTCCCGGATCTCGATCGGCATGTAGGGCCGTCCGGGAACCTTGGCGTAGCAGTCGATGTCCATCAGGGTGGTGGCCCGGAGGACCCAGGCCAGCTGCCCGTAGCGGCGGCTTTCCTCGGTGATCAGCGGGTCCCCCCAGTCGTCGCTGTAATTGAGCTCGACGGTCATGACCTTCTTGAAGCGGGAGAAAATCTCCTTCAGGCCCGGCGGCAGCGGGCTGAGGAACTGGATGTTGATGGAGGAGACCTTGACGCCCTGCTTCCGGGCCATGTCGACAGCCTCCTCGATGGCCCCCCGGGTGCTGCCCCAGCCGACCATGAGCAGGTCGCCATCCGGATCCCCGTGGATCTCGGGCGGCTGGAGGCTCTTCTGGAGGGCGGCCAGTTTGCGGCTGCGCATCTTGTGGGCCCGCTGGTTGCGCTCGGAATCGTAGCAGGCCTTGCCGTTGCGGTCGTGGTTGAGGGAAGTGATGACCCCCATGCCGCCGGGCTGGCCGGGAATCAGGCGGTGGGAAAGACCGGTCACCGGATCCCAGTCGTAGGGGAGGGTTCCGGCCGGGACCGGGCTCAGGTCGAGCGGGGCCCGGCGCGGGGTGTGGGACACGTCCGGGCGGTCGAAGAGCTGCTGGCCGGTGGCCAGGTTGGCGTCGGAAAGGACAATGACCAGCATCCGGAACTGTTCGGCGATACGACGGGCCACGGAGAGGATGTAGTAGCATTCCTCGATGGTGCTGGCCGCCATGACCACCTTGGGGGCGTCGCCGGGTGCCCCGTAGAGGGCGTGCAGGAGGTCCCCCTGCTCGATCTTGGTCGGCAGCCCCGTGCTGGGACCGCCGCGCTGGACGTCGACGATGACCAGCGGCGTTTCCGTCATCACGGCCAGGCCCTGGAACTCCGTCTTGAGCGCCATGCCCGGACCGGAAGTGATGGTCAGTGCGGTCTTGCCGGCCCAGGATGCGCCGAGGGCCACCCCGATGGCGGCTATCTCGTCCTCGGCCTGATGGACGAAGCCCCCGAAATCCTCGAACATGTCGGAAAGGACGTGGGAGGCGGATGTGGCCGGGGTAATCGGATACATCGAGCAGAGGTCAAAGCCGGCCGCAATGGCCCCCAGGGCCAGGGCGGTATTGCCGTTCATGGCCACCTTGGCGGCATCGGTGGGGACCGCCGGCACCTCGTAGGAGGTCTCGAAGTTATCCAGTCCCCACTGGTAGCCGGCCACGCAGAGCTTGATGGCGGTGTCGATGACCTCCTGGCTCTTCTTCTTGAAGACATTGGCGATGACCCCCTTGGCGATCTCAAGGTCCTTGTTGTAAAGGGCGCAGAGCAGCCCCAGGGCAAACATGTTCTTGCCCCGCTGGGGATTGTCGACGTGGCGCAGGGTCTCCTTCTCGAGGGGAATCTCCATCACCCGGCAACCCTTGTTGCGGACATCGTTGAGGACCCGCCGGTAGGACTGGCGGTAGGCCTCGATGTCGTGCTCGGCCCACTGGTCGTCGATCAGGATCAGGGCGTCGCTGGCCACGGTGCCGGCCTCGAAGCGGGAGAGCAGGGCCATCTCGTTGAAGGCGAAGACCACGTTGGCCAGGTTGCCGACATTGGTCACCGGGTTTTCCGCGAGGCGGATCCGGTTGCCGCTGGCACTGCCGGTGGTGTGGGGCGGGGGTTGGATTTCCGAGGGAATGATCTCCACCGTCCAGAGCCCGTTGCCGGCCTTGGCACAGACCTGGGCGAAGCTGACGGCGGCTTTCTGCGCGCCTTCACCGGCGTCGCTGACAATTTCCACAATATGTTCGGACAAACGGACGAGACGGGGGCCGCTCATGAGATAGTCATCGATTGGGGGTTATACTGCTGGGTGTAATTGCTGGAACGGCCACGCTGAAGCCGTTGAAGTCGGGATAATGCAATTAGATCCTTTTTCGGCAAGGATTAGTTTGACCGGATACCCCCCACTTTCCCCATCGTCCGATTGATTCTTGCTTTCATGAAATTGACCTGTAGACAGGATGGCGGTTGCTTCTAGAAGCGCTGCGTTAAACCCTAAACTACACTACTCCCACTATGAATACCCGCCACGACAAGATCCTGTTCTGGGGCTGTTTCATCGCCCTGATCACGACCTCCTACGCCTTCTTCAGCCGCATGTACCTCTGCGGCGGCCAGTTCATGACCGACTTCAACCTGGACAAGGTGGCGGCGGGCGAGCTGGCCGGAGCGGGAATCTGGCCGTTCGGGGTCAGCATCATCCTCTTCAGCCTGTTCATCGACAAGGTCGGTTACAAGGCGGCGATGATCTTCTCCTTCCTCTGTTATGTGATTTACACCACCCTGGCCGTGATGGCCTATGGGGCCATCCAGGGAGTCGAGGGCGCGGCGCTGGTCGAGGCCCAGCAAAAGGGCCACTCCCTGCTTTATACCGGAAGCATTATCCTGGCCCTGGGCAACGGCGCGGTGGAGGCCTACATCAACCCGCTGGTGGCGACCATGTTCAGGGACGCCAAGACCAAGTGGCTGAACATCCTGCACGCCGGCTGGCCCCTGGGCCTGGTGGTGGGGGGCCTGGTGACCATCGCCCTCTCCGGCAATGCCTCCGGGGACTGGCGGCTCATCATCGGCTTCATCCTGGTCCCGGCGGTGGTCTTCTTCCTGATGTCCGTTCCCCTGAGGTTCCCCCGCAGCGAGCGTGAACAGGCCGGAATCAGCTATGTGGACATGCTCAAGGAACTGGGCGGCTTCGGAGCCCTGGTCGGATTCGGACTCGTCTTCGGCCAGGTTGGCCAGGCCTTGGGCTGGCCCCACATCGTGGCCTGGATCCTGACCGCCATCGTCGTGGTGGTCTTTGTGGTGGTGACCAAGTCCTTCGGCAGCGGCATCCTGGCCGTCCTGATCATCATCATGATGCCTTTGGCGACGACCGAACTGGGAACCGACGGCTGGATCAGTTCGCTAATGGAGCAGCCGATGACCAAACTTGGCTTCAATCCCGGCTGGGTGCTGGTCTATACCTCGGCCATCATGGTGCTGCTCCGGTTCAGTGCGGGACCCCTGGTGCATAAACTTTCTCCCCTCGGGCTGCTGGCGTCCTGTTCGCTCCTGGCTGCCCTTGGCCTGACGCTCCTGTCCAAGACCGGCGATGCGGCCTTATGGGCCATCTTCGCCGCCGCCACATTCTACGGTGTGGGCAAATCCTTCTTCTGGCCGACCATGCTGGGCCTGGCCTCGGAGCAGTCCCCGCGCGGAGGCGCCCTGACCCTCAATGCCCTGGGCGGGATCGGCATGCTGGCGGTGGGGATCCTGGGCGCCCCCTTTATCGGTTACCTGCAGGAAACCACTGCCACCCACACGCTGATGGCCGAGAATGAAGCCGTCTACCAGCAGGTTCACGTGGAGAAGGATTACCTGCTGGGCAAGTATGACGCCATTGATCCCATGACCGCGGCCACCATGAAGGGGCAGGCCGAAATGGATGCCCTGGCCGCCGCCGAGAAGGCCGGCCAGTTCGGTGCCCTGGCCAAGATGGCCGTCTTCCCGCTCTTCATGTTCGTCTGTTATGCCGGGCTGATCCTCTACTTCCGCGGCAAGGGCGGATACAAGCCGGTCGAGATTTAGCAAACGGCTCCAGCCGACTTCATCTTTCCCGGCGGCCGGAGAATCCGGTATTCAAAGGCCGCCGGCGATGAAGTTCATCAGGTAGCCGGAGATCATGATGGCCCCGGTGGTGATGCCGAAGAAGATGGCGATCAGGCTCAGCAGCATTTATCGGGGGAGGCCTTTTTATCGGGGTCGTCCCCGCAACCGCAGCCACAGCCCTCCTGGGCCTCCGCCTTTTCCTTCATCTTGTTGTCCAGCTTCTGCCACATGCGCTGGAAGAAACCAGTCTTCTCCTTCTGTGCGTCCTGGCTGGAGCAACAACTTTCGGTTTTCGTTTCCATGCTTCTCTTGAGGTCCCGGGACGGGAAAATGTCAAGCATCGTGCTCATGCGCAATCCTCCTGACCTGAAAGCGCAAATTCCAGGCGCCGCTTCTCATTGAAAGTTTCTCCTCG
>CAJXMX010000135.1 GCA_913056355.1 uncultured Opitutales bacterium
GCCAACCCGCTTTCCGGCAAGAGCCTCTACATCTACGACCAGGACGGGGACGGCAGCTCGGGGACGAGCACCCATATGCGGGGCGAGATCAACGGGGGCACCAATGTCGCGGCGGTCCGCGCCTCCTTCAATTTCCAGCGCATGTACGCTGCGGCCGACTCGGATACCCGCGTCCACTTCACCGTCGGCCCGGCCGGTTACAGCCTGAACAACTCCGATTTCCGCCTCTTCGAGGTGCGGATCCTCAATGACGGTTCCGTGGTCGTGGAGTATTCCACCGACGCGGCCGGCATCGACGGCTCCCGCGGCTCCGCGGTGGTCGGCAGCTACGACACCGGGAACCCCAACGAGCTGGTCCTCTTCGTCAACTCCAACAGCACCGATGCGGTGGCCTACGACGACGGTGTCCTGAGCGGCAGCCTCGACCCGGACATGATGGACGTGTACTTGAACGGCAGCTACATCGGCACCTACCTGACCATCCGCCGGGCCGATACCGCCAACGCGCCCCAGATCGATTTCTGGGCCAGTGATGCCGACCTCGGCCAGGTGGCTCTCTACCAGGACTCCAAGCGCCAGGGCGGGATTGTTTTCGACAACATCCGCATCGAGGACATCTCCGGCGGCGGCGGGGGAGGAAGCAACGAACCGGCGGTCTTCCTGGACCTGCTGGATTTCGAATCCGACACCCTTGGGGAACAGCCGCTGATCCCCTTCGCGACCAATTTCACCCCCAGCAGCAACAACAGCACCAACGGATTCGTGGTGGTCGATGCCGGAACCGACCCGGCCAATCCCATGCCCACCGGACAGGCCCTTTACGCCTACGATTTCACTACCGGGGGCTCGACCCATATGCGCTTTGATTTCCAGCCCGCCAACACCGACAACGTCCGGGTCGACTTCGATTTCCAGCGGATGTACGAGGTGCCACCCGAGGACACCGACAGCCGCGTCCACATCGCCGTCTGTCCGGCCGGCCTGGAAACCAACAACTCCGACTTCCGGCCCTTCGAGCTGCGCCTGCAGAATGACGGGACCCTGGTCGTCAACTACAACCCTACCGGAGCCCTCCAGGAAGGCCGGGATTCCGAGGTCGTGGCCAATTACGAGCTGACCGGGGCCAACTCGGTGACCTTCTTCGCCAACGGCAACAACGGGGACTCGCTGCCCTACGACGATGAGACCCTGGGGCAGGGCGAGGTCCCGCCCAACACGATGGTCCTTTTCCTCAACGGCAACAAGCTCGGGGAGTATGGATTTATCAATACACCCGATCCGGGCAACGCCCCGCAGATCGCCTTCTTCGAGTCGACCCTCGATTTCGGGCGACTGGGCATCTACCAGGACACCAGCCGCGAGGGCGGGATCGTCTTCGACAACATCTCGATCCGCGAGTTCGCCAAACTGGGCGCTCCGGCTGCTCCCGCCAACCTGCAGGCCGTGGCAACGGGACCGTACTCGGTTGACCTCACTTGGGAGGACAACTCGGACAACGAGACCGGGTTTGTCGTGGAAATCTTGAACGGATCCACCTGGGAGGAGCTGGCCACGGCCGATGCGGACGCCACCGCCTACACCGTCGGCGGACTGGAACCCTCCTCCGAATACACTTTCCGGGTCCGCTCGACCAACGGGACCCTTTCCGCTCCCAGTAATGAAGCGGCCGCTACAACCGAGGAGCAGCTGACCCCGCGGATCCTCGTCCAGCCCGAGGGCGGGACGACTCCCGCCGGGACCGGCCTGACCCTGTCCGTGGCCGCCAGCGGACCGGGAACCTTGAGCTACCAGTGGTATGAAGGCCTGTCCGGGGACACCTCCTCCCCGGTCGACGGGGCGGTGGACTCCGTCTACATGACCCCCGACCTGCAGGCTTCCACCTCCTACTGGGTCAGGATCACCAACGGGAACGGATCCACCGACTCGGACACGGCCACGGTCGAGGTTTTCACGCCGCGCGAGATCCGGGTGGTCAGCCTGGCCCACCTGGCCTCCATCCTCCCCGACGCTTTGCCGGGAGACACCTACGTCCTCGACAACGGCACCTATCCGAATGCGGCCATTGTCTTCGAGGGACAGGGACTGGAGAACGCCCCGATTACCCTGCGTGCCCAGACTCCCGGCGGCGTTGTCCTGATCGGGGATTCCTTCCTCGAGATCGGCGGCGAATGGATGGTCGTTGAAGGACTGGTCTTCACCAATGGCTGGAACCAGAGCCGGGACCAGGCCATCAGCTTCCGGGCCGGCGGCTCCCGCCCGGCCAGCAATTGCCGCGTCACCCAGTGCGCCATCATCGATTACAGTCCTCCCGAATCCTCCACCGACCGCGACTGGATCGGAATCTACGGAACCCGCAACCGCTTTGACCACAACCTCATCTCCGGCCACGGCAACTTCGGGGTGACCCTCGTGGTCTGGCGCAGCCCGGGCAAGCTGGACGAGCACCGGATCGACCACAACCACTTCCGCAACCGCGCCAGCGGGGGCGGTGAAAACGGCTGGGAAACGATTCGGATCGGGACCAGCGGGGACTCCCTCAGCGATTCCGGTTGCGTTGTGGAGTACAATCTCTTCGAGGCCTGCGACGGCGAGATCGAGATCATTTCCAACAAGTCCGGCGACAACACCTACCGTTACAACACCTTCTGGCGCAGCCAGGGGATGTTGACGCTCCGCCACGGAAACCACTGCCTGGTGGAGGGAAACATCTTCATGGGTGAAGGGGTGTCCAGCTCGGGCGGAATCCGGGTCATCGGCGAGGATCATGTAATTATAAACAACTACATCGAGCGGACGGCCGGACGCGAAGGCGGGGCCATCGCGGTCTATGCCGGCGTTCCCGACTCGGCCCTGAACCAGTATTATGCCGCCCACAACGCCTACCTGGCCAACAACACCATCGTCGATGTCCAGGGAGCGCACTTCAACATCGGGGCCGGATACGGCAGCAGCAGCCGCACCGTCCTGCCGACCGGAGTCGTGGTGGAAAACAACCTCTCCGCCCGCTGGCGGCAGACCACCGGATCCTTCAGCGGACCGGTCTCCACCGGGGACGCGGTCGCCGACGCCACCTGGACCGGCAACATGGCCGACGGCGTTACTGCGGGAACGGCCACCGGGGGTATCTCGTCGGTCACCGTTCCCTGGCAGGTTGGCCCGGACGGGCTTCTCCGGCCCATGGAGGGCAGCCCGGTCATCGATGCCGGGGTGGCCAATTCAGTCGGTCTCGACCTGGATGGCCAGAACCGGCAGGACCTGCCGGATGTCGGGGCGGATGAAGTTGTTACCACCTCCGGGCTCAATCCCGGAGGACCGCTTCTCCCGGTCGAGGTGGGGCCGCTCTGGCGCGAACGGGTTGATTCGACGGTTCCCTGGCACGGCCCCGCGGTCGGCGCCGGAAGCCGGATCGATTCCCCGGTCTTCGGCAGCTTCACAGTGCTCGGCATGGACTGGATCGCCCATGCTGAAAAGGGCCTCCTGCAGGTTGCCGAAGTGGACGATACCACCTCCATGTGGATGTACAGCACGGTGCTTCGCAGCTGGATCTGGTCCAGCAACGCCTGCTATCCGATCCTCTACGACACCTCGCGCGCTTCATGGGTCCATTTCGTAACCACGGATCGGGGAACCTACCTCTACGATTACGGAACCGGGCTCTGGGAGCAGGTGCCCTGATATGAATCCCCGGAATCGACGATATCGATTGTCCCGGATTCTGCCCTGTCTCCTTCCGCTTTGCGGCCTGGGGATCGAGACGGCCTGCGCCCAAATCGGGGATCTTGAAGCCATCGCCGCCCCGATGGAAAGCGTCTTCCTGCGCTGGAACGACCTGACCGCGGACGAGAGCGGTTTCCTGGTTGAACGCCGCACGGGTGAAGGGGAGTACAGCGAGCTGCTGACCACCCCGCCCGACGTGACGGGATTCACCGACACCGGGCTGGAACCGGCCACAAAGTATTTCTATCGTGTCCAGCCGGTCAACGGCTCCGGCCAGCAGGCCGGCGAGGTGGAAGTCACGACCTTCCCGCAATGGGAAGTGCCCGTTCCGGAGGTCGCGATTTCCTCTCCAGGGGGAGGGGACTACACGGTTTCCTTTCCCGGGCAGGGGGCCACCTACACGGTGGAGGGATCCATGGACCTCAATACCTGGGCTCCTTTGGAACCGCCGTTCTACCTCGATTCGACCGGCCAGTACACCCACACCCTGCCCGTCGGCTGGGCATTGGAGAGCTTTGCCAGCTTCTACCGGGTCCGGGCCCGGGCTTATGAACGGCCACCGGTCATCGGACTGGACCGTCCCTTCGAGCTGCCGCCCGAGCCGGACGGGGAGGTTTACGACGTGACCCAGTTCGGGGCATCCCCGGCGAATATCCAGGACGGCAATGACGACGCCATCGGGATCATGGTGGCCATCAGCATTGCCGGTGCCGGCGACGTGGTCTTCATCCCGGCCGGGACCTACACCATCCGGCAGAAGCTGGTCATCCCGACCGGGGTCACCCTGCGCGGGGCCGGTATGGACCAGACCCTTCTCGTCACGGAAGGGATCGACCGGGCCGTCGAGGTGACGGCATTCTCCCACGACATCCGGATCGAGGACTTTGCCATTACCTACCTCGGCGAGACCGAGGAGCTGGGTACCGGCGTCCATGTCGGAAGCTCGCGCAGCGGCAACAACGCCTACCGGATCGTCATCGACGGCATCCGGGTGGAGGGTTTCTCGGTGCACGGGGTCAGCCTGCGGGACTGCCACCATGTCCTGGTCCGGAACTGCCGGATGCTCAACGCCACCAACCTCGGCGGCGGCGGGCATGGCTACGGGATCGCCCTCAACTACCCGACCAACCACAACAACTGGATCCGCAACAACACCATCGGACCGGTCATCCGGCACGCCATTCTCCTCCAGTATTACGCCCACAACAATCTCGTGGAACACAACCTGGCGGTGGAAAATTCCGAGGACGCCTACGACCTGCACGGGGAGGACGAGTATGCCAACGAGCTGCGCTACAACACCGCCAGGGACGGCGCCCGGGACGGCTTCGGGGTCGGCAACACCGGCGCCACCCACGACCGCAGCGGGCCGGACAACTGGATTCACCACAACACGGTGGAGCGGTCCCTCTCCGGAATCGAGGTCATCCAGGGCTCGGATGTCGTCTACATCGACCAGAACAGCTTCATCGACAACGACTACGGGATCCGGGTCCACGATATCGGGGGCCGGCACCTCTATCTCCGCGGAAATCTCATCGACGGCAACCGGGTCGGCGTCTCCCTGAGCCGGGCCCGCCAGGTCTGGCTGCTGGAGAATCAAATCCTCAACCAGACCCTTTACGGAATCGAGATCCTGGCCGGTACGGAGGACCTCGTGGAGAGCGGAAATGTCCTCGAGGGGAATGCCCTCGATTACCGCCCCTGAGCCCGGTGGGGGGCCGGACTCCGCACCGGCGGCAGATTTGCTGCATTTGTAGTTGCCAAGGATGCGCCCGGCGGTTTCTGCTGGACTCCCGTTGGCGGGCAAAGCCTCCAACCGCAACGGAGTCCCAAACATGGCTGAAAAAAAGAGCATCAAACACATTTTTGTAACTGGAGGCGTGGTCTCATCCCTGGGCAAGGGACTGACCGCAGCGGCGCTGGGCGCCCTGCTCGAGCAGCGCGGCCTGAAGGTCAAGCTGCAGAAGTTCGACCCTTACCTGAACGTCGATCCGGGGACCATGAATCCCTTCCAGCACGGCGAGGTCTACGTCCTCGACGACGGCTCGGAGACCGACCTCGACCTGGGCCACTACGAGCGCTTCACCAGCGGCAAGCTGAGCTACAACAACAACCTGACCTCCGGGCAGATCTACGACACCATCCTCAAGCGGGAGCGCCGGGGGGACTTTCTCGGCCAGACCATCCAGGTCATTCCCCACGTGACCAATGAGATCCAGTCCCGCTTCGAGGCCAATGCCGGTGAGGAGGATGTCATCATCACCGAGATCGGGGGCACCGTCGGGGACATCGAGGGCCTCCCGTTCCTGGAAGCGATGCGCCAGTTCAGCCTCGAACGCGGCCGGGGGGACGTCATGTTCCTCCACGTGACCCTGGTGCCCTACCTCAACGCGGCCGGGGAGCTGAAGACCAAGCCCACCCAGCAGAGCGTGGCCCGCCTGCGCGAGATCGGTATCCAGCCGGATGTCCTGGTCTGCCGTACGGAAAAGACCATGTCCCGCGACCTGCGCCAGAAGCTGAGCCTCTTCTGTAACGTCCCGGTCAACGCGGTCATCGAGGAGAAGGACGTTGAGACCTCGATCTACGAGGTGCCGCTGATGCTGGAGAACGAGGGCCTGGACAACCTTGTCCTGAAGCATTTCGGTCTCGATCACCTGCCCCAGCTGGAAAATGGCTGGGACGAGGTGGTGCGCATTCTTCGCTTTCCCAAGCACCGGGTGGATATCGCCGTGGTGGGCAAGTACATCGAGTTGCAGGACGCCTACAAGAGCGTCTACGAAAGCCTGGTCCACGGCGGCATCGCCAACGACTGCGCGGTGGAGATCCATCGGATCGACTCCGAGAAACTGGAGGAAAGCCGCAACTACGAGGCGCTCATGGCGGCCGACGGGATTCTCGTTCCGGGCGGCTTCGGTTCCCGCGGCATCGAGGGCAAGATCGAGGCGGTGCGGGTGGCGCGGGAGAACGGCATCCCCTATTTCGGCCTTTGCCTGGGCATGCAGGTGGCGGTAATCGAGTTTGCCCGCAACGTGGCCATGCTGGAAGGCGCCCACAGTTCGGAATTCAATGAAAAGACCCCGGCCCCGGTCATCGACCTGATGCCGGAGCAGAAGGGAGTCACCGACAAGGGCGCCACCATGCGGCTGGGGGCCTATCCCTGCCGGCTCAACGAAGGCACCATCAGCTCCCGCTCCTACGACAGGGAGCTGATCAGCGAGCGCCACCGGCACCGCTACGAGTTCAACAACGCCTTCCAGACCACGCTGGAGGAGGCCGGCCTGGTGGTTGCGGGGGTGAATCCCGACCGTCACCTGGTGGAAATTGTCGAGAATCCGGCCCATCCCTGGTTTGTCGGCGTGCAGTTCCACCCGGAATTCCAGAGCAAGCCCCGGCAGGCCCACCCGCTCTTCGCCAGCTTCATTTCCGCCGCGCTTTCCCGGCGCAACAAGTAGCCCATGGCCCTCCACGATCCAGCACGCTTCCTCCTCATCGCCGGGCCCTGCGCCCTGGAGTCGATGGAGGTCTGCGAGGCGGTGGCCGCTGAATTGTTGCGGATCGAGAAGGTCTTTCCGGAGCTGCAGATCATTTTCAAGGGATCCTACGACAAGGCCAACCGGACCTCGCTCAATTCCCCGCGCGGTCCCGGACTGGAAAAGGGCCTGGAAATGCTGGCCGCCATCCGCTCCAAGTACGGGTTCCCGGTGCTGACCGATTTCCACAGCGAGGCCCAGGCCCCGGAGGTCGGCAAGGTGGTGGACATCCTGCAGGTCCCGGCCTTCCTCTGTCGGCAGACCGACCTGCTGGTCGCCGCTTCCCGGACCGGGAAGGTGGTCAACGTCAAGAAGGGCCAGTTCCTCAGCCCGCAGGAGATGCAGTACGTTGTCGACAAGCTGGAAGGCTCCGATGCGGCCGAGATCTGGCTGACCGAGCGCGGCACCACCTTCGGCTACCAGAACCTGGTCGTCGACATGCGCAATTTCCCCCAGCTGGCCGCCTGCGGCCATCCGGTCATCTTCGACGCCACCCACTCCGTGCAGATGCCCGGAGCCGGGCAGGGGACCACCTCCGGCAAAAGGGAATTCGTCCCGCCCCTGGCCCGGGCGGCCATCGCCGCCGGCGCCAACGGCCTCTTCGTCGAGACCCATCCGGACCCCGGCCAGGCCATCTCCGACGGCCCCAACCAGGTCCCCCTGGACCAGCTGGAATCCGTCCTCCGCCCGGTCCTCAAGGTCTGGCAGGCGCTGCGGGATTAACCCGGCCCCGCGGGATTATGCCGGCCCTGCGGTTCCCGGCAGTAGTAGCCCCGACTGGTAGCAGGACGGCTGAAGGCCGGACGACATATCAGCCCAGCCCAACGGGTGGGAGAATGAGAGGAAAAACAGAGAAGAGGGCCAACGGCCCGGCTACATACGCAATTGGCCCAAGCGGCCGTTTCAATAGCCTGAGTTTGCCCAATATGGGTTTATGGCCGGGCCGTTGGCCCTTGATTGGGAATTTTCCCTGATGTTCCCCGTCCTGCGGACGGGGCTGGTATAGGGTCCGGCCTTTGGCCGTCCTTACCGCTTGGCCGTCCTTACCGCTTGGCCGTTCCTGTCTTCCTTAACGTCTTGTCTTTTACCACACGCTCGGATCACCCCCGCGCCGCCGGCGGGTAGCATTCGAGGATCTCAGCCGTCCCTGCCGGTTCCATGGTCAGGGGTCCGCCCCCGGCCGGGTAGAAGAACTTGTCCAGCTCGCGCAGCTCCTTCCGGTCCTCCCCCGTGGACAGGGTGACCTTCCCCCTGGTGACGATCCCGATGAAGCAGCGGTCGGTTGTTTTCCTGACCAGCCCCTGCAGTACCGACTTGCGTAGTTCCATGGTCGGGGTGGTCTCTTGCCCCAGCAGATGATATAGGGTGCCCCTTCCGCCCGGATAGACTTCCAGCTCCCGCGGTTTGAAGAAGTACCGCTTCCTGACCTCCTCCAGGCTGGTCCGCGAATAGTCGAAGACCTCCAGGCAGAATTCCAGTCCCCGGCCCATGAAGCGGGCGCTCTCCGGCAGGACATAGCCCGCCTTCTCGAATTCGAATCGCACCGCCAGGTCCGAGGGCTCCATGACCTCGACCATCAGGATGCCTTCCCCGATGGCGTGGGGAAATCCTCCCGGGATGAACAGGGTGTCCCCCGGTTTGACCGGAATCTTGTCGAAACAGGCCTCGATGGAGGCGAGGTCCTGGGTCTCGATCCATTGCCGGAGCTGGTCCCGCGCGGGTGGCCGCTGGAAGCCAATGTAGACGTAAGGTTCGCGGATGTCCTCCCGGATGCGCAGGATGTGGTAAGCCTCCGCCTTGCCGGAGGGATGTCCCATCCGCTCCCGGGCGAATGTGGCGCTCGGATGGCACTGAAAATGGAGGCGCACCGCCGAGTCCAGGAACTTGACCAGCAATTGCGGCTGGGCCCCGAAGGAGGCCGCGTGGGCCGGCCCCAGGAAATACTCCGGATCAGCCTTCAGGAGCGCGGGAAAGGCCGCTGTCCGGGACCCGTACTCGACCAGCGATGGGCCCTCCTCGACATGCTCCCGGCCCGGGTTCGTGGCGCGGGTGGTGGAGCCGATCCAGTCCTCAGGGAAATGGCTGTCCGCCGGTTCCCTGCGGCCCGCCAGGGCTTCCAGCAGGCGGCCGCCCGGGTAGGTTCGCCAGACCCGGTTCTGGGGAAAGGTCAGGACCTTGCCGCGGTGGTCCGCCCGCATCTCAGGAGGGGATTGTTCCGCCATCGCGGGCCGAGTCCTGACGTTTCTTGTGGGCTTTGGAGGCACGGTAGAGGAGGCCCCCGATGGCCATGATGAGCAGGCCGCAGAACCAGAAGCAGGCCCGGCCGCCAAGCGGGTTCGGCACGATGATTCCCAGCAGGCTGATGAAGCCGCCATAGACGAAGCAGAGCATGCCCAGGACCCGGGCCTGCAGGTCGTCGGTTTCCGTACCACCTTCCCCGACCAGGTCCACCGGCGTGTTGACCCGCCGGAAGAAGTCCTCCACCACGGCCGGGGTCTTCAACTTCAGGACCTTGCCGATCCAGATGGTGGCAAAGAACCACAGGGAGCAGACGACAATGTTTCCCAGTCCGCTCCAGATATACAGGAAATCGGACAGCTCGCGGGGGGTCAGGGTCCCATAGCCGAACCAGGCCGGATCCAGGTAGTACTTGACGAAGGCGGAAAATCCGAGGCCCACCAGCAGGCTGCTCCAGGCCGCCCAGCGGGGAGCCCCCTTGAACCACAGGCCCCAGACCAGCGGCATGGCGTAGGGAATGGCGATCATCGATCCAAAGAGGATCATGATGTCGAAGAGGTTGAAATTCTGGATCAGGCGGATGGCCAGCGCCGAGAGGATGATCAACAGGCCGAAAAAGGCGGAGGCCACCTTGCCGGCCACCAGCAGCTCCTTCGGCGAGGCTTCCTTGCGGAAGATGGGATGATAGAAGTTCTTGATGATGATCCCGGCGTTCCGGTTCAGGCCCGAGTCCATGGAGGAAATCGTCGCCGCGAACAGCGCGCAGAGCAACAGTCCCAGCATGCCCACCGGCATCAGCTTGAGGCCGATGTAGACAAAGGCCCCCTCGTAGGCCTTGTCCCCCAGCGCCGGGAAGACCGCCGTCAGGTTGGGCTCGATGATCCGCGCCGCCATCGGCGGAATGAACCAGATGAAAGGACCGATGAACATCAGCACCGAGGCCATCAGGGCCGCCTTGCGGGCCTGCCGGTCGTCCTTGACGCAGAGGTAGCGGTAGGAGTCGAACATGTTGTTCAGCTTGAAGGACTGGATCACGAAGGCCGCGAATATCCACACGTAGACAAAGGTCGCGTCGCTGGCCTCCCAGAACTTGAAGTGATCCGCCGGCAACTTGTGGAAAAAGCCGCTCAGCCCGCCCACGTCCGGATGGTTCAGGGCCAGGAAACAGGCCACCAGGGTGATCGCCATCAGCAGCACCGTCTGCATGAAGTCCGAGGCCACAATCGCCCAGGAGCCCCCCGTGACCGACATGAAGACCACCACCGCCCCGACGATCCAGATGGTCAAGCTCGGCGGCACGTTGAAGAATCCCGAGGCCACGATCCCCAGCCCGTTCAGCCAGATGCCCGCGTAGACCACGCTCATCGGCACCTGCAGCCAGGTGAAAACCTGCTCGTTGGTCCGCCCGTACCGGTCCCGTACCCCCTCGATCGGCGTGATGACCCGCATCCTCCGGAACCGGTAGCTGGTCAGGAGGGCGTTCACCAGGTACCCCACCGCGTTGCCAAAGAATATCGCCGCCACCAGGATCCCGTCCACGTACGCTTTCCCCGCCGCCCCCGTGAAGGTCCAGGCACTGAACTGGGTCATGAAGGCCGAGGCCCCCACCAGCCACCACAACATGCTCCCGCCAGCCCGGAAATAGTCGCTGGCATCCTTGCTGAAGGCCCGGAAAATCAATCCCAGGCTGAATTGAAAACCAAAATAGAAGACGATGACCAACAGGTCCCATCCGTTTAAATTCGTCCCAAACATGCGCTCCCTCGGTGCCGGCCGGAGCCTCTCCCCGGCCTGGTTAATAATTATGAATTGTTGTGGCGGGCGGGGGGAGGGGAAGCAAGCAAAATCGGCCTGATGGGGGGCTCAGGCGTAGTGGGGCTTACGGAGGAGGACGGGGCCGCCGAGGCCGGCGATCGACGCGCCGATGATGGTGCCGACGTACGCGTGCACCGCGACCTGCACGGTCGTGTAGGTGAGCCAGGCGAGGTACGCCGTTGCGAGGCCCATCGGGCGGCCGAGGCCGTAGCCCGAGTAGGTGAAGAACGCGCCGGGCTTCGGCACGTGCCGGGTCATGGCGACGAAGCCGACCGAGAACAGCAGCATCACGATGCCGGAGAACACGAACAGCGACGGGAAGCCGACGCCGTTGCCGAACGCGATGCCGAGCGGCACCGAGCCGCCGACGACGGTGAGCGGCGACGCGGCGGCGACGACCATGAAGACGA
>CAJXMX010000136.1 GCA_913056355.1 uncultured Opitutales bacterium
GACACCGCCCACAAGTATCTCTTCAACGGGGGACCCTTCTCGGTCGACCGGGTCTGGGATGTTTTCCAGCGGCGCTTCGACGATATTGACGAGGCCATCCGGGCGGAATCCGCCCGCTGGGGGGATAGCGGCCAGCAGAATATCGATTCCAACAGCCCCTATTATCCGGAACTCCACCTGCGCTGGACCAATATTCCCAGCAATGTCCCGGCCGACTGGATCGGCCAGAGCGACACCACCGATTTCGCCTCCTGGTATCATGAACGGGAGCGGATCCGGACCCGGATCCTCGGTCCCGCCCCCAACCGGGCCACCCGCTTTGTCGGGCAATTGCGCAATGCGACCTACAATGAGGACCACCCCCTCGCCGGCCAGCCCAACCCGATGTACCCGATGACCGATGCCCCGGTCTTTGCCCAGCACGGCGGAATCGTCGATTCCGGATACCAGCTGGCCATCAACAACCCCAACGCCGGTGCCGCGGGGACGATTTACTACACCATTGACGGGACGGATCCCCGCCAGCCCGATTCCTCCACCGGGACTTACTTTTCCGGCGCGGTCAACGCGACGGCCTTGTCCTACAGCTCCCCGGTCCAGATCAACGCCCGGGTCCGCATCAAGGCCCGCATCCTCAACGGAAACGAGTGGAGCGCCCTGACCGAGGCGGAGTTCATCCTGTCCGGAAACGCCCCCGAGCCGGCCTCCGCCGCCAATCTGGTCATCTCGGAGATTCATTATCATCCCCTGGACGCCACCCTGGACGAGCTGAATGCCGGCTACACCGATGACGGGGAGTTTGAGTTTTTCGAGGTCCGCAACGTCGGGCCAAACCCGGTCTCCCTGGAAGGCATCAACATGGGGGCCGGGCTCGACCTGACCACCGTTCCGGATCCGGTGGTCGAGATTGCCCCGGGCGGTTCGGCTATCTACGTGGCCAACCCCGGTGCCTTCGCCTTCCGCTACGGGGCCGGATATCCCATCGCCGGGCAGTTTGCCTTCGATACCTCCCTCAACAACGGGGGAGAGCGCCTGCACCTGCGGGACAAGGACGGGCTGACTATCGTCGACTTCACCTACGATGATGCCTTTCCGTGGCCCATTACCCCGGATGGCTACGGTCCCTCGCTGGTCCTGATTCAGCCGGGACTGCGCGACCCGTCCCTGGGCTGGAACTGGCGGGCCAGCAACGACCTCGGGGGCACCCCGGGGCAGGAGGCGGTCTTCCTTCGCTACGACGACTGGGCGGATTCCCATTTCAATCCGGGCGATCCCGGCTACCCGGATATCGCCCTGCCGGAATCCGATCCGGAAATGGACGGACTGAGCAACATCGAGGAGCTGTTCTATGGCACGGATCCCCGGGCGGTCGATGATCCCTCCCTCCTCCCGCAGCTGACCATCGAGACCTTCGACCTCGGTTCCGGACCTGCTCCCTACGCGGTATTCACCTTCCGCTACAACCGCGCCGCGGAAGAGGTTGGATTCACGGTAAACGGTTCCGCAAACCTCTCCAGCTGGAGTCCCGACAGCCTTGTCCTGGTCGGCTATCCGCAGGACCACGGGGACGGCACCGAGACCCGGCGCTACCGCTCCCTGCAGCCCGTCGACGGCGCCCTGGCCCGCATCTTTATCCGGCTCTCCCTGGAACTCCGCTGAGCAGCCTGATCCCGGGTGGGACTTCCACCGGCTGACCCGCCCGGCAGAAACGGGAAGGGGAATCCCCTGATTGGCTCAAAGGATTCCCCTTCTTGAGGTTTGTAGGTATGAAGATCCTAAACCTCGATTGGAGGAAGATTTGCGACAGGATGGCAGGTTTTAAATTCCATCAGCGAGGATGGTGGCCATGTTCCGGATCTCGGAGATGTGGGTCAGCTCGACCCAGCTCTGCACCTCGGGGATGAATTCTCCGTCCTCAGGATCAATGTCCGGTTTCGGCAGATTGGCCAGGGCCTCGTCATAATGGAAGTCGTACTCGCCGTTAACGGTTACGTTCTCACCGACCACGGCCCCGTAGAAGGCTCCGCCAGTACCGCCACCGTTGAGGGTGATGTCGGAATTCGGTGCGTAGACGGCCGCCGAGATGGCCGCGTTACCGCCGAGAGTGACCTCGGTGTCCACGCCGGTGTTGTAGATCCGCAGGCTGGGCGGATTGCCGGAATTGATGATTCCGCCACCGGAGATGTTGATATCCCCGCTGACGAACAGTTCCAGGTTGGCCCCTTCCGCAAGTTCAATCCTGGCATCCTGGGTGCCGGAAACCTTCAGGTCTCCATCCACCACCAGCCTCACGTTACCGGTTATGTACAGTGTATCGCTTCCGGAAAGGGTAAGGGAGCTCAGGTAGTAATCGGTGAATTCATAAGCTGTCTCCGTCCCGGCCAAGGTGTCCTCATATTCTGTTTCAGCTGAGGCTAGATCGAAATCAGAGGGAACTTTCACGTCGGGAAGCGATGCATAGAAGTCGTAGCTGACATACTCGTTGTCGATGCTTCCATCGAAGGAATCGTCTTCATCCGAGGCGCTCATAGCGGTGTAGATCGATCCGTTGGGTCCGATGAAATCCTTGACGTCGGTATCGGTTTCCCCGGCGCCCGTGGCGATGCTCCCGTAGATGTCGGCATTGCCCAGGGAAATGTCGCTGGCGTCGAGCGAGAGGCTGGCCACTGAGCCGTTCGAATAGGCCAGGTCGTGACCAAGAAAGGTCGTTCCCATCAGGGTCCGCTGGGTTTCGTAAATGTCGGTCACCGAGCTCTGGCCCATGGGATCATTCGTATTGAAGCTGTCCACCGACTGGTTGTTGCCGTTGAAGGTCAGGGTGGTCTTGGCCAGGATGCCGTTGCCCCAGAATCCGCCGTCCGTGGGATCATCGCTGGCCCCGTGCTTCAGGCGGACCATGATCTGCCGGGAAACGGTGATGCCGTTGTTCAGGGTGACAATCCCTTCAGCCAGGACTACGGGCAGTTCGTCCGGATTGTCCGAAGTCGGATCGCCCTTCTGGGCATAGACCTTGACCAGGAAATTCTCGTTGGTCCCGAGCCCGGTATATCCCTCCAGACCGTCCGGACTGGGAGGATTCGATATTTCCGTGAAGGCGTCCCGGTAGTAGCCGTTGGCTCCCGCTTCCCAGTCCGACCAGTCGGTGGTGATGAAGGAGTAAATGGCATTGTTGATGCCGGCTTCCGCGACATTGACGGCCTGGAAGGCCATCCTGGAGCGGTAGGAGAGTTCCTCCTCCTGCACCACGGTGTTGAGATAGACGCCCACCAGGGTCCCCAGGACCAGGGTCAGGATCAGGGCGGCAATGATTACGGATCCGTTCTTGTTATTAATTCGTGACATCTTTATTCCTCATCATGAAGCGAGCGGAAATGACGTAGTTGGTGTTGCGCAGGTTGAGCACACTTCTTTCCATCAGGCCGTCGATTTGCACATGTTTGATTTCCCGAGGGTTGCGCGTCTCGGATTGGCGGAAGTTGTAATACTTGAGGTTGATCTTCTCAACGTCGTACAGGTAGACCGTCCGGGCCCCCTGAATGCTGGCCACGGTCTTTTCGTCCGGATTCACCTTGTCGTCGTCGACAAAAATGGTCCGTGAGAAGGTCCCGGTCTGGGGCAGGTAGGTGTACAGGACATCGTATACCGTCCCCTGGATTTCCCGTTCCAGCATGACCTGGGTCTCGGTGGCCATTTCCACTTCCCGCGCCATGCGGGTGTCCCGTCCCAGCATCTCCAGCGCCAGGCGGCTCTGGTTGTTCATTTCCGAGTAATTGATCATCCCCTCGGACCCCTTGGCCAGGTTGATCAGCGAGGCATAGACCGAGGTCAGTACAAAGGCGCTGATCGAGACCGCCATCATCAACTCCACAATCGTGAAGCCGGTGCGTTTGTTGTCTTTCATCTTCATCTCAGGCCTCCCGGTAGTAGTAGTCGTTCAGACCGTTCTTGGTGTAGATGTAGGTGAAGCAGCGGTAGGTCGTACGCCCGGTTCCATTTGTCCAGGAGACCCAGATCGTGATCTGCTTCTGCAGCGAGTTTACCACGTCGATCTGGCGGTAGACCTCGAACCGGTCGGCATACTGGTCCACGAATTCCTCTTCCGGGGTGATCATCCCGGATGTCAGGTCCGCCAGGTCGTTCCAGCTCATGGTCCGCATGGCTTCCATCTCGCTCTGGATAATCTGTGAGGCCAGGGTCTCCTGACGCGACTCATCCACCATTTTCAGCCCCGTGAAGTAGGATCCGTAAGCAGCAGTGAAGACGATCGCGATCAGAAGGGTACCCACAAGGACCTCCACGAGGGTGAACCCCCGCTGGGCTTCAGCCCGGTCTTTCAAGTGTGTAATCTTCATCTAGTTTCCTCCGTTTGTATTCTTCCTCCATGGAAGATGATGAAGAACGTATGAGGTAAAACCCCCAAAAGACAAGCGTAAACTACTCAGTGTATCTATAAACGAGTTAAAAAATTGTAAATCAAAGCCTAAATCCTTAATAGGCAATAATATACAATTTCCATAAAATCCGCCAAAAATTCCGGTTTCCTGGCTGAAAACCAAGGGAAACCGGTGTTAGCGGGTTAGGAAGTATAGATCAGTTCGATTGAGTGGACGCGCTTAACGCGTGAAAAAAGGCTATGGAAAGGGCGGCTCAGATCCCGTCGTCGAGGATGGTACCCATGTTGCGGATTTCCGAGGCATCGGTCAGCTCGACCCAGCTGTGGACCTCTGGGGTAAACCTTTCGTCGTCCGGGTCTTTGTAGGGATCCGGCTGGTTTTTCAAGGCCTCGTCATAGTGGAGGGCGACATCACCGTTAATGGTGATGGTGTTGGCCACGGCGGAGCCATAGAATGCGCCCTCGGTGCCTCCACCATTGATGACCAGGTCGCAACCGGGTGCGTAGACAGCGCCGGAGAAGGCGGCATTGCCACCAAGGGTGATGCTGTTGCTTTTCTTTGCGGCCACGCCGGTATTGAAAAGGCGCAGGTTGGGCGGATCTCCGGAGTTGAGGATGCCACCGCCGGAAATGGTTACATCGCCGGTCACGAAAATATCCAGTTTGGCGTTGGTGGCCAACTGGATCATGGCATCGCTGTTACCGAAGATTTTCAGGTTGCCGTCAACGACGAGCATGACATGTCCGGTTACGATGACCGTATCCTTTATGTCCAGATTGCCACTCAACCGGTATTCCGTGAAGGCAGTATCGGTTGTATCGTCGTCGGCGAGCAGCCCGACCCCGGTCAGGGCAGGTTCAGGTCCGTCCCCGTCGGGATCGTAGTCGCCTGTGCCGAAGGAGGTGTATGGGGTGCCATTCACTTCGGGAATGGTGACCTCGGGCAGGTCGGCGAAGAAATCATAAGTCAGGGTGGCGGTGTCGATGTTGCCGTCAAAGGTCGGGTCATCGGCCTCGGTCTCCTCGTCATATATGGAACCATTGGGCCCGACCAGGTCCTGTGGGTCGGTATTTTCATCTTCTTCCAAAGCTCCCGTGGCCACGCTGCCGTAGACAAAGGAATTGCCGATGCTGAGGTCGGCCACACTCACTGACAGGCTGGCAACGGAAGTATTCCCACTGGCCACCTGGATATCTCCATCGAGGTTGTAGTTGATGGCCTGGCTGTCATAAATCTGCTGGATGGTCGAGCCGCCACCGTTTGCCGAGTTGAAACTGTCCGCCACCGAGCTGCCGTTAAAGGTCACTTTCTCCTTGGCCAGCATGCCGTTCCCCCAGAAGCCCCCTCTCTTGGGATCATCGCTGGCCCCGTACTGAAGCCGGACCATGATTTGCCGGGAGACCGTGATTCCGTTGTTGAGGGTAATGGTGCCCTCGGCCAGGACCGCGGGCAGATCGTCGGGATCAGTGGCACCGGGATCGCCCTTCTGGGCATAGACCTTGACAGAGTAGTTTTCGTTGGTGCCCAGGCCATTGAATCCGTTCAGGATTGTCGAGTCCGGGGCCGGGGGATTGGTGATAGCTGAAAAATCCGACCGGTAATAGCCATTGCTGCCGGCATCCCATCCGTCCCAGTCATCCTCGATGAAAGAGTAAATGGCAAAGTCGATGCCCGATTCGGCAATGTTCACGGCCTGGAAGGCCATCCGGGAGCGGTAGGACAGTTCCTCCTCCTGGACGACCGTGCTCAAATAGACGCCGACCAAAGCGGCCAGGACCAGGGTCAGGATCAGGGTGGCGATAATTACGGAACCAGTGGAATCTTTAATTCGTGACATCTTTATTCCTCATCATGAAGCGTGCGGAGATAATGTAATTGGTATTGCGCAGGTTGATGACCCGCCTTTCCAGGGCTCCCTCGATTTGCACATGTTTGACTTCCGTGGGATTTGAAGTCTCATTCTGCCTGAAATTGTAATACTTGAGATCGAGGGTTTCCACGTTGTAGAGGAAGGTAGTTCGGGCCCCGTCGATACTGGCCACAGTCTTGTCGCTGGGATCGGTCTCATCATCGTCCTCGAAGACCGTGCGGGAAAACGTCCCCGTCTGTGGAACGTAGGCATAGAGGATATCGTAGACCGTTCCGCCGATTTCCCTTTCCAGCATGACCTGGGTGGTGGTGGCTATTTCCACGTCCCGGGCCATGCGGGCGTCCCGACCCAGCATTTCCAGCGCCCGGCGGGTCTGGTTGTTCATTTCCGAGTAATTGATCATCCCCTCCGAGCCCTTGGCCAGGCTGAGCAGGGAGGCATAGACGGAGGTCAGGACAAAGGCGCTGATCGAGACCGCCATCATCAGTTCGACGATGGTGA
This sequence comes from uncultured Opitutales bacterium, assembly GCA_913056355.1. Taxonomy (GTDB): domain Bacteria; phylum Verrucomicrobiota; class Verrucomicrobiia; order Opitutales; family Oceanipulchritudinaceae; genus Oceanipulchritudo. The sequence continues at coordinate 6,766 of CAJXMX010000136.1, forward strand.
ATCCGGATCGGTGGTGCTGTCTGGTATGCATGTTAAGCTTGACGGTAATAGTAGTCGTTCAGGCCGTTCTTGGTGTAGACGAGTGTGAAACAACGAAAGGTTTTCTGGCCGCTGCCATTGGTCCAGGACACCCAGATGGTGATTTGTTTCTGGATGGTATTGAGATCGTCGATCTGGCGGTAGACCTCAAACTCGTCGGCGAACTCCTTGACGAACTCACCCTGGGGTGTAATCAGGGAGGAGCTCATGTTGGTCATGTCGGTCCAGTTCATGGTCCGTAAACGCTCCATTTCGCTTTGGATGATCTGGGCGGCCCGGACTTCCTGACGAGATTCGTCGACCATTTTCAGCCCGATGAAGTAGGAGCTGTAGGCGGCGGTGAAGACAATAGCGATCAGGAGGGTCCCGACCAGGACCTCTACGAGGGTGAAACCGGCCTGGCCGGATTGCCTGTTGGAAAAGAGTGTGCTCCGCATGGTTGGCTGTGTCAGAAGTGTACAATTCCCCTTTATTAGAGAATGCAGTTTAGGAATAGATGATTCACCCTAGAAATTCCAGCAAAAAATACTGAATTTTACAATTAAAACTCTGTAAGCTGAATTTTTTTCGATATTTCTCCGGAGGCGCATTCGAGGGATCACCAGGAACCGGAATCCGGCCCGGTAAGGCTGGTTTTGGACTTGAGTGAAAGCGCGGATTCGATAGCCATGGGGCACGATTCCGATATGAAAGCCCACCTGTCCCCGATTCCCCCGCTGGTCCTGATTTCAAGCTGCTTTTTGCCATTTGTGATGGCAGAGGGCCCCCGCCTGAATGAATCCGGATATTTCGAAAAACCCGGCCTGAACGTGATGGTCTTCGACGACTACTACCCGGAAGGGCACCAGGGCGGAGTGGCCTTTATCCAGAACGGGAGCCGGGTGGCGACCAACGGGGATCTGCGGCTGAACGCCGATCCCGGGCAATGGCAGCCGGTGCCGAAGCTGCTGGAGCGGGAGGTGGACGCGGATGGGGGCCGGATCGAGGTCCGGATGGCCTACCCGGACGAGGAGCGCCACCTGCGGGGCTTCAATCCGATGGTTTATCCGGAGTTACAGCTGGAGTACACGGTCCGGGTCCGGGCCGAGGGGGAGGGCGTGCTGGTCGAGGTGGATCTGGCGGAGCCGCTGCCGGAGGAATGGCTGGGCCGGGCCGGCTTCAATCTCGAGCTGTTGCCGACGGTCTTTTTTGGCAAGAGCTACTACATGGACGACACCGCGGGCCAGTTTCCGCAGCAGGCCAACGGTCCGGTCTACCGGGATGAGGAGGGGCGGATCCAGGTCCAGCCGCTGGCCGGGGGCAGCCGGCTGGTGGCGGCTCCGGAGGATGATGCGCGGCGTTTCGAGGTGCGCAGCGAGACGGGAAAGCTGATCCTGCTGGATGGCCGGGCCACCCACAACAACGGCTGGTTTGTCCTGCGGGAGGAAATCGGCCGGGGGGTGACCGAGGGAGCCATCCGCTGGCACATCAAGCCCCACGCCCTGCCGGGATACCAGTCGCCGCCGGTGATCCAGGTTTCCCAGGTGGGCTATCTCCCGGGCCAGACCAAGCGCGCGATTATCGAACTGGACAAGGCGGCCGGCCTGGAAAGCCGGGTCTCGCTGATGCGGGTGGAACCGGAAGGCGGCTTCACGGAGGTGCTCTCGGAAGCGCCGGAATCATGGGGGCGGTTCCTCCGCTACAACTACGTGGTCCTTGATTTCAGCGAAGCGAGGGAGCCGGGATTGTATGTAGTGGAATATGGCGACACCCGCAGCACGCCCTTCCGGATCGGCGAGGATGTATTCGCCCGTCATGTCTGGCAGCCGACGCTGGAGTACTTCCTGCCGGTGCAGATGTGCCACATGCGGGTCAGTGAGAAGTACCGGGTCTGGCATGACGCCTGCCACCTGGACGACGCCCTGATGGCCCCGCTCAACATCAACCATTTCGACGGCTACCGCCAGGGGGATTCCACGCTCTGTGATTTCGCACCGCTGGAACACATCCCGGGGCTGGACCGGGGCGGCTGGCACGACGCGGGCGACTACGACCTGCGGGTGGAGTCGCAGATCAACACTGTCTACATGCTGTCCCTGGCCTGGGAGGCCTTTCGCCCGGAGACCGACCAGACCCTGGTCGACCAGGAGCGCCGGGTGGTGGAGATTCATCATCCCGACGGGATACCGGACATTCCCCAGCAGATCCGCCACGGTTTGTTGACGGTGCTGGGCGGCTACGAGGCCCTGGGCCGCCTGTATCGGGGAATCATTACGCCGACCCTGAGGCAATACGTGCTTCTCGGGGATGCGGCCTCCATGAGTGACAATGTGGTGTTTGAAGATCCCGGTCCGGAGGCCGGTCTGGACGGGGTCTGGTACCAGAAGGTGGCCAACCGGCAATCCATGTTCTATGACCCGCAACAGGAGGAGGCCCGGGTTGAAGTGGTGGCCGAGGGGCTCGACGACCGCCTGCTCTTCACTGAGGACAATCCCGCCCGGAACCTCGATGCCGTTGCCGGTCTGGCCGCCGCCTCACGGGTCATGCGCGAGTTTGACCCGTCCCTGGCCGACCGCTGCCTGGCGGCAGCCGAGACCCTGTGGCAGGAGTCCCGCGACGCCGGGGGACGACGATCCGAGATGCTGAGGACCCGGGCCGCGGCCGAGCTCCTGCGCACGACCGGGGACGAGGCCTACCTGGAGTTTTTCCTCTCCCGGCTGGACAAGGTTATCGGGGAATTCAGCGAGTGCGGCCCGGCGGCGGCCCTGTTGCTCCCCTACATTGAGGATCCCTCCGTTCGGGAACGGCTGCATGCAGCGGCAGCTGTCCTGCGGGACGGGATCGAGGAGCTGAAAGCTTCCTCTCCCTATGGCGTCCCGTACCAGCCGCGCATCTGGGGGGACGGCTGGCGCATCCAGGATTACGGTGTCCAGCAGTATTTCCTGCACCAGGCCTGGCCGGACCTCTTCCCGCAGGAGAACATGCTCTTGGCCCTTGATTTCATGCTGGGCTGCCATCCCGGATCGAATACCGCTTCCTTTGCCTCTGGAGTGGGGGCCGATTCGGTGCTGGTCGCCTACGGGGTCAACCGGGCCGACTGGTCCTACATCCCGGGTGGCGTCGTCTCGGGCACCGCGCTGATCCGGCCTGATTTTCCGGAGCTGCTGGAGTGGCCCTACCTCTGGCAACAGACTGAGTATGTCATGGGTGGCGGGGCCACCGATTTCCTCTTCCTGGTCCTGGCCGCCGGCCAGGTTCGCTGATGGGACAGCCACTCCGGGGCTGAATTTACGCTAAGGCAAAAAAACAGGCGGCCGCAAGGCCGCCTGCACGGGAAAACTTGTTGCTGCGGGCTTCCCCTTAACGGGACCTGCGCCGGTAGAGAACCAGGAGAAGGCTGAAGCCGCCGAGGAAGAAAGCCACCGTGGCCGGCTCGGGAACCGCCGTGGCATAGGGCAGGTTCAATTGCGCGGAGAGGGCCGCATCGGCTTCCTTGGTGGAGAAGACATACCGGGCATTGCCGTTAGGACCGGTATAAAGGGCTGCAAAGGTGACCATGCCGTTGGTATCGGCTGCCAGGAAGTCATCCATTGTGGTCGTGGCAGTGGTGGAGTAGAGGCCCGGGGCACCGTCGGACATGTCCACCGTGGCCAGGATTGCTGACAGGTCCGAAGTGGCAACGTATTGACCCGGATAGGTCGGGGAGAAGCCGGCGGCATTATTGTAGACGAGGGTGCTTTCGTCCCAGTTTTCTCCCTGGCCGCCCAATGCCCCGTCCAGGATGCCATGAAACTGCACCGTCCCGTTTTTCTTGGAGGACGTGGCATTGAGGGAAATGGTGGCATCGCTCAAATCGCCGGTAACTCCGGAAAGATCAAACCGGAAGTAAAGGATATGCATCCTCCGGTCCCGGAGGCTGCGGATCTCCATGGAAGTATCGGTACCGTGTGCCAAGGAGGCATCGGCGTCAAAGTCGTTCACCAGATAGGTGTCGGCGGAAACCAGAAGGGTGACTTGGGCCTGGGCGACAGTCATTCCGCCCAGGAGGATGCCAGCGGATGCCAGTAATAAAGTCTTCTTCATGTTGCTAGGGAGTGTAGTATTTGGTGTTTATCGAATGGTGGTACCGTGATACCGGGGTTTGGTACCTAGTAATTCAACAAAAGATTTTGTAGTAAGCAAGATTTTATACCCGGCCGTGGCATATTTGATCCGGAAAACGGTCCTGTGGATCGGGGATTGTCCCTTGCAAAAAGGCTACCGGGCGGGGGGATCCTTCCGGCCGGATTGCCCTTGATCGATTAAGCGTGACAGCCCGGTGATGATTGGGTTATATGAGGGTTTTCCTTGAAAATAATAAGGTTAAAACCCTAATAATGTCTTTGTCGATTACCAAGCCAATTCCGGTTGCCGTCATGAAAGCTCCCAGTAACGGCGGTCGGGCCTGCTCAAAGGCGCTTGCTGTCGGCTTCAATGACTGGAACGGCCCCGCCGAATAGAAGGAAGAGCGAATGAACCCGGCCTGGCCCGACAGATCCGATCCCTTTCAGAAAACACACGATTTCTGTGTCGATGACGCTACAGCCGGAACAATCGGCAAGTAGGGGAATCACCAGTTAATCACATCTGGGCCGCCCAATCAAAGGGCGGCCTTTTTGTCGGCACAATCGGAGTATTCTACCGCGTGGCGGGGTCGAAGCCGAGGATGCCGGGGATGTCAAGGAAGGGGGCGGCCTCGGCCGGGCTCAGCTGGCTGGAGTCGGGAAGCCGGGAGGTGGTATCCACTGGCTGGCCGTCGGGGCTGATGGAATTGGATTCGAAGAAAAGCACTTCCGGGG
>CAJXMX010000137.1 GCA_913056355.1 uncultured Opitutales bacterium
CCGAGGGTGCCTTCCCCGGCCTTGACCTGGTCAACCAGTTCGCGGGCCCCGCCCAGCGCTTCCTCCATGTCGCCGGAGGCGCTCCGGAGCTCCCCGACGACCGACATCAGTTCGTTGTACATCTCGTCGTCGTTGATCAGTTTCCCGAGGGTGCCCTCGGAATTGTTGAGCTTGGTGGTCAGGGACTCGAGGTTGGCCATGACATTGTCGAAGCGGCTGCGGTTCTCGTTGACCAGGGCGTTGAGGTTGGAGAAGAGGTCTCCCGCCTCATCCCCGCCGAAACCGGAGAAGCCGTCGGCAATCCTGTTCAGCTTCTCGCCAAGCTGCTGGACCTCGCCAAGGATCTCGTTGAAGTCCGCGCCGGCCTCGGCCTGGATGGTGCTCCCGTCCTGGAGGGTGTCGGCCGCCTGCCCGTAATTGACCGCGACATAGTTCTGCCCCAGCAGGCTGGACATGCTGATGGTGGCCACCGAGTCGGAGGGTATGCTGATGGCCTTGTCGATCCGCAGGGTGATGCGGCCGCGGCCGTTGACCAGCTCGGCTGCCGCCACCTCACCGATCCGGACCCCGGCCATGCGGACGTCGGCCCCTGCGGTCAGGGTGCGGATGTTATTGAATTCAGCGATCACGGAATAGCCTTCAGCCTCCCCGAACTTCTTGGAGCCGATCACCGTGTAGACGGTATAGATCAACACCACTCCGAGGATGAAGAAGATGCCCACGCGAATGGATTCGAAGGTATGTTTCATGCGTCGTTCTCCTGTTTGCGAAATCTTGGATTATGGGGATCAATGGAAGGATTCATGAATTCACGGACCCGGGAATCTTCGCTCCGGCTCAATTCCCCAGGGGTCCCGGTAAAGACCATCCGGCCGTTCATCAGCAGGGCGACCTGGTCGGCGATGGAAAGGGCCAGGTCACGGTCGTGGGTCACCACCAGGCTGGTGGCCCCGGTCTCGCGGGAAATGGTGGCGATCAGCTCGGAAGTCGTCGCGGAAAGGATCGGATCCAGTTCCGAGGTCGGCTCATCGTAGAGAATCAGCTGCGGTTCCATGATAATGGCCCGGGCCACGGCGACGCGCTTCTTCATGCCGCCGGAGAGCTCGGCCGGGATTTTCCGGCCCGCCGTCTCGATGGAAAGGGCCTTCATGACCGAGGTCACCTTGTCGCGGATCTCCGATTCGCTGTAGAGCCGGTGCTCCCGCGGGTAGAGGGCCAGGTTGTCGTAGACGGTCATGGAATTGAAAAGCGCCCCCGCCTGGAACACCAGGGCGGTCCGGAATACATCGTGGGTCGAGGGTATATGGGCCTTGTGGTCGCCGATCAGGACCTCCCCCTGGTCGGGCGCTTCCAGCCCGATGACCTGGCGGAGGAGGACCGACTTGCCCGATCCGCTGGGTCCCATCAGGACAAAGATCTGCCCGGGCTTGACCTCCAGGCTGACGCCCCGGAGCACCTCCTGCTCACCGTAGGACTTGCTCAGGTTTTCTATCCGGACCGCTACCGGCTCAACTGTGACTGTGGATTCCATGGGCCGCCTAAATGAGTACGTTGGTGATGAAGTAGTCGAAAATGAGGATGAAGATGATGCAGACCACCACCGCCCGGGTCACCGCGGCGCCGATTTCCCGCGGCCCGCCCTTGGTCCGCAGGCCGATGTGGCTGGAGATAAGCAGGATGCCGATCCCGAAAAGTTCGGCCTTGATGACCCCGTCGGTGACGTCGTCCAGGTCGGTGAAGGATTTCAAGGCGTTGTAGTAGGTCTGGGCGGTGATATCGATCCAGGGAACGACCTGGCTGACCACCTGCCCGCCGATCCAGCCGGCGACCACGGAGACCATGATCAGGACCGGCATGACCACGATAATCGCGGCCAGCCGGGGCAGGACCAGGAAGCGCTCCGGGGGAATGTTCATGGTCCGCAGGGCGTCGACCTCCTGGTAGACCTTCATCGAGGCCAGCTCGGCGGTGACCGCCGATCCGACCCGGCCGGTGACCATGACCGCGGTCATGACCGGGGAGAGCTCGCGGACCATGGAAAGCCCGACAATGGACCCGATGTATTGCTTGGCCCCGAAATCGATAATCGAGTACCCCATCTGCAAGGCCAGCACGGCCCCGATGAAAAAGCTCAGGATGGCCACCAGGGGGACCGTGGCGTAGCCCATGAAGAGGCACTGGTCGACGAGGCGCCTCCACTGCCGGGGAAGGTGCGGAAAGTAGCGGATGGTGCGGAAGGTCATTTGCACCCCCGAGCCGATCCATTCCAGTAAATCCAAAACCGCTTTCATCAGGTCATTCCTCAGTCATCAAATTAGTGATAGGTCCAGTCATACGCCTGCGCAAATCCCCAGTTAACGTTTCCAGAAAAAGCGCATCCGGCGCTCCTCCCCATCCTGCTTGGTTCCGATCAGCCCCTTGAGGACGGACCAGTGGTCGTCGTTGACCCACTCGAAAAGGGGGCCCGCGTAGAAGGACTTCATCCCGTCCTCGCCCTTCTCCCAGACAACCAGGTTCCAGAGCAGGGAATGGCGGCGCTCCCCCTGCCGCTGGTCCCACTGGTAGAGCGCGAAAAGGGGGGCCCAGTTTTCCCGGATCTTCTCGTTGCGCGGGAAGAAGGCGGTGAAGGGATCCAGCATCTGGAACTGCTGCTGGCCGTTACCGTTGTTCCAGTAGCCGTACAGGGGCCAGAGGGTGGACTTGCGGGCGACGGTGTCGGCAAAGTGCTGCCTTTCCTCCCGGAAGAGAAAATAGAGGACGCTGGTCCGTTCCCGGACCAGGCCGGGTTCGGTCAGGGTGCGGGTCTTCAGGACCGGCCACAGGTACCAGTGTTTCTCGTCCTTCATTCCGGAGAAACCGCTGCTGCGCCACTCGTGGGTGTAGAAGGGCATCCAGCGATTCTTGTAACGCTCCTCGCCCCTGCCCTGGACGAAGAACGGCCAGAAGTAGCGGTTTTCCGAATACTCGATACGGGGACCGGTCTCCCGGGTGTACCCGAAAAAGGGCCAGACAAAGGTCTCGCTCATCAGGCCGTCGCCGGTTTCCCGGGAATAGAAAGGCAGCACGCCGAAGCGATGGTAGGAGACCGGCTTGTCCAGGTCGTCGTGATAATTGTAGTAGAACGGCCAGGCGGCCCAGGTGTGTTCGTAGTCGTTGTCCCGCTCGGTGTGCCCGTAGAAGGGCCAGAAACCTCCCCCGCGGCTGTGCGGACCGGTCAGCCGGCGCAGGAACGGATAGGGAAAATGGTAGCGGGTCTCGTCGCCCTTGACGGTGCGGACATACAGGGGCCAGAGGACAAAGCTGATCCGGTCGCGCCAGAAACGGTCCTTGGTGACGCCACCGAAAGGCCAGAAGGCGAAGTAGGATTCCTCCGGTTCGGTCTTGAGGTCGTTGTAGAAGATGAAGGGGAAGATATGGAAATAGGTGCGCTGACGCGGGTCGTCCTTGAAGTACTTGACCAGGAGGAAGGCGTTGTCGGAATCCCTGGTCGGCGTATCCTTCAGGTTGATCAGCGGATAGAGGATGTGGCCTGTCTTCTCGTCAAGACGGCTGTCGTAGAAAGAGGTCCAGAAGGGCCGGAAACTGACGATGCGCTGGATGTCCGTTTCCTTGATGGAAAATATGGGGCCAAGGCTGGTGGTCTGGTCCGGACGGCCGGACGGGGAGTCCTCCTGGCGCACGAAAACCGGCCACCAGTTGTTCTCCCAGGCGAGGGCCGGGGTCGACATCAGGCAGCCAGCGAGTACGGACAGCGCCCACTTCTTTGCGGTAGTCCCCATAGTTTGTTAAGATCAGCAGATCCCATCACTAGACAATGAGGCTTGCCAGAAAAACATTTAATTTGGCGGGGTTGAAAAAATCTCCGCTCTTGCCTGCACCGGGGCGATGGACAAATTGGCAGGCATGCGCATCACCGGGGGACAAGCGAGGGGCATTCCCATCTCCACGGGGCGGGCCCGGCATGTCCGGCCAGCCACCGACCGGATGCGGGAGGCCGTCTTCTCCAGCCTCGGGGAACGGGTCCTGCTGGCCCGCTTCCTGGACCTGTTCGCGGGATCCGGCAGCTACGGGCTGGAAGCGCTTTCACGCGGGGCGGAGGGAGGCATCTTTGTCGAGAAACACGCCCAGGCCGCGGCGGCGCTGCAGGATAACCTCCAGGCGGTCTGCAAGAGCATGGGCCTGGCCGGTCCCCGCCCGGCCAGGGTGGTGCGTCAGGATGTCCTCAAGTTCGCCAGCGGAGAATGTTTCAACCTGGTCTTCATGGATCCGCCCTACGAGCTGATCCGGGCCGGCCAACCGGCCCTGCTGGCCCGGGCCGGGGAATTCCTGGCCGGGGGAGGCGTCCTGGTCCTTGAGCTTCCGGCCGACCTCGACCTGCCGCAGACCGGCTGGAACTGCCTGCGCCGGATCGGCAAATCCGGTACCAACGAACCCAGCGTGGCGCTGCTGGAACGGACTTGAGCCGGACCGGGAATCAGAAGACCCCCATGTTGTGCAGGAGGAGGGTCAGGCCGACCGTGGCCGCGGTCTCCACCCGCAGGACGCGCTCATTGAGGGAGACCAGCTCAAAGCCGGAATCATGGAGGAGCTTGCGGTCGCGCGCGTCCCAGCCCCGCTCGGGACCGATGGCCAGGCAGACCGGCCGGCCCGGTTCGGGCTGAACCTGCCCCAGCGGTGAGGTGCCTTCGTAGACATCGAGGGCCAGGCGCAGGGATTTCTCCGGCAGGGCGGCCACAGCCTCGCCGAGGGAATCGCTCAGGGCCACGTCGGGCAGGTAGGTGTCAAATGCCTGCTCCACCCCCTCCAGCAGGCGGGTGCGCCATTCCCCGGTGGTCCAGAGACTGGATTTCGGGTACGCCGGGTCGGTGCGGGCGGTCTTGGCGAAGGCCAGTTGGCGGATCCCGAGGGTCGGCGCGGTGGACAGGATCTTGCGGGCCGTGGCCGGCCGGCAAAGGCCGACCAAGAGGATCACCGGCGGCGGCAGTGGCGGCCGGCTCCCCCACTCCACCCGGACTTCCATGCGGTCCCCGTCCAGCGAGCGGATACTGGCCTTCCCGGTGGGTCCGTTGATGACGCCGACGTCGAAAATGTCCCCCTCCTGCATCCGCAGCACCCCGCGGACGTGCTCGAAACGGGGATCCGCCTGGTCCAGGCTGTAGGTGTCGGACCGCTGCTCGAAAAGGATGCGGTTCATGCCGTCGGCGGAGGGGCCGGGCTCAGGCGTCGATGACCACGTCGCCCTTGGGCTCGCTGCAGCAGAGGAGGATGTTCCCCTCCTGGGGCTGCCCGTTATGGCCATTGGGATAATCCACCTCGCCGGAGACCAGGGTTTGCTGGCAGGAAGTGCAGTTGCCCATCCGGCAGCCGAAGGGGAGGTCGATTCCCTTGGACTCCCCGAGGGCCAGGATGCTCTCGTCGCTTCCGGTCCACGGCGCGGTGATTCCACTTTTCTTGAAGGTTACTTCAGGCATTTTTGGTTGATCGATTCAGGTTGTTGATTGATGTTCGCTGGCTTTTGGGGCAATCGACAACTTAGCCCCTTCGAGTCCGCATTCAATCCTTAACCCGAAGATCCTTCACCTTGGAAACACCGTTGAATATCCTGTTCGTCTGCATGGGCAACATCTGCCGCTCCCCGGCGGCGGAAGGCATTTTCAAGCAACTGGTCGAGGAGGCGGGACTGTCCGGACGGATCACCTGCGACTCGGCCGGAACCATCGGCTACCACGCGGGCGACCGGGCGGATTCCCGGATGCGGGCCGCAGCGTCCAGCCGGGGCTATTCCCTGGACAGCCTTTCCCGTCGGGTCCGCCCGGCGGATTTCGACGAGTTCGACCACATCATCGCCATGGACCGCGAGAACATGGACGTCCTGCAGCAGCTGGCCGGGATTCATCCGGGCAAGGCGCGATTGTCCATGATGTGCGACTACGCGACCCGCCACCGGGAGAGCGAGGTCCCCGATCCGTACTATGGCGGCGGCCGTGGATTCGACCGGGTATTGGACATCCTCGAGGATGCCTGCGCGGGCCTGCTGGACAAGCTGTCCGCGCAGTGATTAAAGCTGCCTGAAATTAAATCTCTCACGGAGCCACGGGGTGCACAGAGATAATCGTCCTCCGTGTTCTCCGTGGCCCCGCGAGATAAAAAATTAACGGTTGATCAGGGCTGCTGCAGCCAGCTGGGATCCTGGATCACGAACTGGGGATTTCCCCGGTAGACATCCAGTTGCCCGAAGGCCCGGATCAGGCTGCCCGGCTCGATGTCGCCGAGTTTCTCCCGCAGGCCGCGGATCGGGGAATAGACCTGCATTTCACGTTCCCCGATCCTGACCATGGGGGGCCGGTTGCCGGCCAAAGGCAGCCGGATCTGGAACAGTTCCCCCAAGTGTTGGGCCAGCTCGCTGTCGGACATTCCCTCGAGGACCGTGGCCGCCGGAGCGGCCATCCGGTTGATGCGGGCAAAATCAACCCGCGGGCGGTAGGCGGGATCCCGCGGCTCGATTTCCGAGGGGGAAATCTCCATCCAGCCTTCCTCCCCTTCCCCGGACAGGACCCGGAAGCGGGCGTAGACCGGCAGGTGGTCGGAGAAGCCCCGGCCGCCGCCAAAGTGGGTCCATGAGACCGGAACGCCCCAGCGGCGGTCCACATTGCCCTGCGGCCCCGAAAGGACCAGGCGGCCAAAGCTGTTGTCGACGTACTGGATGCCTTTCCGGTCGTACAGGCCGGGCGTGAGGAGGATCTGCATCAGGGTTCCCCATGAGCCCCTGTAGACTTCCGAGCCGCGTTCCTCCCAGGGCAGCTCGTTCCAGAGGTTATAGAGGCGGTAGCCCTCCCCGGCGACCATGGCCTGCTCGTCGTTTCCCGAAAGCAGGATATCGTTGATCCCGGTCAGGGCGAGCCGATCCCCGAAGGCCGCCTTCTGGTTGTAGTAACTGTTGAAATCGCCGCCCACAATGACATCCGCCGCCGGATTCTCATTCAAAATGGCGGTCAATTCGGCCCGGACCACGAGGGCGTTCTGGATCCGGATGGCTTCCGTGTCCGGGTCCGAGGCTCCGGATTTCCAGTGGTTGTCCAGCAGGACCAGTTCATGCCCCTCCACATCCAGGCCCACCACCAGGAGATCGCGGGCCCTGTACATCGGCCGCTGCCGGATGTAGCGGACCGGATAACGGCTGAAGACGACGTTCTTCTGCACCGGGTGCTGTTCCATCCGGAAGGGATCCGGCTGGGCCACCCGGTATCCCCCCATGCCGTGGTCATCGAGGTACTTCAGCAGGAGCAGTTCCGAGGGCAGGTCCAGATAATCCGGTTCCTCGCGGACCAGGTCCTCAAGGGCACGGCCCCGGGTCCGGGCCAGGAAATCCCCGGCCGCCGGCGTGTCGAAGGGGGTCCGGTCCAGCTCGAGTTCCTGAAAGAGGACAACTTCCGGGCCGCGCCCGTCATTGACCGCGGCCAGGGTGCGCCTGATGTTCTCCAGCTTGACCAGGAGCGGCCCGGGACCGTAATCCCCTTCCGGCGGCTGGGCGTAGTCCGAGTACTCGGCCACCCGGTCCAGGTCGAAGAGGTTTTCCACATTGTAGACCAGCACCGTGAATTCCGATGCGGAAAGGGGCAGCAGGGACGTCATCAGGAGGCCAATCAAGGCGGCGAAGCGATTCATGACTTTTTCCTTAAGCTTCCGTCCACTGCCTGCAATACTTTCCCCGTGAGTGCCCTCCAGAAATGCATCGAGTCCGCCATCAGCGAAGCCACCGGGGAATCGTTCCAGGTGGCCCACCGGAAGGAGACGGGTGGCGGCTGCATCAATTCCGGTTGCCTCGTCACCGGAACCGACGGGCGGCGGTTTTTCATCAAGTACAACCGGCTGGAGTTCCAGGAGGCTTTTGAAGTGGAATTCCAGGGCCTGCTGGCCATGGCCGAGACGGCAACCATCCGGGTTCCCAGGCCAGTCGCGGTCGGCCGGACCGAGGACCAGGCGATCCTGGTCATGGAATTCCTCGAGATGGGCGGTTCCCGGGGAGGTGACTGGCGGACCATGGGCACCAACCTGGCCCGGATGCACCGGCACTCCAGTGACCGTTTCGGCTGGCACCGCGACAACTTCATCGGGGCCACCCCGCAGATCAATACCTGGCAGGCGCATTGGCCCCGCTTCTACGCCGAGTGCCGCCTCCAGCCCCAGTTCGAACGGGCCCGGAAACGCGGTCTGCGGCTGGACCAGGCCGACGCGCTGCTTCACCTTCTACCCAAGTTCTTCGGACACTACCAGCCCACGCCTTCCCTGCTCCATGGCGATCTCTGGGCCGGCAACGCCGGTTTCATGAAGGACGGGTCGCCCGTCATCTTCGATCCCGCCTGCTATTTCGGCGATCGGGAAACAGACCTCGCCATGACCGAGATGTTCGGCGGCTATGCCCCGGAGTTCTACCAGGCCTACAACGAGGAGTGGTCCCTCGACGAGGGATACCGCCTCCGGAAGGATCTCTACATCCTCTACCACCTGGTCAACCACTACAACCTCTTCGGCGGCGGCTACGGTTCCCAGGCCGAGTCCTCCATCGCCAGCCTGCTTGCTTCCGTTTCCTGAAATTGAAAGGGGCGCCTCCCCGTGTGGAAAGGCGCCCCAGTTTATTTTCTATTTATCTGATGAACCTAGCGATTCATGCTCGTCAAGGCCCCGGTCAGGGCCGAGGTGCCGAAGCTGGGATAGCCGCGGACGGCATCCAGGCGATCCGAGAACAGAGGCCTGCGGATCCGGCGGGAGCGATTCACCCTAGGTGTGGTCGTTGTTGTGTTGTTCATGGTTTATCTCTTTTTTTTCTTCAGTGACCCCTCCAGAGGAGGCGTCGCATTGGGAAAGGAATGAATCAACACACTATAAAAGAACTAATTGCTATCATTAGAATTCCGGCCAGCTCGTCAAGAGCTTAAAAAAGAACCTGTAAAAATTGTAAAATGTTTGCCCGGAAGCTTTCGAAATTCAATGAACTAGAGAACGAATGAAGCCGGATTATTCCGAAATTCAAGTCATCCTGCCGAATCTGAACAAAAGATTCTCCGGGATCACCTCCACAGTACTGCAGCTCATTCCGTACCAGAAGGAAGCGGTTGGGCTGGTCAGCGTGGGCTACCCGCTGAGCGACGCGATTCCCCGGCTTGGCTGGCGGGAATTGATCGGCCGCACCCGCCAGCCTTCGGCAGCCGGAGGATCCTATGTTTACCACGCCCGCCGCAACATCGAGATGCTCCATGGCCTGATCCTGAAGAAGGTCTTCCGCTGCCGGCTGCAACTTGTCTTCACCTCGACCGCCCAGCGCCAGCACTCTCGCTGGACCCGCTTCCTGTACCGGAACATGGACCTGGTCCTCTCGACCTCGGAACGGGCTGCCTCGTACGTCCGCTGCCCGGTGGCGAAGATCATTCCCCATGGCGTGGACACGGCCACCTACCACCCGGCCCCGGATCGGGAGGCGGCCTGGCGGGAGGGAGGACTGCCGGGCGACCACGGTATCGGGATCTTCGGCCGGGTCCGCCCGCAAAAGGGCTTGCGGGAATTTGTCGAGGCCCTGTGCCGGGTGCTGCCGCAGCATCCCGGCTTTACGGCGGTGATCATCGGGGAAGTCACCCCTAAGTTCCGCCCCTTTGTCGAGGAGTTGAAGGCTCGGATCCGGGAGAAAGGTCTTGAAGACCGCTTCTGCTGGCTCGGCAAGCTCCCCTTTGAGGAGATCCCGGTCTGGTTCCGGAGAATGTCGCTCGTTGTCTGCGCCTCGCACAACGAGGGATTCGGCCTGACCTGCCTGGAAGCCATGGCCAGCGCGGTTCCGGTGGTGGCCACCAAGGCGGGCGCCTGGGAGAGCATTATCCGCCAGGGAGAAAATGGTTACCTTGCCGAATGCCGGGACAGCCGTTCACTGGCGGATGCCATGGAGCAGGCCATCCACCCGGGGGAGCACCTCGAGCGGCTCGGGCAACAGGCGCTGCAGGATGTGCGCCGTCACTACACCGTGGAGCGCGAGGCGGAGGCGCTGGTGGCGGTCTACCGGGATTGCCTCGAAGGCAGGACCTGAAAAAGCTCCTTCTCGAAATCGCTTACCCACTTGTCCCTCGTGAAGTCCCGGAGGACGCCTTCCGTTCCGCGGGCCGCCATCCGCTCGGCGGCGGCATCGTCGGTCAGGAGCCGGTCCATGGCTTCCGCCAGTGCGTGGGAATCCCCAGCCGGAACCAGCAAACCGTTCTCGCCGTCCCGGATCAGCTCGTCAACACCCGGGGAACGGGTGCCGATCACGCAGCAACCGGCGGCCATGGCTTCCAGGAGCGATAGCGCGAAGCCCTCGTAGTGGGTCGACAGGATAAAGATCCGGTGCCTGCCCAGGAAATCCGGAATATCCTCCCGCCGGCCATGGATGACGACCGCCTCGGACAGCCCGAGGGCCCGGACCAGGGCGGCGCCCCGGTTGCGTTGAGAACCTTTGCCGCCCCCGACGAGGTGCAACTGCAGATCTTTATGCCCCTTTTCCCGCAACAAACCGAAGGCGCGGATGAGATTCGGGTAATCCTTCTGACGGGCCCATCGGGCCACCATGACCGGATCCCGTTGCCGCTCCAACCAGGGCCTGGCAGCCGGTTGGTACCGGTTCACATCCACAATATTGTGAAGGACCCGCAGAGTCTCCTCCTGCAGGCCAAGGTTCAACAAATGCTGGCGGACGCCCTCGGACACACAGATTGTCCGGGTGGTATGGCCTTGCAGCCACCGGGCCAGGCGCAGCCTCAGCCAGGTATAGCGCTCCACATTCTGCTCCCAGTGGAAGATAACCGGCACGCCGGCCCAGATCGCCGCCAGCCGGCCCCAGAGGTGTTCGCTGTTTCCATGGCAGACGGCCACGGACACATTCTCCCTCTTGAAGAGCCGCTTCAGCCGGAAAATGGTCAAAATCTTCAATCCCGAGGGAACGAGGTGCACCGGCACGCCCGCCTCCTCCGCCTCCTTGACCCAGCGGTCCACCGGACGACGAGCCTTCAACCGGAGAACAAGCAATGCATCAAAGTTGCCCCGGCCGGCCTGCCCCAAGGCCAGGTCCACCGCCGCCTGGGTGGCTCCGCTTCCTCCGCCTGAAACGAAGTGGGCCACCTTCGGCTTGGACGTGGAAGCCATCGGTCAATTTCCGGCCCCGGCCTCCGTGAAGAGGCGTGCCACCAGCCCCGCGTCGACATTCTCCACCGTAATGGCTTTGCCGATACGTTCCAGGGCGACGTAGCGCATGCGCCCGGACCGGGCCTTCTTGTCCCTGCCGGCGGCGGCCAGAAGCTTTTCCAGCGGCAGCGGCTCCCGCAGGCGGACCGGCAGGCCGTACTTCTCCAGAAGGCGCACCGTCCGCCCGGCCAAGGACCCGTCCACGTATCCAAGTTCCCGCGACAACTTTGCCGCGAGGACCAGTCCCACGGCGATCGCCTCCCCGTGGAGGTAGGTCCCGTAGCCGGCCACCGCCTCGATGGCGTGGCCGAAGGTGTGCCCGAGATTGAGCAGGGCCCGCCCGCCGTCCTTCGACTGCTCGCGCTCGTCCGCGCTGACGACCCCGGCCTTGATGGCGCAGTTG
>CAJXMX010000138.1 GCA_913056355.1 uncultured Opitutales bacterium
CCGCCGTTGGCACTTCAACCTCGTCACCAACTACACCTTCACGGATGGTATCTTGGAAGGTCTTGGGATTGGCGGTGCCTACCGCTGGATGGATAAGGCCAACATCGGCTACTATCCGATCTGGGACAATGATGCCGGCGCCTGGGTCAATGACCTGAGCAAGCCCATCAAGGGCCCAACGGAGGATTATGTCGACTTCTGGGTCTCGTACCAGAAGGAATTCAAGAGCGGCATCCTCTGGTCCATCCAGTTGAATGTCTATGACGTCTTCGCCGACGACAAATTCATTCCGACTGCTGCCAATCCGGACGGAACGATTGCCCAGGTGAGGCTCCCCGGCCAGACCAACTGGTCGATCAGCAACACCTTCCGCTGGTAATCTCAATAAATGTTTAGTGGGGCGGGGCATCCCGCGGGATGCCCCGCCCTTCTTTTTCTCATGAGGTCGTGAACAATTCACGAATCTCCCGGTCACTGTCTCTTAATCCCATCGCTCGCTCTCCTCTTTACCCACTTTTTCGATATAATTGCACATACCTTCTGACATGAAAGCGTTACTCCAGACCCTGATCCCCTCTCGTATGAAGACCGTCTCCAAGACGGCTGCGGTGATTCTCTTCGGCATTCACGGCCTAGCCTCTGCCCAGGATCGCCAGGTTTTCTTCGACGTTGAAGATCCCGGCGAGGACAAGTCGGTCGAGCTCTGGGGTCTCGATACAGCCTGGCTCTGGGACCAGAATGTCATCCGTGGGGTCGAGTTCATGGGAATCGACCGGGTCGATGTGGTCCGGTTCTCCTTCACCGGCGACAAGCCCCTCGTCAACGGCGACCTTGAAGCCAGCCGTCAGGCTGAATTCGATGAGCGTATGCGGATCGTGGATACCTACACGGGTCCGGATACGGCTCTATACTTCAATAACGACTCCGAGGGGATTGATCCCTATTTCCGGGACACGACCACCAAGGTCCGGGCGGACCGCTGGGCCCAGCTGATCAACCTGACCCGGCAGAAGTGCGAGGATGCGGGCCGGACGGTCATCTCCGTGGCCCCCTTCAATGAGCCGGACCTGACCTCAAACAACCTGGGAGATCCGGCCCGGCTTGCTGATATTTGCAACCTGCTCCGCAATGATCCCGCCTACAGCGCCGCCTTTGCCAATATCCGGCTGAGTGGCGGAAATACCCTCAACAATGACCAGGCTGTTGCCTGGTACAGCCCGTACAAGGGTATCCTCGACGAGGGAGCGACACACCAGCTGGCCGGCATTTTCGACACCTACGCTCAGTTCATGCAGTACGTTACTGACCAGGGGGACTGGGCCACCAATGATGAACTCCACAACGTGATGGAGTGTATGGTTGGGGCGGAATACGGGATGAAAACCGGGATCTGGTGGGGGACCGCCGAATTTGCCCGGGGTGAATTCGTCAAGGCCAGCGACGGGGACCGTCTTGGCTACGCCGAACACCGCACCAACTGGACAGCCGCCTCGGTCTACCGGGCCCCGAGTGGCAAGGTGCAGGCCTTCGTTGGCGAATCCGAGCGCCAGGCCCGGCCGACCAGCTACCAGTTCATTTCCAAGGGCCGCGATGTGTTTTTCGACGGCCAGGGCCCGCAGAGGACCTTTACGGTCCGGACCACAGGCGGCGCCGGATACCAGACCGAAGCGCACAAGAACGCCGAGCGCGTTGTTCGAATCACCTGGGGTGAGGATGTCGCCTATTCACCCATCGGGCGGTTCACCATCGTCAATCGCCAGACCGGGATGGTCATGGAAGTCGCAGGTCCTGAAATCGGAGACAATATCCAGCAAGGGAGTCCCAGTGGGAGCACCTATCAGCAATGGGATGTGACACACGTGGATAACCAGGTTGGCGGTGACTGGAGTTACTATAACATCAAGTCGGTCCCAAGTGGCAGAACACCTGATGTCTGGAATTGGGATTTAAGCGCGGGTGCCGACGTCCGGCAGTATGATTTCGCCGGCGGCACCAACCAGCAGTGGGTCATCGAGTATGTCGAGGACGGCTTCTTCCATATCCGCAGCCGCCATAGCGGGAAGTACCTCGAAGTGGCTGGAGGATCCTCGAACGCCGGTGCCAACATCCAGATGGGGAACCTGGTGGAAGGTACTGGTGGCTACTTCCAGCAATGGCGATTCATTCCCATTACCGCCACGGTTGAGTTTCTGCCCCCGATGACCCCGACCGGCCTTACCGCAACGCCCAAGGCCGTTTCAGTGACGCTGAACTGGAATGCCAATGCCGAGTCAGATCTGGCCGGCTACAACGTGTACCGCTCAGCGACCGGTGTTGACGGAAGCTATGAGCTGATTGCCCGCGGGGTGACGGAAACCTCCTACGCAGACAAGACGGCCAGTGCCTCCCATCCCAATTACTATCGGGTGAAGGCGGTCGACCAGTCCCGCAACCGTTCAACCTACTCGAACCGGGTCATGGCCATGGCCACCGGAGGCAATACCCTGGTGATGCGGTTGGATTGGGAAGGCAGTTACGCGGACAGCTCAGGGAACGGCAACGACGCCCAGGTGACCAACTGGCTCGGTTGGGGCACCGGCAAGGTGGGACTGTACGCGCTGGGCTTTGGTGGCTCCGGCACCTATGCGGCGGTACCCGTCTCGGTGGCTGACTACGACAGCATGACGATCGCCACCTGGGTCTACTGGAATGGATTCACGGACAACCAGCGTATTTTTGATTTTGGCAACGGTACGGAAGAGGGAATGTATCTTACCCCGAAGGCCACCGGCGCGGGGCTGAGATTCGGGATCAAGCAGGGAGACTATGAAGCGACCCTCGATTCCACCGCCTTGACCAATGGCAAGTGGGTTCACCTCGCCGTCACCATTGGGGACGGCGTGGCGGAACTGTTTGTCGACGGGGCCCTGGCCGACTCCAAGGAGGTTGCCCTCAGCCCTTCAGACATCGGACCGGTCCTGAACTACATTGGGAAGAGCCAATCCTCCTCAGATCCCTGGTATGCCGGGATGATCGATGACTTTCGCGTCTACAACTATCCCCTCTATGACTGGGAGATCGCCTCCCTTGCCGGAACGACGGCACCGGGCTCCCTTGAGCCGGGTGTCTGGCAGGAAACGGCCATTGGCTACGTCTACGGGTTCGACCAGGACTGGGGCTATTCCTCGACGATGGGCTTTGTATACCTCAAGTTCCCCTGGATCTACCAGGTCAACTATGGCTGGAGCTGCCTCGGCAATTACGAGTCCTCTCCCCAGTACGGTGTATCCAATTACCAGTACAACTATGCTGATGGATGGATCTTCACCAAGCCGTCCTACGGGACGCGGTTCTGGGAAGTAGGCACAAGCGGCCCGGCCATCTTCAAGGACTTCCTGAATCCGTGAGGGAAGGAACCGCCAGTGCAGGTCTCAAGCTTCGTCTCGGGTTTGCGCTGGCGTTCCTTGTCCTCATGCCGGTCAGTGTCCTTAGTCAGGTTTCTTTCGGCAGCAGTCGGTTACTGAATTCCGGCTGGAAGTTTGCACTGGAGGACAATCCCGGCTTCAGGGAGTTTGAATACGACGACAGTGACTGGGAGGACGTGGTCATTCCCCATGACTGGAGCGTCAAGGGACAGTTGGACCCGGATCTGGCCAGTTGCACCGGTTACCTGCCGGGAGGGATCGGATGGTACCGGAAGACGATCCTGATCCCTTCCGATTCAATCCAGGGTAACAAGGTCTTCCTGTACTTTGAGGGCGTCTACAACCGGAGCGATGTCTATGTGAATGGACACCTTCTGGGACACCGGCCCAACGGTTACATATCCTTTCTCTACGACGCAACGCCGTACATCCGCTTCAATGAATCGAACACCATCGCCGTGCGGGTGGACCACAGCCGGTCGGCCGATTCCCGCTGGTACACCGGATCAGGAATCTACCGGAATGTGTGGTTGATCCGCTCCCGGCCTGTTCACCTGTCCCAGTGGGGCGTGTTTGCCTATCCCGTAAAGGCCGGGCCGGATACGGGTGAGTTGAAAGTGGAAACGGAAATCGCCAATGAATCCCTCGAGGCGGTTGAACTGGTCCTGAAGCATGAACTGCTCTCCGTCGAAGGGGATTTGGTCAGCGAAGTGAGCACGGCACGGCAGATTCCAGCTGGCTCGACCGGGAAGGGCTCCCTGACGCTTTCCGTGGAATCCCCGGAACGCTGGAGCGTGGACGAACCGCATCTCTACACCCTGAAGACGACCCTCTGGCAGGAAGGGGAAGTGATCGACGAAACATCCTTCCGCACCGGTATCCGCGAGTTCAGATTTGATCCTGATAAGGGATTCAAGCTCAACGGCGTCAGCATGAAGATGAAAGGCGTCTGCCTGCACCACGATGCGGGAGTCCTCGGTGCGGCCGTGCCAAGGGAAGTCTGGAAGAAACGCTTGCAGGCGCTCAAGGACATAGGCTGCAACGCCATCCGGACCAGCCACAATCCCCAGTCCCCGGACCTGTATGATCTGTGTGACGAGCTAGGATTCCTGGTCCTGGACGAAGCCTTTGACGAGTGGGAGTTTCCCAAGCGCAAATGGCTGAAGGGCTGGAATGTCGGGGAGCCGGGCTTTCAGGGCTCCTATGATTTCTTCCCGAAGTGGGGGGAACGGGACCTGGCCGACATGGTCCGTCGGGACCGCAACCATCCCTCCATTTTCGCATGGAGTATCGGTAACGAGGTGGACTATCCGAACGACCCCTATTCCCATCCGGTCCTCGACGGTTCATCGATCAGCCAGCCGATGTTCGGGGGCTATGATCCGGAGCGTCCGGACGCCAATCGCCTGGGTGATATCGCCAAGGTGCTGGTGGGTGTGGTGAAGGAGCATGACACCAGCCGACCGGTCACTGCCGCCCTGGCGGGAGTGGTCATGTCCAATGAGACGGAATATCCGGGTGCCCTCGATATTGTCGGGTACAACTACACCGAGGACCGCTACGCACAGGATCACAAGAAGTACCCCAACCGGGTCATCTACGGGAGCGAAAACCGACACGGCTACCAGGACTGGCTGGCGGTGCGGGACAATGACTACATCTTCGGTCAGTTCCTCTGGACGGGAATTGATTACCTCGGGGAATCCGGACGCTGGCCTTCACGCGGAATGCACGTCGGGCTCCTGGACCTTGGCGGCTTTATCAAGCCCCTGGGCTACTACCGCAAGGCCATGTGGTCAACGGAGCCAACCATCACCATTTGCACCATGCCCAAACCCAAAGGCTCCAGGAGGTCCTTTAACGCCTGGCCAACATGGAATTACGAAAATGGTGAAAAGGTGCGCGTAATCTGCTTCACCAATGCGCAAAAAGCGGAGCTGATCCTCAACGGCGAGAGGGTGGGGAAGGCCAAGTCTCCGGACAAGGAGACCGGCGTCATCTCCTGGGATATTCCCTTTGCCGCCGGCAAGCTGGAGGTGACCGGCCTCGATGCATCCGGAACGGAGCTTTGTCGTGATTCGATCAATACGGCAGGCGAACCGGCGAATTTGAGTGTCTCCTGCGAGACCGGCACATTGAACCGTGAAGGCGGCGTGGCCATGCTGGTGGTCCGGGTCGTGGATGAGAAGGGGACGTCGGTCATGAATTCCGACTTGGATATCCTCTGCTCCATCGAGGGTCCGGCCCGGCTTCTGGGACTGGAAGCCAGTAATAACCGGGACATGGGCGACTACACGGACAACGTCCAGCACGCCTACCATGGTCGCCTCCTGGCCTACATCCAGGCGACCGGGCAACCGGGAGAGATTACTGTTTCCTTTTCCTCGGAGAGCCTTCCGGTAGCCAAGGTACACCTGGAGGCACCGTAACCGGCAGTAATTTCAACAGCCTGCATGAAAACGCTCCTCTACCTCCAGTTCCTTTTCTCCACTGTCGTTTGCCTGGCTGATGATATCGACCTCTCCCCGGGCTGCACTAACCCCATTCTTCCCGGCTACTTTGCGGATCCCTCGATCGTGCAGTACGAAGGGAAAGCCTACATCTATGCTACCCTTGACCCGTGGGGCGGGGAGACGCTCGGGTGCTGGGAGTCGGCTGATTTTAAAAACTGGACCTTTCGCGAACTAAACTGGCCCACCAAGGCGGCCTGCACCAGTCCAACCTCAAAGGAGGCCATGGTCTGGGCGCCCTCGGTAGTGCAGGGCACGGACGGTAAATTCTACATGTACGTCTCGGTCGGGAGCGAGGTCTGGGTCGGCACGGCAGACCATCCCTTGGGACCATGGAGCAACCTTCTTGTTGATCAGCCGCTGATTCCGGAGAACTTCAAGCCGGGCTTTCACATGATCGATGCGGAGGCCTTCATCGACGATGACGGCCAAGCCTACCTTTACTGGGGATCCGGCTGGAACTGGATCAACGGGAAGTGCTGGGTGGTGAAACTCAAGCCTGACATGAAAACCTTTGACGGTGAAGTGCGGGACGTGACGCCGGCCAACTACTTTGAGGCGCCCTTCATGGTCAAGCGTCATGGCCGCTACTTCCTCATGTATTCGAGTGGTAAAACCACTACCGACACCTACCAGGTGCATTATGCGGTGGGGGGCTCCCCGCTCGGACCGTTTGCGGAAGCCGCCAACAGCCCCATCCTGGTCAGCGATCCGGAACGCAATATCCTCAGCCCGGGCCATCACGCCGTCTTCCGCCACGAGGGACAGGATATCATCCTCTACCATCGGCACAGCATCCCCTTTGATCCGGAATTCATTGGCCGGCAGGTCTGCATCGACCCGATTCAATTTAATCCCGTTGGCACGATTACGAAGGTCAAGCCCAGCCACCACGCACCGGCTTGGGCCGAGGGCAGGGTGGAGGGTGACAAGACCCTGACGGCCAACGCTTCGGCCACCTCCTCGAGCCATCTGGGAAAGGCCTGCCCGGCCTATGCCTTCGACAACAACTACGCGACGCGCTGGGCGGCTGATGAAAAAGACGCCTGGCTGCAGGTGGACCTGGGCGAGGAGAAGCGGGTCAGGCGGCAGGTCATTCGTCTGGAATACGCGTGGAAATCCTATCCGTTCATCGTGGAAGCCTCGCCGGATGCGAAGGACTGGAGGCTGGTGGCGGATTTCTCGAGTATTCCGGCCACCGGTTCACCGGTCTTAATTGACCAACCCGTCAGCGCCCGGTATTTTCGCCTCATCTTCATGGGGGATCCTGCGGGTCCCAATCCGGCTGTCTTTGAATGGAATCTATTGGAAAAATGAAGGTGATGAGGATGAACAAGCTGGAGTGGGTCCTGTTGTGCCTGTTGACGACTGTTTTTTCCCCGTTATGGGGAAGTGAAGACATGCCATCCGGTCTTTTGCGGATGCCCGACATGCCGCTGCATGATCCCTACATCCTGGCCCACCAGCCCAGCCGGACCTATTACCTCTACACCTCCAACATTGGCCGAATGTCCGGAACCCCCGGTGTCGGCACCATGGTCTACAAATCGAAGGATTTGTTGAATTGGGAGAAACCCAAGGCCGTATTTGTCGTTCCGGAGAATTCCTTCGCCCACCAGGGAGGCTGGGCGCCCGAGGTGCATGAGTACAAGGGCCGGTATTACCTCTTCGTGACCTTGCACAACGACGAGCGAATCCTGACCCAGCCCCCCGACTCATGGAAAACCACCATTGTCCGGGGTACCATCAGCGCTGTGGCGGATTCTCCGGACGGACCCTTTGAGATGCTCAACCCGGAGGCAGCCGTGCCGCCGGCCGACTTCATGACCCTCGATGGCACCCTGTTTATCGAGGATGGTCAGCCGTGGATGGTCTATGCCCACGAGTGGCTGCAAAAGGCCGACGGGACCATCGAGGCGGTCCCCCTTTCGGAGGACCTCTCCAGGGCCATTGGTGAGCCCATCCACCTCTTCAAGGCCTCGGATGCACCCTGGCTGAACGCCTCCATCACCCCGGATACGGGGCTGTTGCACTATGTCACGGACGGACCGGAGTTCTACCGGACAAAGGACGGGCATCTCCTGATGCTCTGGTCCAGTTACGAGAATGATTCCTATGTCCAGACCGTCGCCCGCTCCAAGTCGGGCAGGCTGCAAGGTCCCTGGGAACAGCTGGATCCTCTCGTCAAGGCCGACTCCGGTCATGGCATGCTTTTCCGAACCTTCGAGGGCCAGCTCATGATGGTGTTGCATCGTCCCTTCCGCAACGCCCGCGGCAAGCTGTATGAAATGAAGGACTGCGGCGATCACCTGGAGGTGGTCCGCGAGCGGATCGATCTGGATGGCGATCCGGTGGAGATATACGAGGGCTTTTCAGAAACCACGGAATAGGATTAATTTTATGAAACACACCTTAACCCTACTTCTGGCCACCGGTACCCTTCTGGGATTGGGAGCCTGCAAATCAACCGAAATGACCGAGGCCGAGACTGTTGACTTCCACCAATGGGCCGCCACTCCTCCCATGGGCTGGAACAGCTGGGATATATTCGGCACCGCAATAACGGAAAAGCAGGCACGGGAGCAGGCGGATGCCATGGCGAAACACCTCCTGCCGGCCGGCTACGATATTTTCACGGTGGACATCCAGTGGTACCAGCCATCCGCCACCACCCATTACTACGATACGGATGCCATCTATAACCTCAGCATGGATGAATTCGGCCGGCTGACTCCCGCCGTGAACCGTTTCCCCTCGGCGGAGGGTGGCAAGGGATTCAAACCCCTGGCCGACTATGTGCACAGCCTGGGTCTCCGTTTCGGGATCCATATCATGCGGGGCATTCCGAAGCAGGCCGTGGAAGAAAATTCTCCCGTTCTGGGCACGGACCTCCGGGCCAGGGATGTCGCTGACACGGACTCCACCTGTCCATGGAATCCCGACATGTATGGAGTCGATGCGACCACTCCAGGCGGCCAGGCTTACTACGACTCGATTGTCAGCCTCTACGCTTCATGGGGCGTGGATTACATCAAGTGCGATGATATTTCCCGTCCCTACGACGACGTGCAAAAGGCTGAGATCGAGGCCCTTCGCAAGGCCATCGACAAGACCGGTCGG
This sequence comes from uncultured Opitutales bacterium, assembly GCA_913056355.1. Taxonomy (GTDB): domain Bacteria; phylum Verrucomicrobiota; class Verrucomicrobiia; order Opitutales; family Oceanipulchritudinaceae; genus Oceanipulchritudo. Next base: position 9,035 of record CAJXMX010000138.1, read on the forward strand.
CCGATTGTCCTGAGCCTGTCGCCGGGGGCGACCCCGATTGAAAAGGGTCCCCACGTCATGGCGCACGCCAACCTGTGGCGTATTACGGACGACTTCTGGGATCGCTGGGGCCAACTGCTGGACATGTTTGAACGCGTTGATATCTGGACACCGTACCGCGGTCCCGGCCACTGGCCGGATGCCGACATGATTCCCTTCGGTATCATCGAGTTTGACCGGCCGACAAACTTCACTCCGGACGAACACTACACCCTTATGTCCCTGTGGAGCATCGCCCGTTCCCCGCTCATCTTCGGGGGCGACATGACCCGGCTCGATGAATTCACCCTTGCCGTGCTGACCAATCCGGAGGTCCTGGAGGTCAACCAGAACAGCACCCACAACCGCCAGGTATCCCGCGAGAATAATCTGGTTGTCTGGACCGCCGATGTGCCGGGAAGCAGTGACAAGTATGTCGCCTTGTTCAACGCCCAGAGCAAGGGGGACAGTGTTGATTTCTCGATGGCCCAGTACGTCAGCCCGGTGATTGCCGGTGAAGGCAAATCCCAGGAAGTGGAAATCTCGGTCAAGGGTGGAAAGCGTCTGGCCTTGTTTGTCCGCGACGGCGGGGACGGCACCAGTTGGGACCACGCGGTGTGGGTTGATCCGGTCCTCAGTGGACCCAATGGCGAGTTGAAGCTGACCGACCTTGAATGGGCCTACGCCGATGCCGGGTGGGGGGCACCCCATGTGAACCGCACCTGTGAGGACGAGCCACTGGATACCGTGGGGATTGACGAAGCCGGAATCGGCACGCACGCCAATTCGGTCATCCTGTATGCCTTGCCCGAGGGCTATGAGACCTTCTCGACGAAGGGTGTCATGACCAACAAGGGCTCGGTGGTCTTTGCTGTTGCGGTGGACCGCGGTGACCAGGTCATCGAGGACTCCAGTGAGGTCTCGGTCGACTTCGCCGATATCGGCCTGTCCGGCAAGGTCCGCGTTCGCGACCTCTGGTCACGGGAGGACCTTGGGGAATTTTCGGGAAGCTATGGGCGGGAACTGCCCCTGCACAGCGCCACATTACTTCGCCTGACTCCGATACTCCAGGAGTGATTGTGAGGGCCAATAATAAGCGAAATCACCGTCCCAGCGATCTTTGAAAATCAAATGGAACTGATGAACTCAAAACGATTGCTCATCCTTAAGAGAAGTTGCCTGTTGTGTCTGGCCATAACTGCAACAGTCCATGTGGAAGCAAGGGAAGATAATGCCGGATATCTTTTCGCCTACTTTGAGGGGACCGGAACTCCTGAGAAACAGGAGCAATTGCGTTTTGCCGTGAGTGCGGATGCGGTCAACTGGAAAGCCTTGAACAACAATGAGCCTATTATCGATTCCGGCACAATTTCACAGACTGGCGGGATCCGGGATCCGCATATATTGCGAGGAAAGGACGGTAACTCCTTCTACATCGTCGCTACCGACATGTTTACGGTGAAAGATGGGTGGGGGCGTAATCCGGGCATTGTCCTCATGAAATCCCCGGACCTCATTAACTGGGACCATGCCTGGATCGATTTGGCAAAGGAGTATCCTGAAAAATTCGGGCAAGCTCATTGGGTTTGGGCCCCCCAGACCATTTATGATCCTGAGGTCGGCAAGTATATGATCTATTTTACGGTTCGCTTTAAGGATGACGAAAAACTTGATTTTTACAGTGCCTACGCGAATGCCGATTTCACAGGCTTTGAGGCGGAGCCTACCCTGATGTTCAGCCCCCGCTACGGTGCCATCGACGGGGATATCGTGTATAAGGACGGCCTGTACCACCTCTTCTACAAGGGGAACACGAAGGATGAGAACGGACATGAATTTGAGAATGGAATCCAACAGGCAACGAGCTCTTCCTTAACGGGTACCTGGAAGGAGGACTTCAAATACCTGGATGCCTACGCGGGTCAACCTACCGTGGTGGAGGGCTCCTCTGTATTCAAGCTGAATGGAAAGGACGAGTATGTCCTGATGTACGACCTTTATGCCGACCACCGTTACGAATTTCAGCGAAGCACGGATTTGTTTAACTTCTCGGATACAACCGAATCCTTCACCAAGAATTTCAATCCCCGCCATGGCAGTGTGATCAGCATCACCAGGGCAGAGGCTCGGAGGCTGGAGGATAAATGGGGTGGGGTACCGGAAGCGTTGCTCCGCCTTTCCGCGAATTGTAATCCGGTTTTCACCCACAAGTATACGGCAGATCCGGCTGCCATCGTCGAGGGAGACACACTATGGTTGTATACCGGTCACGATTTCGAGGGGGGACAGAAGGGGTATAAAATGAAGGATTGGCTGGTCTTCTCGACTACTGACCTGAAGTATTGGACTGAATACCCGGTTCCCTTGGATATCACTGACTTTTCCTGGGCC
>CAJXMX010000139.1 GCA_913056355.1 uncultured Opitutales bacterium
CGGACCGGATGGGGTGGGGACATCGAAAATGTCCCCGAGTTCCAGGTTCAGGCGGGTCTGCAGGTTTTCATTGGCGTAGCCGAATGTCTCAGCTTCGGGAGGCATTTCATCCATGGGCAAGGGACCCTTGATCCAGAGCAGGTCCTGGTCCTTGCCGATGAGGTCGAAGCGCAGTCCCCCGATGGAGGCCTGCACACTGCCGATATCGACTTCCACCGAGCGGAAACGGTCCACCAGCCGCACGCCGGGCCAGTGTTCGATCCGGTCCAGGATTTCCCCCTGGACACGCTGGTCATGGTCGGAACCCTGGAATCCGAGGCTCGAGGCAAAGAGTTCCGCCCGCAGGCGCTGGTCCAGCCAGCGGGTGATGGTGGTTTCAAAGCTGCTGACCATGAAGGACATGGCGGCCGCCATCCCGATGGAAACGAGGAATCCGGCCAGGGCCAGCTGGTGGCGGCTGGTCGGAGCGGCCAGGCGGCTGGCCGCCAGACGCAGCGAGGCGCGCGAGGGAAAGACCTTCCGGAGGATCCTTCCCAGGGGTTTCATGCTGTTGGCGGCGACCAGGGTCCCGCCGACCAGCCAGAGGAGGGAGGCGGTGTAGCCGCCGACCGGAACGGAATGCCCGGGACTGGTTTCCCACGACGGAAGCTGCAGGGCCAGTGCGCCGGCGACGACCATCAGGACGCCGATCCAGGGATGCTGGAAGAGGGCGAAGGGGGGAATCCGCTTGCCCATCCGGAGAAGCTGGGCGGGCGGGGTGGAGGCGGCATCACGGGCGGGCAGCCAGGCTGCCACCAGGCTGCCGCCGACCCCGAGGGCCATGGCCAGGGCACCGTCGGCCAGGGTCAGCCGGACCGCCTCCACGGCCGTGTCACGGTAAAGGGCCCGTATGGTGGTGGTAACCGCGTCCACGGTGAACCAGGCCATCCCGTAACCGGCGGCCAGGCCCAGCAGGCCCGCCGCGATGCCGTAGAGCAAGGCCTCCGACATCCAGAATCGGTAAATCTCGCGGGGGCTGATGCCAAGGGACCGCAGGGTGGCGATCTCCTTGCGCCGCCGGCTGACCGTGGCGTCGAGGGTCTGGGCAATGAGGTAGATGCCGACCAGGAGGGCGATCAGGGAGAGGACCGTCAGGTTGAGGCGGAACGCGGCGGTCATCGACGTGGCATCAATCTTGTCCTGGCCGGGGGAACCCACCGTCCAGCGGTCATGGGAACTGTCCTGCAGCCGCCGGCCGGCTTCGGCAACGAGGGTTTTTCGCCCGGGGCCCTCTGGAAGGACGATCTCCACCCGGTCCAGAGAATCCAACTGGAAGCGGTTCAGCAGGGTCCCGATGTCCGCCAGGGCCAGATTTTCGGGAAGCGGCGTATCCCCGCGGCTTTCAGGAAGCGTGCCTTTGACCACAAAGGGGAAAACCCGGCCGTCGACCACGAGATCAATCGTGTTCCCCACGGCCACCTCCCATTCGGTTTGAGTGGCCTTGCTGAGCAGGATGTGCCGCGGTTCCTGGAGGACTTGCCAGATGTCGAGCTCATCCGCGGATCCGGAAGCCGTGCCGGAACCGGCCAGCAGCTGGACCAGGTCCAGGCCGATCAGGCGGACCCGGGACGGCTTGTCGGGATTACCGGGATGCGCCGGCAGGACCAAACGCTCCAGGACCGGGTAGATCCTGGCTGGCAGGGGGTCCAGGGCGAGGCGGATTTCCGGCAGTCGGTCCACCGGAATTCCATTTCCCGGCTGGCTGAGAATCCAGTCGCTGGGTCCGCTCAGGCTGCGGGTGAAAAGGCCGAATCCCTCGACTGCCGAGCGGTTGGCGATCCGGATGGACAAAAACGTGCCCACGCCCAGGGCCAGGATGACCAGCAGCAGGCTAGTCTGCAGCCATTCCTTCCGGGCATGGCGCCAGCTGAACCGCCTCCAGAACTGATGCAGGGGGATCATTCAACGGCTTGCTGTTCGGAGAGAATTCCGTCCGTCATGTGCAGGATCCGGCTGCAGATGCCGGCAGCCTGCGAGTCGTGGGTGACCAGCAACAAGGCCGACCGGTGCTGACGGGTCAGCTGGCTCAGCATATCCAGCACGCGCTCCCCGTTGCGCGAATCGAGGCTTCCGGTGGGCTCGTCGGCCAGGACCAGGGCCGGGTTGGTGATCAGGGCCCGGGCCAGGGCCAGGCGTTGCATTTCACCCCCGCTCATCTCGGAAGGCCAGGCTTGTGCCCGGCGGGCCAGGCCGACCTCCTCCAGCAGGTGGTCCACCCGTTCCCGGCGCTCCGCCTGGGACATCCTGGCCAGCAGGAGGGGGAACTCGACATTCTCCCAGGCCCGCAAGGTCGGAAGCAGGTGGAAGAACTGGAAGACGGAACTGATCGTGCCGCGCCGCAACTCCGTCAGTCGGGCCTCCCCGAGGCGCGTCAGGTCCTGTCCCATGAAGGAGATGCGTCCCTGGTCCGGCGTTTCCAGCCCGGCAATACAGCTCAGCAGGGTGGATTTCCCGGAGCCGGAGGGGCCCATGATGGCCACCCGTTCCCCGGACATGACCCGGAGCTGGATCCCTTTAAGGATTTGTTGCGGCCCGTATGATTTGCCTACGCCTTCCAGCTCCAGCAAGGGACCGCCGTCGTCTGGCCCGTTCTGCATGGGCAGAGCTTAATCCGCTTTCGGTAATCCGCAACCGCCGGGCATTTGGAAAAATCTGCGCCTTGGTTCAATTTTGCCTTGGCAAAGGCAGCTTCTTCCCTTTGCTTCCTGACTTCCCTTAATGGAACGGTGGGATATGCAAGCGGCCAAAGCACGCAGACTGTAAATCTGTTCCGGTAATCGGTTCACAGGTTCGAATCCTGTTCCCACCACCATTTTTCCTCACACCCGCGGCTGCGGGGAGGACGCACCTAGTACAGGTAGTGGTAGGGAACGTAGATCCAACCGGCGCCGGCATTCAGCATTTGCGGCCGCACATAGACCCACTTGTTGGTGCGGAAGCTGTAGCCCCAGTTGGTGCCCGGAACCATGACCAGGAGAAACTCGGATTTCCCGGCTTCCAGGTCCGGAAGCCAGATCCAGCCTTCGTCGGAGGCCGCCACGTCTTCCGTGATGTAGTACCAGATGCCCACATCGGGGCCCCAGAGGGGTTGCCAGGTCCAGGGAGCATTGCTCACTTCCAGCAGTCCCATCCAGTAGGTGGTATCGGCCCAGGTGTCGCCACCTTCACTCACAAAGGGGAAGCGGCCCCAGAGCCAATTCGGATTGCTCGCTGAATTGGGGACCTCAAGGTTGGTATCATCCCAGCCGGGAACCCCCTCCAGGTAATTGGCAACCAGGCTTTGATTGGCGCCCTGGAAGATGTTCGGTCCCAGTTCCGGCGGACGGCCGAGGAACCAGATTTCGGTCAGCGAGCTGCAGTTGCTGAAGACGCCGAATCCCAATTCCTGGACGGATGCGGGAATGACGACGCTTTCCAGGTCGAAACAATCCGCGAAGGTGTTGTCCTTGATCCAGGTTATGCCTTCGCCCAGCTCGACCGAGACCAGGCTCTGGCAATTACCGAAAGCACGGCTGCCCAATTCCGTCACCGTGTCGGGAATGGAAATGCTGAGCAGGCTGGTGCAGTTCTCGAAAGCCAGGGTCCGGATCACCTCCAGGTTTTCGGAGAGGACGATTTCGGTCATGCCGCTGCATCCGTCGAATGCCTCTACTCCGATATCCTTGACGCTGTCCGGCAGGATAACCGTGGTCAGGCTGCTGCAATTGCGGAATGCGCCCGCGCCAATGATGTTGAGTCCGTTCGGGATCGTCAGGTTGGCCAGCTTATGGCAATCCTTGAAGGCGCTGTTTTCGATGCTGGCAAGCCCGGTTCCGAGCACCACGGTGGTCAGGTTGGCGCAGTTGTCGAAGGATTCAAACCCGACGGTCCGGACGCTGTCAGGGATCGTGACCGACTGCAGCGTCGCACAGTCGGCAAAAGCCCGCTCGCCGATAACCCGGACCGGATTACCGTTGATGGAGGAGGGAACCACCACATTTGTCATGTCACAATGGAAATTGGTAATGGTGACGTTTCCCGCACTTACAGTGTAGTCAAACGACCCGGAGGTCTGGGCCCGCATGGACAGCGACGTCATGCAGAGCCCGATAAGGAGGACGAGGATTGGTTTGCGCATAGGTATTCTCAGTTAAAGTTTATCCGGCAGCGGTTTATCCAGCTTAATTAGAGCAATTGTTCAACAGTAAAGGCGTGGACCCTCATGTCTAGGGTAAACTCCTTATTTATTAATTCGATAAAATCAAGCTCCGGATTTCAATTGGCGACAGGTTTTCATTTCCGGGACAAGGAAGGCTGGTCCATGAATTGCCTTGCCGGGTTGCTGAAATCCTGACAACCCGGTGCTACCATGAATGTGAAATCCCTGCTGGTTCCCCTGCTTCTTGCTATAGCCTTGGGTATTAACGGTTGCACCACCACTACCTCGGTCACCACCCACGCGGTGCCGCAGTTTGATCCGGCCCGGTATGACAGCTTCGCCATCCTGCCGGCTGAGGACAGCAAGCTTCGCCCGGCCGACAGCGCCCTCAACCGCACCTCCCGAATGGTCATTTCCGGCTCACTTAAGCAGAAGGGGCTGGTCCAGGCCGATCTCGAGGACGCCGACCTGGTGTTCCAGGTTTCCGGTTCCACCTTCCCCACCTCCGATCCCGCCCAATGGGGTTTCTTCTGGGTCGGTTACGATTACTGGGATTGGTATCCGGTCTCCTACCAGAGAACCAACATGACCAGCCAGACTCAGGGCCGCGCCGTTCTGAGCGCCTTTGACAACCAGACCAAGGAACTGGTCTGGCAGTCCTCCGCGCAGGTCGTGGCCATGAAGGGTTCGATCTCCTCCGAGGAGGCCGTCGCTGCGCTAAAGTTGATCCTGGAAGCCTATCCCGCCAAGTAGGGGGCATCGAACGGCTCGCGAAGGCTTGATCACTTCACGCCCAAGGCGCGGTCTTGAAGTTGTTTCGCCTCGGAACTGTGACCGAGGCGCTTGTGCAGGGCGGCCAGGCTCTTGACCACCTTAACGACTTCCTTGTCCCGGGGCCCCTTGGCATTTTCCAGGATGACCAGGGCCCTTTCCAGTTGCTCCACAGCGTCCTGATTGCGGTCCATGGCCCGGTACAGGTTGGAGAGGCTGACCAGGCAGTCGGCGACTTCCATCGCGTCCGGTCCCAGCGCGGATTCGAGAATGCCCATTCCCTGACGACACAGGCTTTCCGCCTGCAGGTAATCCCCTTCTGTCTTGAAGAGCGCCGCCAACTCATGAATGTGGGGAACAATTCTCGGATCCTTTTCTCCGTACAAGTCCTCCGAAAGTTGCAGGGCCCGGTGCAGGGAGGCTTCGGCCTGGTCGTAAAGACCCTGCTCCTGCTGGGCATGGGCCAGCACATCGAGGACCGGCAGTAATTCCTCCGGAGAAGATCCTTTGGCTTGTTCAATGATCATGAGGGCCCGGTTTGCCGCCTGGAGGGCTTCCTCCTGCCGGAAAATGCCGTCATAAGCGCTGGCCAGATGGACCAGGGTTCCAGCCACGGCAAGGCTGTCCGGACCAAATTCCTCCTCCGCCAGCCCGAGGGCCCGTTCCAGTTCCGGGGCGGCTTCCATGTCCCGGCGCTGCGTGAGATAAAACTCGCCGAGGTTTTGCAGCGCAGTGATCAAGGCCTCCCCGCCGGCCGGCTCAGCGGCGGAAACCTGGTCCCGCAGGAAGGTGTCCGCGCCAAGGAAGTCGCCTTCCTCCATCATGCGCACCACATTTTCGGGCAATTCCGCCCGGGTGCATGGACTGGTCGCGACCAGAGCCAGCAAAAGGGCGCCAACGGCGACTAATCGCCGATGCAACAACCACCAACTGACTCGTCCGGACATTATCCAGTTCCTCTCCGGTCAGGCTATGGGACTGATCGTCAATGGTCAATTTGAATCAGCGCCGACTCCCGGTCCTGGCTCAGGGCAGGAACAACCGCAGCTGGACAAAGAAAGGATCCTCCTGGAAGAGCGCCGGCGGCCAGCTGAATTCAAGTCTGGAAAATCCCGGATCCCCCGGAATCGGTTCCGTAAGGCGGGAAGCCGTGGAATCCGCCTCCCACGACTGCAGGTCGCGGGCCATCCGGGGAACCAGCCCGTCCTCCATGACATCGCGGAATCGGTCATACTGCAGGCTGAATCCGGTCGAGTCACAGGCCAGTCGGCCCGCCCCGGATTCGGGAATTCCGGGATCTCCACCCAGCGTAAATTCCTCCAGCAGGCCCAGACGGTCCCGGTCCGGATCCGCTCCCGTAGGGCTGTTGACCACGAGGCCGTGCCCGGCCAGCCACCTCACGAAGGCCTGCCGGGCGGGCGAAGGGGAGGCGACGGGCCGGTAGCGGAAAATCATGCCCGGGCCGGACTCCGGATCTTCCGCACCGGGGACCAGTCCGCCGAAGGCGGTAACCCCGTAGAAAGCACCGTCCAGCCAGGCCAGGCTGCGCATCGGGGTATTGCCGCTGAGACCCGAATCGAACCGGTGCAGGACACAGAAGTCCGATCCGTCCGCCTGCATGCGGAATAGGGTTCCCGCCTCGCCTCCGGGCTCATTGCTGCCGTGGCAAAGCCCGTAGAGGGGGCCGTTTTCGCCGATTCGCAGGAGGGAGCCGTTGGGTTTGGACCCGGTCCCCGGCGAGCTGGCAAAGTCATGCAGAACTGTGAGGGTGTCACCGGAAATTGAATACACGAATACGCAGCCCTCGCTGGTCGGAATGCCGGGTTCCCCGAAGGTGGTTCCGTAAAGCAAATCCTCCCCGCCGGAAAGGAGGCGGTCGTAAGGATGGCCCCCTCCTTCCGCGCCGGTAAAGGAATGCAACAATTCAAAGGTTCCTTCCTGGCGGTGTATCCGGAACAAAGAGCCGTAGTGACCCCCGGAATCCTCATAGAAATCAGAGGCCGTCCCGTAGAGCCAGTCCCCGGCCGGTGTCAGTTGTCCGGTTGGATGCCGCCCGTCCCCGGGACTGAATCCGTGCATCACCTCGTAGGGACCGTCCGGCAGAGGGTAGCGGTAGACCGCCCCTCCATACACCGCCGGCCCGCCGTGGAAGGTCGTCCCGTAGAGAACCCCGTCGACCAGCACCGGGACCGCGTGGGGGTGCCAGCCCGAGGGGTCGTCCGCGACAAAATGGTGCAGGACCCGGAAGTCCGAGCCGTCGGTGTTCATCCGGAAAAGCGTTCCCCCGTCGTGTTCCCCGCCGAGCTTGGCCACGCCGTAGAGCCGGTCCCCGTCCACCGCCAGCCCGTTGAAGACCTCCAGCCCGTCGCTTCCATCGAAGGCATGCAGGACCGAATAGGCCCGGGTGGCCGGATCGAGGCTGAAGAGGACTCCGCAATCGCTGATTCCGCCCCGGTAGGTGGAACCGAACAGAATGCCGCCGGCCGGAATCAGCTCGCTGAAGCTGCGGAACCCGTCCGGACCGGAGAAGAGGTGGACCGGGCTGAAGTGGCCGTCGACGACCGGGTAGGCGTTCAGCTGCAGGGATTGCAGGAAGGCTTCCATCTCAAGCAGGCTGAGCTGGATTACCTCCAGGTCGACGAGGTTGAATTCGGGCAGGTAGAGGAAGAAGGCATGGTTTTTTCCCTCCCGGAAGCGCAGGTTGGCCGGGACCCCGAGGGCCTGCAGGGAGGCGGCGAAATCCGCCGATTGTTGCGGGGGGACCACGCTGTCGGCACTGCCGTGCAGGAGCAGGGCCGGGGGATCGGCAGCGTCTAGGTGGAACAGCGGGGAGATGCTCCGGCCCGCTTCAACGGCCTCCGGCGAGAGCCCCGGCTTGGTCATGGCCCATGAAATGGCGGTCAGGTCGAAGACGCCGTTGACCAGGAGGGTCGCAGCCGGACGGGGAACTGGCTCCGGAATTCCCGTGGTCCGGGGATCATCGATGTATCCGACACAGGCCGCGAGGTGACCCCCGGCCGACTCTCCGGCGACAATGATCCGTTCCGGGTCGATACCCAGATCCCCGGCATGGGCATGAAGCCAGTAAAAGGCGTCCCTCGAATCTTCGACGCCGTCGAAAATGGTGTTTCCACTGGCGGCCAATCGATAATCGGCGGACAGGCAGAGGTAGCCCAGGCTCGCGAAATAGGCGGCATGCGGAAACAACTGGCTGGCATCCCCGGATTCCCAGCCGCCGCCGTGCAGCCAGAGGATGGCGGCCCGACGCGGCTCCGCCTCCGGGGCAGGATCAAACACGTGCAGGAAGAGTTCCTGGCCTCCGGCCTCCTTGTATTCCACGCTGCGGTCCGGATCCGGATCCGCGAGGGCGGCCGCGAACAGTGCCGCGGCATCGCGGGCCTGGCCCGCAAGTGGAAATGCCACCAGCAGGAGCAGCCTTGCGATCATGCGGGACTTGGACATGCCCGGGGAATTTGCGGGAAAGCGAGCCCGCGTCAAACCCCTGTTCAGGACGGCCAGTGCTTTTGAATGTGGGACAGGCAATGCGCCACGGTATCCGGACCGGATTCCTCAAGGAGGATGCTGATCCCCGGCTTGTGCTTTGCCAGAAGGGAGCAGAGGCGCGCGTAGTCAAGCTCCCCGAATCCGGTCGGGACCTGCCGGCAGGCACCGTCCTTCATGGTGAAGTCCTTGGCGTGGATAATGGCGATCCGATCCCCGTAGAGCTGGAAGGGCTCCTCGATCATGCGGGCCTGGTCCTCGTGGTTGTCGGCGTTGATGAGGTTCACCGGGTCGTGGATGACGACCAGGTTCTCCGACTGGATTTCGTCCAGCAGGCGCTTCATTTTCGCCGGCGTGGAGATGGTATGATGGGTCACCGCCTCCACCGCGACCAGGCCCCCGAGGCTCTCCGCGGCCCGCACCAGTTCCCCGATACTGCGCAGCAGCGACTGGAAGGTGGCCTCGCTGCCGGTGTTGGGATCCGGCGCGTAATCTGCATTGGGGGTTCCCGTTTCCAGCCCGACCACGCTGCCGCCAAGGTCACGGACGATGCGCAGGTGGTCCTTGAAGAAGCCCAGCAATTCAGAACGCGGACCTTCATCGGGATGGATGGGGTTGATGTAGCAGCCCAGGACGGCGATCTGGACGTTGTTGCGCTGGAAGGCCTGCCCGATTGCCCAGGCCAGACCGGGATTGAGGTCGCCTCGTTTAAGGTTCAGGCCGGAGATGGCCTTGTTCAAGGCCAGCTGGGCACAGGACAAGCCGTGTCCGGCCATGGTGGCGGACAACTCGTCGGAGGAAAGGGTTCCAAAGTCGTGGGCGCGGGCGCCGATGCGGATCATGATTCTACCTTGTCTTGCTGGGATTCGAGGTGGACCTGCAGTTTCTTGACCTCCACCCCGGCCAGGAGGGTGATCCCGATGCCGTGGGTGTCGTTGAGGTTCCAAAGCAGGTCGAACTTGTAATAGTCGGGGCTGAAGGAGAATTCGGAACCGCGGCAGACCCCGTAGACATTGCCTTCGTGGTCGATGGAAATCCGGTTCAGGGCCTCCCATCCCTTCCTCACCGCCTGGATATAGGGAGCCGTGTTTTCCAGCCATCCAAACTGTACGCCGCGCGAGAAGGCGTAGATGAACATGGCCGTGCAGGAAGTCTCCGGATAGGCGTCGGGGTGGGTCAGGACCTGGTGCCACATGCCTTCCCGGTCCTGCAGCGGCAAGATGCCCGAACACAACTCGCGGAAGAATCCGGTCAATTCCTCCCGCAGGGAATGATCCCCGGGGAGAACGGCCAGCAGTTCGGAAAGTGAGAACAAGGTCCATCCGTTGCCCCGGCCCCAGGGAACCCCGGTGGCCATTTCCCGGCGCAGGTCGTAGACGTGGGACATGAGCTTCTGCTCCGGCATGTAGAGCCGCTTGCGGAAGCCGAGGAACTGGTTGGCGGCGTCGTCGATGTAGCGGTCCTCCCTGGTGATCTGGTAGTACCGGCAAAGGAAGGGGACACTCATGTAGAGGTCGTCGGCCCACATCGTGTTCTCGTGGAACTCGTGCATCATCTCCCGGCGGTAGAAGGCGCCGTCGGAGAACCGGTCCTGCTTTTCGGTGATGAAATCGGCGACGAAGTCGGCGATCGGGCGGACGCCCTGCAGGTCGTTGTACTTGGCCACCTCCAGCATGCAGGAGCCGAAGGACCCGCAGTCGTCCAGGCTGTCGATGCTGCTCAGGAGCCGGTGCACGTGGGTCGGGCCGCCGAACTGGGAGCGGTCCCAGAGGGCGTAGGGGAAGGTGCTGCAGCAGACCTGCACGTGGTCCGCCACATATTGCTGGATGGCTTCCGACCCGATGGCCTTCCCGGCGTGGAGCAGGCCGTAGATGGTGACGCCGAGGGGGTAGTTCCAGCGGCCGAAAAGCGGATTCTCATTGTAGAGGCGGAGCCAGGTTTCCGGCTCATCGAGGCGCCAGTAGGAGAGCCCGTTGACGGTCTGGTGGGGCTGGCAGAAATCTCCCAGCACTTCAGGAGAAGGGATGGAATCCGGCTCGAAGGGGCCGGCAAAAAGCCATTCCGCGGAACTGCCCTTGATACTGCAGGGAGGCTCCAGGCGGACCCCGTTGTAGGCGGAAAGGCGGAAACCCCAGCCCTCGCCGCTGCAGGTCGAGTGGATCATCAGGTCATGGCTTCCGGGTTCCAGGCTGATGGAGGTGTCGATGGATCCATCCGCTTCGGCCTCGTGGACACAGTTCCCGTCGAGAAGCAGGCGGATTTTCCCGGAATGGCTTCCCCGCAAGGGCACCTCCAGGGTTTCCTGGCGGGCATTGGTCAGACGCGTCCATGCTACCGCCGTCTTGCCGGTCGGCAGGCCGAGGATCCGCTCCAGCTGGCCACGCGACTGGTCCGACGGATCCCAGTCCCGGCCGGGGTGCCAGGCCAGGCCGGTTTCGCTCTCCTTCTGTCCGGGCTCCGGCATGACGGCCGTGGTCTTGGGCAGCGGATCGGTGAAGAGCCAGCCCTCCCGGCCTTCACGCTCGGGGGACGGCATCATGAAAACGTAGGGATGCTTGCCCAGCCAGGAACCGAACCTCCAGCCAAAGCCGCCCCGGGTCTTGCGGGCCTGGATGACAAAGTAGTTCCATCCTTCCTGGAGATTCAGGGTGACCCTGTTGCGCCGGTCCGGGTACCGTTCGGAGAAAATATCAGACCGCCATACTTCCTCCCCGTTGCAGAAGACGATCAGCGGACCGCGGCAGTTGATATCAAACATCAGGCCGGCCTTCCGGGGAGACCACATCCGGGACCAGGCATGGACGCACTGCTCGTCCTTGGCATTGGGGAAAATGCGGTCGAAGTCCGCGTCATAGCGGTAATCCGTGCTCCGCCGGATGCCGCGGTCGCTGTAGGCGCGGTAGGTCAGGGGCGACTTGGGGTTGAGGCCGACAAAGCGGTTGGCGATGACGGACAGGGTCTTTTCCACCTGGCCACCGGCCTCTTTC
>CAJXMX010000140.1 GCA_913056355.1 uncultured Opitutales bacterium
CGGCAGTCCTTACTTTTTGCTTGGACAAGCGGGGAGAATACTCTGCATTTGATGCATCTCAATAAAGGTTGAACGTGAGTACAGAAACACCGGAAACACATGAATTTAACAAGGGTCGTTCCCGGGCCCTGGAGAAATCGGATCTCTTTGCCCATGCGGAAGATCCGGTCAACAAGGGGATGACCGTCCAGGAGAAGCTCAAGTGCTTCACCGACATGGTCCGGATCCGCAAGTTTGAGCAGGCCGCCCTGCAGTCCTACCAGAAGGGCAAGATGGGTGGTTTTCTTCACCTCTACATCGGGCAGGAGGCAACAGCCGTGGGAACCGTCTCCGTCCTCGGGGAGAACGACCACATCATCACCGCCTACCGCGACCACGGGCATGCCCTGGCTGTCGGCATGGGTATGAACGAATGTATGGCCGAGCTGTACGGGAAGTTCACCGGCTGCTCCAAGGGCAAAGGCGGCTCCATGCACTATTTCGCCCCGGAGAAGCGTTTCTGGGGAGGCCACGGGATTGTCGCCGGCCAGACCCCCCTCGGGGCCGGCCTGGCCTATGCCCTGAAATACAAGGGCATCAAGGGCTGTGCCATCTGCTACCTAGGGGACGGGGCCATCAACCAGGGGGTCTTCCATGAGTCCCTGAACCTGGTCAGCCTGTGGGATATTCCGGTCATCTACGTCATCGAGAACAACGGCTACTCCATGGGAACCAGCCAGGTCCGCTCCAGCGCCTTCCCCGAGGAGGGGCTGGCGGCGCGGGCGACCAGCTACAACATCGACTTCGACACCGTTCACGGTGAGAACCTTTACGAAGTCCGGGCCAAGACCAGCAAGGCGGTCCAGCGGGCCTACGAGCAGAGCCGCCCCACGGTGCTGGAGATCTTCACTTACCGGTACTACGGGCATTCCATTGCCGACGCCAACCACCAGCGCTACCGGACCAAGGAGGAAATTCGCCACTACCAGGAAAACAAGGACCCGATCAACGTCTGGGAGCAGATCCTCATCGAGGAGGGCCATCTCAACGTGGACAAGGTGAAGGAAATCGACCAGGCCGCCAAGGCCGAGGCCAAGGAGGCCGTCCAGTTCGCCGAGGAGTCCCCCTTCCCGCCCCCGCAACAACTGCTGGCCGACGTCTACCATTCGGTGGACAACCCCGGCACCCACACCAACGAGGGAGAAATCTTCTTTAACGACCGGTTGCCATACTAGGGTTACTGGTTTCGGGTTACTGGTTACTGGACCTTCCAGAAACCAAGGACCCTTAACGAGTAGCCAGTAATCAATAGCCAGTAACCAGTAACCAGTAACCAGTAACTCATTTTCAAATGGCCGTAATCACTTACAGACAAGCATTGAAGGACGCCCTCGCGGAGGAAATCACCCGCGATGAGAACGTCTTTGTCATGGGCGAGGAAGTCGCCCAGTACAACGGGGCCTACAAGGTAACCGAGGGCCTCTGGAAAAAATTCGGGGACAAGCGCCTGGTGGACGCCCCCATCTCGGAGGCCGGCTTCATCGGCCTCGGCATCGGGGCTTCCTTCCTCGGCCTGCGGCCGGTCATCGAGATGATGTTCTTCTCCTTCGTCTACGTGGCCTGGGACCAGGCGGTCAACAACACCTCCTCCATCCGCTACATGTCCGGCGGCCTGATCAATTGCCCGCTGGTCATTCGCGGACCCGCCAACGGCGGCACCAACGTCGGCGCCACCCACTCCCACACGCCGGAGAACATGGTGGCCAACGTTCCCGGCCTGAAGGTGGTCGTCCCGGCCACCCCGGCTGATGCCAAGGGCCTCCTCAAGAGCGCCATCCGGGACAACGATCCGGTCTTCGTCATGGAGAGCACCCTCCTCTACGGCAACGAGGGGGAAGTGCCCGAGGACGACGAGTTTCTCATTCCGCTGGGCAAGGCGGACGTCAAGCGCGAGGGAAGCGACATCACCATCATCGCCCACGGCGGGTGTGTCCTGGCCGCGCTCAAGGCCGCCGAAAAGCTCAAGAAGGAGCACAACGTCGATTGCGAAGTGGTGGACCTGCGCAGCATCCGGCCGCTCGACAAGGCCACCATCCTGAAGTCGGTCAAGAAGACCAACCGGGCCCTGCTGGTCGAGGAAAACAAGCCTTTCTGCGGCGTCGGCGCCCAGATTTCCCACATCATCCAGCGCGAGGCCTTCGATTACCTGGACGCCCCGGTGCACCGGATCAGCGCCGTTGACGCCCCGGCCATCTACAGCCCCCCGGTGGAGAAGGTCCAGGTCCCGAACGCCGAGCAGGTATTCAACGAGGTCCGGCACATGCTCCAGATCAAGGCCTGACACCGGCAACCCACAAGACACAACCCTTCGACAAGCTCAGAGTAAACCAGCAACCAGCAACCAGCAACCAGCAACCAGTAACCACAATGGCCGAAATCATCGAAATGCCCAAGCTGAGCGACACCATGACCACGGGGACGCTCGTTAAATGGCTGAAAAAGGAGGGAGATACCGTCTCCTCCGGCGACATGATCGCCGAAGTTGAAACCGACAAGGCCACCATGGAGGTGGAATGCTTCGAGGACGGGGTCCTGCTAAAGCAGTACATCGGCGAGGGAGATTCGGTGGATATCGGCTCGCCGATCTGTGCCATTGGTGAAGAAGGTGAATCCGCGCCCGAGGTGGAAGTCAGCCTTTCCGCCGCACCGGACGAATCCGAAGACGATGAGGAGGAAGCCGGGGAAGGGGAGGAAGAAGCGGAACCTGAGGAGGAGGTAACGGAAGAACCGGAGGAAGAGAGCAAGACGGAGAAGGAAGAGCCGGCCGCCAAGGCCCCCGCGCCGAAACCGTCGAAGGACGCGGACGGCCGGATCAAGGCCTCTCCCCTGGCCCGCAAGGTGGCCGAGGAACTGGGCGTCGACCTGTCCCGGGTCCAGGGAACGGGTCCCAACGGCCGCATCATCAAGGAGGATGTCGAGGAGGCCTCGAAGTCGCCCCAGGCGCTCGTCGGCGCCGGCGGAGGCGGGGATAGCGGACCGTCCGTCTCCCTTGGCCAGCTGGAGGAGACGACCGAAAAGGTTTCCAACATGCGGGCCTCCATCGCCAAGGCGCTGGTCAAGTCCAAGACCGAGGCCCCGCATTTCTATCTGCAGAGTGAAGTCAACGCCGCTCCCCTGGCCGCCATCCGCCAGGACCTGAACGAGTTCCTGTCCGGCCTGCCGGCCGAACAGGGCGGCATCAAGTACACCGTCAACGACCTCATTCTCCGGGCCGCCGCCATGGCCGTGCTCCAGGTCCCGGCCATCAACCGATCCTGGGAGGGCAAGACCATCAAGCAGCACGGCGCCGTCCACCTCGCCTTCGGGGTGGCCATCGATGACGGCCTGGTAACCCCGGTCATCCGGGACGCCAACACCAAGTCGCTGCGCCAGATTGCCACCGAGGCCCGCGACCTGATCAAGAAGGCCCGCGACCGCAAGCTGAAGCCGGACGAGATGAGCGGCAGCACTTTGACGGTGACCAACCTCGGCATGTTCGGCATCACCGATTTCTACGGGATCATCAATCCCAACAACGCCGCCATCCTGAGCGTCGGGACCACCGTCAAGCAACCGGTCGTCGACGAGCACGACAACATCACCATCGGCTACCGGATGAAGGTCGGCCTCAGCGGCGACCACCGGGTCATCGACGGGGCGGTCGGCGCCCAGTACCTGCAGGCCCTCGGCAAGCTCCTGGAGAAGCCCGGGATCCTTCTGGTCTGATTTCTCCTATAGTCCGACCTGTCCGACGAGTCAAAAAAGGGCGGCCACTCGCGTGGCCGCCCTTTTGGCAATTCAGGCTCGTCCCGCCCCCTAGAAGGTGAAGGAGACCCCGGCGTTGAAGCGGCGGGGGGCCCCGAAGAAGACCGCGGCGTCGTCGGCGTCGTGGTCCCCGTCGAAGCTGTTGAAGGCATCGTTGTCCGTGGCTTCCTGGATGTAGGTCTCGTCGAAGAGATTCAGGACATGCAGGAAGACGGCGACCTCGAAGTCGGTGCTGAGCGGAAGGGTGTAGTTGAGGTGGAGATCCCATACCCAGTAGGAGGGGATCTGCCAGCTCTGGGCCCGGTCGTCAGGATCGGTCCGGCCAAGCGGATCGAAGGCCGCATAGAAGTCGGTGTTGTAGCGACCGATCAGCTCGCCGGAGAAGCCCTGCCAGGGGGTCAGGGTGGTGATGAAGACGAACTGGGTCTGGGGGGCGTCGCCGACCTTCAAGCCGTCGATGTAGAGATCGAATTCCCCGGTCGACTCGCTGCCTTCCGGACGGTAGATGGCGGAGACGTCCCCGTCATAGGTCCAGTCATTGAAGCTGACCGCGACATCGAAGCGGAGCCAGTCGGTGACCATCATCCAGGCCTCGAGCTCAAAGCCCTGGTGGACCTGGTTCACGCCCCCGAGGCTGACCAGATAGTCGATCTCGGTCTCCGGATCGGTAAAGCCCTGGGTGAAGGTACGGTCCTTCCAGGTGGTCCGGTAAATGTTGGCCCCGACCGACAAGGTGCCCTTCTCGTTGAGGTAGTTGATCCCCAACTCATAGGACTCGAACTTCTCGTTCCTGGGATCCTCGTACTTCTGCCCGGCGTAGTCGTCGATCACGGCGTCGAAAATCGGCACTTTCTCCACGTATCCGGCGTTGCCGTAGACATTGAGGGACCTGGTGATGCGGTACATCAGGCCCCCCTTGACCTGGAAGCCGTCGATCCAGCCGGAGTCCGCCTTGAGGGTCTGGCCGGCATTCATCGGGTCCTCGGAGAAGAAGTTCTCGTAGCCGTACTTGATTTCGGAGTACCCGGCCATGACGAACCCGGAAAGCGGGCCCTCGTCATAGGCCCCCTGGACGTAGCCGCCGAGCCAGTCCACGGTATTGGTGAAGTGGTAATCGAGGACATCGCCGAGACGGCGCTTCCGCTCCTCCCCGCTCCAGAAGACGTTGTTGTCGTCGTAATAGTAGTCTCCGCCCAGGAGGTCGCGGACTTCGCGATAGTGGTCAATCTCGGCGGTGCGCCAGTCAATGCCGGCGGAGAGGTCGATGGATTCGGTCAGGGCGTAGGTCAGCTTGGAGACGGCCCCGATGGTCCACTGGTCGTTGCGGGAATTGCGCAAGATGCCGTCGGACCAGGCTTCCCCGTCCTCATCGATGCGCTGGGAGTTGGTCAGGATCTCGTAGTTCCAGTCGCGGTTGCGGTGAAAGTAGCCCCCCGGGTCATTGACGCGGGCCACGCTGCCGAGGGTACCCGATCCGCCGCCGTCACCACCGGAATAGTAGACCACGCTGTCCACTTTCCAGTCGGCCTCCGGATGGTAATACCAGTTCAGGTTGACCTGCGGCTTGTGGTAGAAGTTCTCGCGCTCGTTGATGATGTCCGGGTAATGCCGGGAGGTCTCACCGCTGCTGTCGTACTGGGGCGCATCATAGTCCGGGTTGACGTAGTTCCAGGTCTCGTTGTAGGCGAAACCGCGCTCGTAATAGGTGTCAAGGGCGGCCGGATCATAGTCTCCCAGGCCCCGGGCGTAGGATTCGCTGTAGGTCCCGATATTGCGCTGGTAGAGGTTCTGTCCGTGCTTCTGGGGCGCCCCGAAAGCGTAGAACTCCAGCGTGTTGTATTCGTTGACCTGGTAGGATGCACCGACAAACCAGGCCCAGGCATCGGTGTAGACCCCGTCGATGTAGGAATCGCCAATCTTGCGGACGATGGAGGCCGAGAAGGCCCACTTGTCGTTCAGGGTGCCGGTGTGCCCGACGAAGGTGACCTTCTTGAAGCCGTCACTGCCGACCTCGGCCTTGGCCAGGCCGCCGGCGTTATGGGCGGCCGGATTGGTCAGGATGTTCAGGGTGCCCCCGATGGAGGGAACGGCCAGGTTGAGGTTGCTCATCCCGCGCTGCAGCTGGATGGAGCTGGCCACGTCGCCGATCCCGTCCCAGTTGGACCAGTAGACCCAGCCGTTTTCCATGTCGTTGACCGGAACCCCGTTGATCATGACCGCCACGTTGCGCTGGTCGAAGCCGCGGACATTGATCCGGGCGTCCCCCGCCCCGCCCCCGGCATTGGTGGCGTAAACCGAGGGGGTCACGTTCAGGGCCAGCGGCAGGTCCTGGGAGGCCAGGCGCATGGCGATGTCCTCAGAATCAATGGTCGAAAAGGCCACCGGGGTCAGCCCCGGAACCGCGCGTGCGGCCAGGGTTTCCATGGCGGTGACCTGGAATTCATCCAGGATGAATATTTGTTCGGGCTCATTTGAGCCTGTGGTATTCTGGCCGAGGGCCAGGCTTGCTCCCAACAACAAGCCACCAACTACTCCTACTCTCGTCTTGTTCATTTTGTTGTCTAATTTGGTTGATCGTCAGAACTGACAAATACCCTGCATGGCGAATCCCGGCCACGCGTCAATTCCCCAGAGAACCTGATGCAATGACTTTGCCAAAACGTAACATTCCACAGGGATTCGTTTCGGCCTTCGCATTCTCACCGTTTTTATACCTGATTTTAATCATTCAACACCCTTGAGCTGAAACCGGTCCTGGATCAGAACCAAAGTCGAATCAACTTTCCGCCATGCCCCTGATCGCCCTGAAATACATCCTCATTTCCACCGTGATGGTCACCTCTTTCATCTTCGGAATGCGCATGATCTTCGCCCATGACATGCGGCGGGAATTCTGGAGATCCTCGGTCAAGCGATCGATCTACTTCAGCCAGAACCGGTTCAAGCGGGTTAGTGCGGCGTGCGGATGGTTTCTGCTGGTACTCTCCCTCTTTGTTACATACATCAGTTTCATCGACTTGATGAACTGATGATGATTTCCCTTCGCGAAAAATGGGAGAACGGCCTCTCGGAAGAACTCTACTACTGGGATGCCTGGCTGGAAGGCCGCCTGCTCAATGCCGAGGAACGGGCGTTCCGCCTGAGCAGCAACCGCCCTTTCCCGTGGTGGGTAAAACCCTTGATTCCCAAGCAAGCGGACGAAGTCCGGATTCTGGATGTCGGGGCGGGCCCCGTCACGGAGCTGGGTGCCTTCTGGGAAGGCCGGGAAGTGGAAATCGTCGCCGTCGATCCGTTGGCCGAACCCTACGGGGAGCTGCTGAAAAAGTATTCCGTCAATCCGCCGGTACGGACCATCAACGGCTCGGGCGAACAGCTGGTCCGCCAGTTCGGGGAGGATGCCTTCCACTTCGTCTTTGCCCGCAACAGCCTTGACCGGTCGGTTGAGCCCATTGAATGCTACCGCGAGATCATCCGGGTCCTGCGCCCGGGATGCTCACTGGTGACCCTGCACGAGGCCAACAACGGCGAAAAAAACAACTACGAGGGCGTCAACCAGTGGAACTTCAGCCTGAGCGAGCAGCGGCTCATGGTCTGGAACCACACCGGCAACTGGGAGCTGGTCGAGCAGCTTGAAGACGTCGGCAGCCACCGTGTCGAGATGGACCGCAACCTGATCAAGCTGACCCTGACCAAAAAGGCCGCTCCGGCCTCCGCCTAACGCAATTCCTGGCTGGTCCGGGCGTCGACAATCTTGAAGTTTTCGACGTGGTAGGCCGGATCCGCCCGGAAGCTGAGCTTGACGTTGTAGCTCTCCTCAAGTTCCAGCAGGATCCGCTCGTCCTCATGGCGCAGGCGCTCCAGGGCGTGCGGATGACAGAAGACCCGCAGCCAGACGTCTTCGCCCTTGTCGGAGGAATGGGTCCGCAGGCGGCGGATGACATTGGTCAGCCGGCGCTGGATTTCCACGCTCATGGTCCGGGCGCTCTTCACGCTCCCTCTTCCTGCACAGTACGGGCAGGTGCTGTAGAGACCGCTGGAGAAGGATTCGGTATGCCGCTGGCGGGTCATCTGCATGATGCCCAGCTGGGAGATCTGCAGGACGTGGCACTTGGCCTTGTCGCGCTCCATCTCCTCCTTCATCTTGCGGTAGACGGCCATCCGGTCCTTGCGGTTCTTCATGTCGATGAAGTCGAGGATGATCAGGCCGCCGATATTGCGCAGCCGGATCTGCCGCGCGGCTTCCTCCGCGGCCTCCAGGTTGACCTGAAGGATGAAGTTGTTGTTGTCGCCCTTCTGCTGCTTATGGGAGCCCGTGTTGACGTCGATGGCCACCAGGGCCTCCGTCTCTTCAATGACGATCTCGCCGCCACTGGGCAGGGGCACCCGGCGCTGGAAGGTCTGCTCGATCTGGCGCTCAATGTTGAAGCGCTCGAAAATGGGGATGTTCTCCTCGAAAATGGCGATCTTGCCGGCCGAGCGTTTGCTGACCCGGCCCACCAGCTCCAGCATCGTTTCCCCGTCGGAACGGTTGTCGATGAGGACCCGGTCGATGTTCTCGGTCAGGAAGTCCCGCACCGTGCGCTCGATGATGTCCGGTTCCTTGTAGAGGCAGGTCGGCTGCCTGGCCGCCTCCAGGCGGGCGTTGATCTCGTTCCACTGGTTGAGAAGGATGGAAAGGTCGCGGACAAAATAGGTCCAGCGCTTGCCTTCCCCGGCGGTGCGGATGATGACTCCCATCCCTTCCGGAATGGAGAGGCGGCGGAGGATTTCCTTGAGCCGCTTGCGCTCCTTGTCGTTCTCGATCTTGCGGGAGACGCCGCACTGCCCGCCGTAGGGCATGAGGACCAGGAAACGCCCCGGCAGGGCGATGTTGGTGGTCGTCCGCGGGCCCTTGGAGCCGATCGTGCTCTTGGTGATCTGGACCAGAATCTCCGAACCGATGGGATACAGGTTCGGGATGTCCTTGATGGTGATCTTTTCCTTCTTCTTCTTCTGGGACTCGCTCCGGGTGTCGCGGACCATCTCAATGGTGCTGTCCGCCTGGGGCAGGATATCCCAGTAGTGCAGGAACGCGTTCTTGGGCATTCCGATGTCGACGAAGGCGGCCTTGAGTCCGGGCTCCAGGTTCTGGATCTTGCCCTTGAAGATGGCCCCGACCAGCCGGTCGTCCCCCACCCGCTCCAACTCGAACTTTTCCAGGACCCCGTCGTTGAGGACCGCGACCCGCTTTTCCAGCGGTTCGGAATTGATCACGATCTCCCGGTAGGGCGCGTTGTCCTTGCGGATCCGGGCGGCCAGTTTCTGGAGAACCGGACGCTGCTTGGCCCGCTCCTCGACATCCTTTTTCAACTGTTCAGGATCGACCGATTCGCCCGGTTCGTCGACGGGACGCTGCTTGAGTTCGGATTCCTGTTCGGTGGTGATTGATTGCTGATTAAACGTATCTGATGAGTTCATGTTGTCTTGTGGACTCCTTGTGGCATGGCGGCGCGTTCTTCCTGGGTCCGCAAGACTGATACGTATTCCCTACTGAACGGGGGGCTGACCGGAGGGGGATCATGTGAATTCCCTCCGGTAGCGGTGCACGCTTTGTACAATCCCCTGTAGGATGCAACAGCTTAAAATGAACGAACCGCCGTAACTTAGAAATGGGAGTGGAAGGCCCGTGATGGGCGTCAGACCGATGGTCATCCCGATATTGATGAAAACGTGAATGGTAAAGATTACCGTCACACCAACAGCGAGGAGCATTCCGAACCGGTCCCGTGCCATGCCTGCAATGCGGACCCCGTTTGCAAGCAGCACGGAGAATAAGCCGATCACGAGCATTCCCCCAATGAATCCTTTTTCCTCTGCCAGAACGGCAAAGATAAAATCGTTGTGCGCCACCGAGCGCGGCAGATACCCCAGCCTGGCCTGCAGGCCGCGGAGCCAGCCCTTTCCAAACAGGCCGCCGGTGCCGACTGCCTGCTGGGCCTGGACGGAATTCCAGGCGGACCCGGTTCCCCGGGGATCCACCACTTCGGGTGCGACGAAAGTCATAATGCGTTCCCGCTGGTAGTCGCGAAGCGGAAACCACGAATGTTCCTCGTAGAGTCCGCGGGCTTCCATGGCGGACAGGTCGTTTTCCTTGAGGAACTTGCTATAGCTGACCAGATCGATGCTCAGGACCGTGACCAGGCAGACCACCAGGCCGAAAACAGCCAGGAAGAAGCGCTGGGAAAGCTTGGACACGTAAAGTAATGCGAGCATCGTGGGAGGTAGAATCAGGCAAGAACCTAGATCAGGCTGGGTAAAAATCAAGATCATAGGTATCGCCGTGACAAGGAACACCTTAAGCAAAACCCAGATACTGTCCCTAACGGTTCCGAGCTCAGACCTGGCGAGGATGCTGGAGATCATGATCAGGGTGCAGATCTTGGCCGCCTCGGAGGGCTGGTAGGCCATGAAGCCGAAATCCAGCCAGCGGTAGGCGCCTTCCCGGGAGACCCCCAGCAACGGCAGGTGGAACGGCGGGCCGGACAGGGCCAGCATGATGAGCAGGACCAGGCTGATGAGGAAGAACCAGAGGGCGTTCTCGAGGTAGATCTTGTAATCGATGCGGGAGACCACGATGTAGACCCCCGACCCGAGGACGATCCAGACAATCTGCCGGATCCAGTAGTTGGCCCCGATAAAGGCGTGGGAGCTGTAGATGAAAAAGACCCCGAGAACGGCCAGCAGGAGGATCACAACCGGACTGATCCAGTCGGTGCGCGAGTGTTGCGTGTTGGAGATCAGTCGGCGGGTGGTGTCGAGGAGAAAACGTGTGTCCAGCCGATTCAATTCAGGGCCACTGTGGTGGAGCACAATTCCCTCTGCAACCATCGATTTGCGGATTTTGGCGGCAGCGGCAGACACGGCTTGCCAGAGGGGCCGCGGCTCCCTATCCCAGCTAAGCCATGTCCATGATTGCCGACCAGCTCCTGCAGGCCGGGCGCACGCTTTCCTCCATTTGTGAGGAGCTGCGCTTCTCCGAACCCGTCCACACCATCTACAACACCTACGTCTATGCCTGGGCGGGGTATGAAGCCTACGTCCGCCGCTACGGGAACAGCCGTAAGCGGGTCCTTTACCTGGGCATGAATCCCGGGCCGTGGGGAATGGCCCAGACCGGGGTTCCCTTCGGAGAAGTGGCCGCCGTCCGGGAGTGGCTGGGGCTGGAGGCGGAGATCGGCAAGCCGGCCAGCGAACATCCCAAGCGGCCCGTCGAGGGATTCGCCTGCCGGCGCTCCGAGGTCAGCGGCCGGCGGCTGTGGGGGTTGTTCGCGGAGCTCTACGGAACCCCGGATGCCTTTTTCGAGGAAGCCTTTATCCTGAATTACTGTCCCCTGTCGTTTATGCTGGAGACCGGCGCCAACCTGACCCCGGACCGCCTCCGGGCGGAGGAACGCGCGCCCCTGGAAGCAGCCTGCGACGATCACCTGCGGGCCGTGATGGATATCCTGCAACCGGAGCTGGCTATCGGCGTTGGCGGATGGGCCAGCAAGTGCCTGGATCGGCTGGGAGTGGCGGGCCGGCGCATCGGCACCCTTCTCCACCCCAGCCCGGCCAGCCCCATCGCCAACAGGGAATGGCCGCAGCGCCCGACGGCCCAACTGCGGGAGCTGGG
>CAJXMX010000141.1 GCA_913056355.1 uncultured Opitutales bacterium
CGACCGCGAAATCCGGGAAGCCGCCATTTTCCAGGCCGGACTGGCACTGGAACGGGCGGAAACGGCCCTCACCCACCCGGCGGACAAGCAACGGCTCCGGGCCGTCGCCTTATCCTGACCTGACCCGTATTCTCATCGGTTCAGGATTCGGCGAGGCCGGGATCGCGGTCCGCGACTTCGACATGGTAGGTTTCCCGGAACAACTGCCCCGCCTTCACGGCAAAGCCCTCCGCGTTGCTGGGGCCCAGGGCCAGATAGGGAAAGTCCCCCTTGAGCACGAACCAGCAGAAACCCTGTCCCGCCTCCTGGCGGATGGTGACGGAGGCGACGGTGCGCTCCCATTGCCCGTCGACCTGTCCCCAGAACCCGATCGAGGGGCCGCTCGTGCCGCAAGCGTCGAGCGGATCAACGGGAGCGCCATCCGCTTCCACCCCGCAGAACCGGCCGCCCGGAAAACGCCACATCCAGGGCAGCCGGATGCCCAGCCCGTGGTAGTTGATTTTCCGTCCGTCCGGCAGCTCCAGCGACCACGGGCTCTTGACCAGGGTATGGTCCCGGAGGGATTCGCGGCAGGTCCTCCACCGGTAGACGATGGCGGATTTAGCGGCATCGTGGCGGGCCAGGATTTGCCGCTGCTCGCGGTAGGTTTCAAGACCGCCCTGGTCATCCCGCCAGAGCAGATCCTGCTGGATGCCGTCCCGGTCAGGGGCCGGCCCCGTCTTGAGGATGCTCTGGATGCCGCACTGCCGGCCGGGAGTCTCCTCCCAGAAGTTCAGGTCCCCGCAGCGCAGGCCGTACATCAGGCCCTTGTGGTGGCGGTGGTCGCCGGGGGACACGAGGGTGGTCTCATGGCCGGACGGTGTCTTCAGGCTGCGGAAGTGCGGCTTGAACCGGTCGTCGAGGACATATTCGCCGACGATCCGGCCCTCGTGGATGAAGTGAACCACCGTTTCCTGTATCGAAATGTCCATCCGCGTTCCTACGAAGTTGCGACCGTCACGGCGGCGCCGTTGTGCCGCATGCTGGTGTAGATGGCCTCGATCACGGCCATGGTGTTGAAGGTGTCCTCAATATGGTTCCACGGCAGCGTCCCGTTGCGGACGGCATCGGCAAAGGCCAGCAGCTGGCTGGTGAAACTGAACGGGCTCGGGCTCAGGGTGGGATCCTCGGGGACGTGTTCCATCCCCTCGTACTGCCAGTCCCATCCGCCGGGCTCCCCGCCCCTGGTGGAGGCATACTTCCAGCCTTGTTCATTGCCCAGGTAACCATGCTCGCCGATGAGGTTGATCACCTCGTGCGGCTGGAGGCATTTCCTGGCCAGATAATCGGCGTGCATGGTTCCGACGGCCCCGTTGGACAGCCTCAGGAGGGCGCAGCAGGAGCTCTCCGCACCGTTCCTGAACGGCGGATCGGAGCGCCCGCGGGCGCTGACATCGACAAAATCAAGCCCGGTGAGATGGCGCACCATGTCGATGTAATGTACCAGCAAGCTCACGACAACGCCGCCGCCCGCCCTTTCCTTGTCGAGGATCCAGAAGTCCGCCTTCCGGTCGGGCTTGTCCGCGATCCAGGCCTCGATGTTCTGCCAGCCGCGCAGGTCGAAACTGCGCAGCTGCCCGAAGTTCGTGGGATCCTCGCGGATCCATCGCCGCGCCCACAGCGCCGCCCGCTCGTAGCGGCGGTTCAACCCGGCCACCACGAGGACCCGGCGCTCCCGGGCCAGGGCCATGAGTTGACGGGTTTCGGCCAGGTTGAGGCAGACCGGCTTTTCGACCAGCACCGGGAGGCCGGCCTCCACGCAGGCCCGCGCCTGCGGGAAATGCAGGTGGTGGGGGGTGGTCACCAGGGCGGCGTCAACCCGGTTTCCATGTTTTGAGAGGGCGGTTTCATAATCCGCTTCCGTCTCGACCGCATACCGGTCGGGCAGGCTCCCGGCCACCGACTCCCGGGCCTGAGGCGACGGGTCGCAGGCAACCGCCAGCCGCAACTTCCCGGGGAATTCCTTGAAGGCGCGCAGGTGTGCGTTGGTCACGATACCGCCGCAACCGATGAGCAGCACCCGGAGAGGCGAAGCAGGCGTTTTGGGCATGCCGGTTTTCTACCCGATTCAACAAGGCGAGGACAAGGCCCGGCTTGGCAGGGGCCCGTCAGGGATTTGCCGATGATGCGCAGCCGCGTCCTTGATTGAACCCGAGGCACGAATTTAAGGATCCATTTTTCACAACCGCAGTTGCACATGGAAGTTGACCACAGGCAAAACTGGGTATATTACCCTACAAGTTTCTCCAGCACTAACCTGCTGTCCAAGCTGGGAATCCTGACAAATACAAGGAGATAAAATGAAAAAAGTACTGCTGTTCTCATGCATCGCCGGGGCCCTTTGGGGCACCCTGACCTCCCCCGCCATCGCCGGTCAACCCCAACTCTACCAAATGCGGATGGAGGTCGGGAGGGCCCTCCTCGAGGTGCAACTGGCCAACGTGGATGAAGTCCTCCCCTACTACACGGAGGATATCGAATACCACGATCCGATCGTCGACATCTACGGGATCCAGGAAATGACCGGATTCCTGTACCAGCTCCTCGGGTCTTCGCCGGACCTGGTCACGATTGTCGAGGACGAAACCTTGACCGGTGACACCTACTCGGCGACCTGGATCATGTCCGGACAGTTCCTGGGCATTCCCTACGAGGCCAAGGGTATCTCGATTTTCAAATTCGAGCCCAAGTCGGTAAGGGTCTACTACCAGCGTGACTACTATTCCGAGGGCGACATCATGGCCACCATTCCGGGCCTGGACCTGGCCATCGCGGGCTTCCGGACCGTCTACCGGTGCTCCGTGGACCCGACCTTCGAGTGCCCCTTCAACGGCCCCCCGAGCGCAGGCGCAAGCGCCATCGAATCCGGGGCGCCGGACAACCCGCGGGCGCTTCTCAAGCGCGACAACCGCCTGCGCTCGCCGGAGCAGCTGCACCGCGCGCAGCTGGCGGTGGGGCGTCAACTGGTCGAGATCAATGCCGGTAACTGGACGGAAGTGCTGCCCTACCTGGCCAGCGACTACGAGTACCACGATCCCATCGTCGACATCTACGGTCCGGCCACCATGGCCGAGTTCCTCGGACGGCTCTTCGCGGGCTCGTCGGACCTGTACACCACGGTTGAGGACGAGACCCTGGTCGACGGCGTGTACATGGCGACCTGGACCATGTCCGGGATGTTCAACGGCGCGCCTTTCAGCGCCCCCGGAATGTCGATCGTGAAGTTTGTCGACGGCACCCTCCAGACTTACTACTCGCGCGACTACTACACCGAGGGGGACGTCATGCTGGGCGTGCCCGAGCTCGCGGAAGCGGTGGCGGGCTTCCGGGTCTACTACCGCTGTGCCGTCGATCCGACCTTTGAATGCCCGTTCTAGGTTTCGCCGACAGCCTTGCAGCGTCGTCCTTTCCGGCCTGAGCCAGATGGAGCGGAACGCGGAATTTACGGCTCAAACTTGAAGACGCGCGGAGGCCGGACCGTCTCCATCAGGCGCTCCCGGTCGCCCCCGAAGGTCTTGGCCACCGGTTTTCCATCACGGCCCAGGCCCTCGAAGGCCCCGGCGTCGACGAGGTCCCAGATGACCGCCTTGGCCCGGCCGTCGTTGGTGAAAAGGCCAAAGTGGCTTTCCGAGCCGTCCGGGGTGCTGCTTTTCCATGGCTCGTCAAAGGCCTGGAAGTAGAAGCAGCTCATGCCGGCCGAATCCGTCCAGGCGCGCACGGCATCATGGAAGAGCATGGAGGTGTATTCATCCGCCGCCGCGGTGCCGCCGTCGCCGTAGTGTGAATCGTCCCGGGTGGCCCATCCGGTCTCCCCGATGTGGATCTCCTTGTCGATGCCGTGTTCATCAAGGTAGGCCCGCACCGCCGCCACCTGGGCCTGCTGGTGCGCCACCGCCCGTTCCACCGCCTTCGCTTTCTGCACGGCGACCGGCAGCTCCGCCTCCTCCGGATCCGCCCACTGGAAAGCCGGGTAATAATAAGTGTCGTGGAAAGCGTAGGTGTGCAGCGAAATGTAATCCAGCGATCCCAGCAGGGCCAGGAGGTCCTCGTTTCGATAGCTGGCCTCCCCGCCCAGGGCCGCCCAGTTGTCCGAGGTCGTGATCCACAAATCCCCGGCCAGTCGTCCTTCTTCCCGGGCCTCCTGCAGGACCTTCACCCACTTGTGGATGACCGCCGGGACCACGTGGTGCGGCTGCCAGGTCACCATGGCCTCGTTCCCCACCGCGATGATTTTCACGATGTCGGGAAATTCCTCCGCCAGCTCGATGGCCCGCGTAATCTCGCGGCTATTGAGTTCCACATCCCCCCGGGTGTGGTTCGCCTCCGGAGTGCGGGCTCCCTCGCACCGGATCCAGGCCCCCAGCATGACGTACATCTCGAAATCCCCGTCCGCTTCCTTCAGTTCCCGGATCGCCGCCAGGATCCGCTCCGCCTGCGGGTACTGCCGCGTGTTGTAGGTCCGGATCAGCCGGACCCCCATCGCCTCCATCAGCAACAGGTCCTCCCCGATCTCCGCCACCGTCGGACACAGCTCCTCCGCACGCCGTTCCGTCCGCCAGCCCGAATAGCTCATCGCCCGGTACTCCGCCTTCCCCAGCAGCTCCTCCGCCGATCGACTCCCGCCTTCCCCGGAGCATCCGTTCATCAACATCAGGCCGCCCACGGCAGCCGCCAGACCGGCGCGCCTCATCACTCTCATTCGCTTTCCTCGGGGTTCGGGGTTCTTCCTCACGCTAACCCGATAATTGCCTGTTCCCGCCCGCCGGTGTCAATATAAATACTGCATAATAATGCATAAAGTGGGCCGGTCATCAAGACAGCGTCCGCACCGGATAGGCTTCAAATTGCGGATCCAAGGTGGCAATCTCCCAGCCTTCCGTCAATGCGGTGGCGATGAGCAGACGGTCAAACGGATCCCCATGGACTTCCGGCAGCTTGCCCAGCATGAAGATCGCCGCGTCCGACAAAGGATGGTAGGCCACCCCCGATTCCCGGATCAATCGCGGCAGGATCTTCTCCGGGCTCGCCGGCAGGTTCAGTTTTCCCACCCCCGTCTTGATCTGGATCTCCAACAGCGATACCTGGCTCAGGTGCCACCGCACGTCCTCCCTTTGCAGTAATTCCTGCAGATTGTCCGATAGCTTTCCGCTGGCAAACTGCATCCAGAGGAAAACATGCGTATCCAGCAGGATCTGCCTCATGATCCGTAGTAGTCCGTCTCAAAGGTCGACAGCGGCGCGTCGAAGTCTTCCGCTATTCGGGCTTCCCCCTCCATTAACCCGACTTTCGGCCGGATTCCCGCCAGGCCATCCGGCTGGCCCGTCAATCGGGCCATCTCCCGGTTGTGGTCCGTGATAATGATCACTTCCCCCCGCGCCGCTTCACGGGCATACCGCCCGAGATGCGCTTTCGCCTCACTCAGCTTGATGGTTTTCATGGCCGCTCATTCAGTTTATTAGACTACGATTGGTCTATTAGTAGTCTATTTATGCCGGAGGGGTCAAGACGGGACCCGGTCCTCAGGGCTCGTCCTGCTCGTACTGCGGGAGGGGTTCGTCGCGGAAGGACTCGGCGAGGGTCTCGAGCCAGAGGTCGCGGTCGGAGACGAGGGGGAGCTTTTCCGGGGGATCCTCGTCGAACATGGATTTGAACTCCTCCCGCATCAAGTCATCGGCATAAAAGGCGAGGTAGTCATTGCCGTCGCAGGGGCAGCACTCATGGTAGACCAGGCTGCCGACGGGGCTGGGGCCGACCCCGATGGGCTGCGGGAGGACCTTCTGCATGATGAAATCGTAGAGTTCCCGGTCGCTGAGGTGGTTGGTGCTGGTCAGGCAGAGGTGGTGCTGGGCGAGAATGAGGACCATCCAGCGCAGGTAGCCGCGGATTTCGGGATCGCTGAGATCTCCGGCCGACTCGGGATTGTTGAGTTGCTCGCGAAAGACCGGTCTCATGTCGATGCCCCATTCCCCGGGATTGAGGAAGGCCCGTTCCTCGTCCATCAACTGCCGGGTGAAGGGATCCTCATCGGGGCCGGGGCGAAGATCGGGGCCCGTCGCGGCGGAAAGGTCCTTGTCCAATTCACGGTCCAGGTCCCGCAGGTATGCTTCCACGTTGCTGTCATCCACCTTTTTAATCGATCTGCGTTTGTTCATGGAAGGAGCATCGGTTGGTGGAGGCCCGGGAGGCAACCTGTCAAAACCCTCAAAAAAAGGTGCCTGGCGCGCTTCCGATGCGGATGTTTTTGAGTATACTGAGCCCATGCGAAGGAAGCTCTTAAAATCCACCCTGCTGGCCGTACTGGCAATGGCCCTGGCGGCCTGCCAGTCCCGCCCGGAGAACCCGCCGGAGACGGTGGATTCCGTGGACCTGAACCGCTACACCGGGCTCTGGTACGAGATTGCCCGGCTACCGGTCCCTTTCCAGAGGGCGGATGAGCTGGCCACGGCGGAATACATGCTGAACAGCGCCGGCACCGTGGACCTGGTCAACACGGCCATCGCCCCGGACGGTGAACGCCGCTCAATGACCGGGACCGCGGTTCCCGTGCCGGGCAGCGGCAATGCCAAACTCAAGGTCAGCATCGACAACTTCTTCGCCAAGGTGTTTGGCTCGCCCCCGGATTGGGGCAACTACTGGGTGCTGAAGCTGGATCCGGACTATCGCTACGCGCTGGTCGGGTCGGCCGACCGCAAGACCCTCTGGCTGCTGGCCCGTGAACCGGAGATACCTGATGCGGTGCTGAGCCAATACGTTCAGCATGCCAGGGATGCCGGATACCCGACAGGGGAGCTCATCATCAACAATGGAGCCTTCGCGGGGCGAGGCTGACCTGCCTGACACGAAAAACGGGATTAAAGGCCGTCCCTTATCCCAGCTGAAAACGCCTCCAGGACTGAATCTGCAAACACCATGAGGCTGGCCCCCTCCTCCCCGATCAGCGGTGTCAGGTCCACCGCGTAGCTGACCCGGGTGGCGGCATCGGTGGCATGGGAATCGAGGAAGGTGGCGTTGGCCAGATAGCGGCCCGCCACGGCCAGGTCGTAGCGTTTGCCGCCGGCAATCTGGGATTGAAAGACGCCGGCCAGTTCGACGGCCAGCTCCGGCCGCCGGCTGACATCATGGACCACTTTCAACGGGTCGGGCAGCCAGTCCAGGCCGCGCCAGACCTCGCAGCCGAGAAGCTGCTGCGGCCGCCCGGACAAGGGGAGCCGGCGGATGGCTGAGAGAACCGCCTTCAGCACAGCGATGTGGGTCGAATGCTTGTCGAAAGGGTTGTGGGTGTAGACCACTTGCGGCCGGGATTCCCCGAGCAGACCGACCAGTTCCGCGACCAGGGATTCACGCGCCTCGGCTTCCTTGACGGCTGAGCTGGGGTGGCCGAGCTGGGCCATGAAGCCGTACTGCCCGATGCGGGCCGCGGCCCGCTGCTCCTCAACCCGGACCGCCATCATCTGCTCGTCCGTGTAGTGCGCGAAGGGGCCGGAGCGGGCACTGCCGGCGCCATCGGTGCAGGTAACTCCGCCAAACCAGCGATCCCGCCGGCCGTAGCATTCCAGAATCCCGTGCAGGGCCATGAACTCGAGGTCGTCCTGGTGGGCCCCGATGCCGAGGTGGGTGGTGCGGCGGACCGCTTCCGGGGGCGGGGCGTTGTCCGGGACATAAAGGTCCGCCTTGGGACGGGAGAATTTCATGAGCGGGTTTGTCGTGATAAGGTCATTACCGATTGGGGAAACCCATCAGTCCCTCCAGCTGTCCGGAACCCATTTCCGGAAGCACTCGATGGCCTCGTATTCGGCCAGGCCCAGCTGGTCGTAGGTGTCGGCGGCGGAACGGTTGATCAGGCTGGCCAGGTTCCAGGTATTGCTGGAGCTGCCCTTGTCCAGGCTCGGCGACTGGCTGCGCTGGGTCTGGTGCTGGTAGATTCCCTGGATCTTGTTTTCAAATTCATCCGGCGAAAGCGGCACCGCCATGTCGATCTCATGCGCCTCCCATTCGGCCCCCGGTCCGCGATAGAGCCAGATCCGGCAATCCCGGGTCCAGGCTTCCTCCCGGCAAAGGTCCAGGGCCTGGCACAGGACCAGGAAGCAGATCGCATGCACCGACAGGGGATCGTGGGTGGCCCCGGTGGCAAAGACCTGGTGGGGCCGGATTTCCCGCAGCAGCTCCGCCATTATCGACACGTCCGCCTTGCCGGGCTGGAAACGCCGGTAACGGCCCTGCTCGTAAAAGGGCAGGTCGAGGAAGCGGAGCCGGTCCGCGTCGACTTCCAGCAACCGCCCGGAGGCGCGGGCCTCGCCACGGCGAATGAGAGCCTTGAGGTAGCGCAGGTCCCGGCTATCCTCCCCAAACTGGCCTTTCGCGACCAACTGCCGGCGCAGGCTGGCGGCAAAGGCGGCCTCCTTTTCCCCACCCTGTCCGCGGGCCACTTCATCCAGCAGCTCGACGGCCCGCCGCAGGTCCGGATCCGGCACCGCCAGGCTGCCGGAGGTCTGGCAGGCCACGGTCAGCTCGTGCCCCTGGTTGGCCAGGCGGTGCAGGGTCCCGCCCATGCAATAGACATCATCCATCGGCTCCGGGGAGAGGACCAGGACCCGCTTCGGGAAGGGGTCGGCCCGTTCCGGGCGATGGCTGTCATCGGCCTCGGGCTTGCCCCCCGGCCAGCCGGTGATGGTGTGCTGGGGGGTGTTGAAAATGTTGATATTCAGCTCGTAAGCCGATCCCTGCTCGGTCAGCAGGTCGGCCATGCCGTTTTCCGCGTAGTCCTCGTCGACCAGCTTGAGCAGGGCCTTTCCGGTCTTGCGGGCCAGCCAGAGGACCGCCCGTCGAATCATCTCCGGCGTCCAGTCCACGGGCCCGACCAGCCACGGATGGCGGACCCGGGTCAGCTGGGCCGCGGCCGCATGATCGACCAGGATACGGCAATCCTGGTGGACCTGGAGAAATCCGGCCGGAACGGTGTCGGTCGGTGCCTCCTCGACGGATTGGGAGATGACCCCGGCCTTGGCCTCGCCCCAGGCCAGGAGATAAATCCGCTTCGCTTCCAGGATGGTCCCGATCCCCATGGTAATGGCATGCCGCGGGACGTTTTCCTCGCCCAGGAAGTCGCGGGCCGCATCGCGGCGGGTCAGGCTGTCCAGGGTGACCAGGCGGGTCCGGCTTTCGGGCCCGGAACCGGGTTCGTTGAAGCCGATATGACCGGTCCGGCCGATCCCGAGGATTTGGAAGTCGATGCCCCCGGCTTCCCGGATGGCTTCCTCGTAGGCGCGGCAGGCGCCATAGACCTCCTCCCGCTCCACCAGCCCGTCCGGCACATGGGTGTTTTCCGGCTCGATGTCCACGTGGTCGAAAAGCTGTTCCTGCATGAAGCGCCGGTAGCTCTCGGGATGATCGCCCCCCAGCCCGTAGTATTCATCGAGATTGAAGGTGATGACCCGGGCAAAGGAGAGTCCGCCTTCCCGGTGACGCCGGATCAGTTCCCGGTAAAGCCCGACCGGCGTCGACCCGGTAGCCAGGCCGAGGACAGTGGGCATATCCGCCCCATCCCGTTCGCGGATCAGGGCCTCAATGGCGTCCGCCACCTCGCGGCAGGCCAGCTCGGCTGAATTGAATATCCCGACGGGAATCCTTTCCCGCTGGGTGAATTCGGTCGATGTCTCCCCCATTAAACGCGCATTAAATCACATCCGCTGATGGCTGTCCAATTTTCCGGCACAATCGGCCGGATCAACAAGTTGTAAAAAAAGGAAGGGCCGGGCTTACACGTTTTCGGAGAGCCAGCAAATGCGTAGTATCTCCGGCAGGCATGAAAAGCATATTCACACTACTCTCTGTCGGCTTAATCAGTGCCTCCCCGTTGATCGCCAGTGACAATAATGATTCAAACGCGGAAGCGACCGCCAGTCCGGGTGAGCACCTTACCTCCGGCCGGTACCAGAAAATCAACGCCCGTGTATTCGACGGCAAATGGAAGGCTTCCGACCTGATTTCCGCCCGGGTCCACAACCGGGAAGGCAGGATGATAGGCTCCATCATCGACCTCGAACTGAACGATCAAGGCCAGATCGCGGCCCTTCTGGTCGAGCTGACCGACGGGGTGCTGTGCGTCTTCGGGAATTCCATCGTCCGCATGGACTTCGATTCCTTCGATGTCGATCCCGACACCAGGGCCCTGATCCTCAAGGAACACCTCGGCGAGGAATTCCAGGATTTCGTCTCCTCGATCGACTAGGCTAGCGGCCCAGTTCGAGGGCGAAGGCCTGCACGTTGGAATCGTCCTTGAGACCCAGCGAACGGGTCAGGTGCCGCCGGGCCCGGGCGATCCGGCTCTTCACGGTTCCGAGCGGGATATCCAGGGTCTCGCCAATCTGCTCGTAGCTGAGGTGGTCGATGAGCCGCATCTCCATGATTTCCCGGTGCTGTTCCGGAAGCTCGTCGAGGTGCCGCTCGATGTGGTTCTGGAACTCGGTCCAGCGCACCCGGTCGGCCGGGTTGGACTCCGGATCCGGCAGGAGGTCGTGCAGGAAAAGGTCCCCTTCCTCCCCGATCGGGGTGTGCATGGAAAGGCTGCGGTCGCGGGCCCGGCGCTTCCAGTACCAGTAACGGTTGCGGGCCAGGTTGCTGGCGATGCGGTACAGCCAGGTGCCGAAGCTGGCCTCCCAGCGGAAAGTGGAGAGGCCCTGGTAGGCCCGGGCAAAGGCGTCCTGGGTCACCTCCTCCGCATCCTCCCGGTTGTTCAGGAGGGCGTAAACCCGGCTGAAAATGCGAGACCAGTGGCGCTCGACCAGTTCGCTGAAAGCGGTTGGATTTCCTTCCAGGACCTGTTCGGCAAGGTGCCGGTCCGGGTCCACAGGGGCAGTTGCTTCGAGGGGGAGAGCGAAGTTGACCATACCCTATGTACGCAGCGGAGGCGGTTTTGGATGCAGGACTGCGGTGTTTTTTTTGATCCCGGGCTGCTCCGGCTCAGGGCTCAGTTCTCAAGCCCCCAGCCGGCACTCTTCCAGGCCTTGACGCTGCCGAGCAGGGTGAAGACCTTGTCGAATCCTTTCGCCGCCAGCAGGCTGGCGGCCAGGTCGGCGCGGAAATCACTGCCGCAGTAGACCACCGTCGGCTTTCTGGGATTCAATTCCGGGGCACTATCCGCGATTTCCGCGGCGAACATGTGCCGGGCCCCGGGAAGGTGCCCGTTCCGCCATTCCGCCTCGCTCCGCACATCGAGCAATTGCAGGGAATCCCCCGCGTCGAGGGAGGATCTCAAGTCGGCGATCGAAGTCATGCCGATCTGGCTGATTTCG
>CAJXMX010000142.1 GCA_913056355.1 uncultured Opitutales bacterium
CGGTCAGGGCCCGGGCCCATGGAGCGGACGAGGCCCTGAAGAGGACCTCCGCCGGGCCGTCAGCCTTGCGCAGGTCCCGGGTCAGGGGGATGGCGGCGATGGTTCCGTCCCCGGCCTGCAGCCACTCATGGCAGAAGACCATCCAGGGGCGGTTGCCGGAATCGACATGCAGGGTCCCGTCCAGGCATTCCCACTCCGGCGGGGTGACCGGTCCCCCGCTCCAGGGCAGATACGGCCCGCCGGGCCGGTCCGCGGCCAGGATCTGCGTTCCCCGCCGCCGATGCGGCGACTTGAAGCTGGCCAGCATGTAGTACCGGTCCCGATACAAGTGGACCTCGGGCGCCCAGAACTGGGTGGTGGCCCAGAAGCCATCCGGCGGGCGAAAGGCGGCGAGCGGCCCCTGCCACTCGTCCAGGTCGGCACTGCGATAACAATCAAAGCCGGTCCCCGGCCCCTTCCAGGCGTTCCTGTCGGTGGTGCCGAACAGGTAGAATGCCTGCTCCCCCTCCACCGGCAGCACGAAGGGGTCGCGAATCTGGATATCCGGCAGCCGCATCGGCTCAAGCCGGCCAGAGATCGCGGATCTCCCGCGCCGCGGCGGCGTATACTTCCGCCAGTTCCCGGTCCGGCTCAACAATGGCTCCGGAACTGGCTTCCTCAAAGAAGGCGTCCATGACCTTCGCATCCAGGTCGCCGCTGCAGAGCCCCGCCCGGAGGGCCCCGCCAAGGGCCACCGAGTCCGGCACCGACAAGCGCTTGACTCCGGCCTGGAAGACGTTGGCCACGATCTGCGCGATGGCGTCGTTTTGCGAGGCCCCGCCGGTCAGGTAGATGACTTCCGGCTTGAGCTGCATCCATTCCGAACAGAGCCGCATGTTGAGGAACTGTCCCTCCACGCAGGCCCGGGCGGAGGCCTTTTCGCCGGTCCAGTCGGAGGCGAATCCGCTCGTCAGGGGGGCCTCGGCATTCATTCGCGGGCTGATTTCGGGACCGAAGAAGGGCAGCATGCGGCGCCCCTCCGCCCCGGCCGGGGTCCCGGCGATGGCCTCGCTGAAGCCGGCCCAGTCCAGCCCGAGGGCGTCGCGGACCTTCTCCCGGGCCAGGGAGCCGTTGATGAAGCATTGCAGGGTCATGAAGCCGCCGAGGGGATTGCCGAAGACATGCCCCCAGCCGTTGGGATCGGTCAGCGGCTCCGGCATGGCGGCGAAGAAGGTATCGGATGTACCGAGGCTGATCACCACCTTGCCGGGCTGTGTGGCCCCCATGCCGACCAGGCTGCTCGGGTTGTCCCCGGTAAAGGCGACAACTTTCGCCTGCGGGGAGATGCCGTACCGTTTCACGAAGTAGGCAGCGACCGGGCCGACCTCCGTCTGGGAGGGCACCACCGGGGGCAGTTTTTCCCGCAGGCCGGGTCCGGTGGCCATCAAAAGCTCCGGATCCCAGTCCAGGGTGGACAGGTTGAGCAGGTTCATCCCCGCCCCGTCCCCGTACTCGATGGGCGCGTCGGTTCCGGAGAGGACGCTGGCCATGAAGGAACTGACCAGGTGGATCCGGGCGGTCTGCACGTAGGCCAGCGGCTGGTGCCCGTCAAAGCGCTTGATCTGCGGGCCGCTGAAGCGCTCGATGGCGATTGAGCCGGTCCGCCGGCAGACTTCCATGGCGCCGCCCAGCTGCTCCTCGATGGCCCGGCACTGCTCGGTCGTGGAAGTGTCCATCCAGATCGGGGATGTCGAGCGGGAAAAGCAACCGGTAAACTGGTCGTGCAGGCTTTTCCCCGGATCCAGGGAGGCCAGTTGCTCCAGCCCCTTCTGGTTCAGGTAGACGGTCCCGTGCTGCTGGCCGGCCCCGCAGATGGAGGTGATCTTGTCCAGTGCCGCCCCGGTCTCCCTGAGCCGCCCGAGGGCCAGCTCCAGCCCGTCCAGCCACATGCGCGGATCGGCGTGGACCTTCCCGTACCGGCCGCCCGGGATGAATCCCTGCGGAGCCTTGTACTGAGGAAGGTCGGCCCCGAAATTGACCGAGCTCTTCTGGAGGATTTTGCCTTCCGCACAGTCGAAAACCAGCGCGGTGACGCTTTGGGTGGAAGCGTCGATACCCAGTGTCAGTGCCATAATACCCCCGATTATAGGAAGGTATTGATCAGGTTTTCCAGCATTTCCTGACGACCGGAGGCGAGTTGCGGCTCGCCGTTGGCCAGCGCGATCCGTTCCAGCTCCTCAAGGGTCATTTCGCCCCGCTCGACTTTCTGCCCGGCCTCGCTGTCAAAGCTGCTGTAGCGCTTCTGGACAAACTCCGCCATTCGGCCGTCCTTGCGGATCGCGGCGGCGATCTTGAGCCCGCGGGCAAAGGCGTCCATGCCGCCGATGTGGGCGTAAAAGAGGTCGTCCGGGTGGTGGGACTCGCGGCGGCGCTTGGCATCGAAGTTCAATCCGCCGGTAGTGAATCCGCCCATACCGAGGATGACCAGCATGACTTGGGTGGTCTGGTAGATGTTGGTCGGGAACTGGTCCGTGTCCCAGCCGATGAGCTGGTCGCCGCGGTTGGCGTCGACGCTGCCCAGCATGCCGGCGTTGGCCGCCACGGTCAGGTCGTGCTCCACGGTGTGCCCGGCCAGCTCGGCATGGTTGGTCTCGATGTTGAGCCGGAAATGCTCCATAAGGCCGTATTCGCGGAGGAAATTGAGGCAGGTCGCGGCATCGGAATCGTACTGGTGGGTCGACGGTTCACGCGGCTTGGGCTCGATGTAGAAGGGTCCCTCGAAGCCGATCTTGAGCTTGTAGTCGACCGCCATGTGGAGAAAGGCCGCCAAGTGGTCCAGCTCGCGCTTCATGTCGGTGTTGAGGAGGCTGGCGTAGCCTTCGCGGCCGCCCCAGAAGGTGTAGCCGAGGCCGTCCAGCTTGTGCGTGCACTCGATCGCCTTGCGGACCTGGGCCGCGGCATAGGCATAGACACTGAAGTCCGGGGAGGTGGCGGCACCCTGGGCGAAGCGCGGATGGGTGAACAGGCAGGCCGTCCCCCAGAGGAGCTGCTTCTTGTGCTCGGCCTGCTTTTGCCGGAGCTTTTCAACGACCGCGTCGAGGGCCTCGTTGCTCTTCGCGAGGTCGTTCAGCTCGGGGGCGATGTCCCGGTCGTGCCAGCAGTAGAAGTCGATCCCGATCTTGTCCAGGAACTCGAAGAAGACATCGACCCGCTTGAGGGCGTTCTCGGTGGAATTGCTCCCGTCGTCCCAGGGCATCAGGGCCGTCCCGCCACCGAAGGGATCGCCGAGGACGTTGCGCATGACGTGCCAGTACGGGGCGGCAAAGCGGAGGTGCTCCTTCATCGGCTTGCCTTCCACCAGCTCGTCGGGGTTGTAATGCTTGAAAGCCAGGGGATTACGGGAATCCGGGCCTTCGAAGGGAATCTTGGGTACGTTGAAGGTGTCGCTCATAGTGCCGCTACTATACGCCATCGGCGGGCAAAAGGGAATTGCCGTCCAATGCAATCTCTGTGCAGAATTCGTCAGGATGGGCCAGATCACCAATCTTCCACTGCCGCCCGGAACCCGCTTGCAGGACGGGCTTATTGACCTGTTTAACGACCTTCAGGACACGCTGTTCTGGATCAAGGATGCCCGCCTGCGCATCCTCGCGGTGAATCCGGCCTTTGCTGAACGCGTCAATATTCCGGAAAACGAAATTGTCGGGAAAACCGATGCCGACCTCTACTTCCCGGAGCTGGCCCGGGTCTTCATGGCCGACGACCGGCAGGTCCTGGAGTCCGGCCGGCCAATCCATCGCAAGTACGAACTGCTGGCCAACCGCTTCGGGGGCGTCGAGTGGCGCTCCACCACCAAGGTGCCGCTCTTCAACGAAGCCGGACAAGTAGCCGGCACCACCGGCATTTCCCGCCCCCTGCACAACCCGGGGGAACATCTCCCGGCCCCCTACGCCGCTTTCTCCCATATCGTGGAATATGCCCGCCAGCACCTCGGGGAGGGCGTGGATGTTCCGCGGATCGCCCGCCATGCCGGGATGTCCGTGGCCACCCTGACCCGACGGTTCCGGGAGCACATGCGGCTTACCCCGGGCGAGTTCCTGGCCCAGTTGCGCATCTCCCGGGCCTGCAAGCTGCTCGCCGATTCCCCCCTCAATGTGGCGGAAATAGCCGGGGAGTGCGGGTTTGCCGACGCTTCCGCCTTCTCCCGCGCCTTTCGCCGGCAGATGCGGATGTCCCCCAGTTCCTACCGGGCCAGCCGCTAGGGGCTCAGCCCATTTGCGGGTGCGAGCTGTGGTCGGCCTGCATTTCCACTTCGTGTTCGCCGTTCAGGCGCTTGACCAGGAAGTAGCCGCACAGGCACCAGGCCGTGGTGACCAGGACGGCAATGGTTCCGGCCACCGACTTGGAGGAGACGGTCTCCTCGGAGACTCCAAAGTGTCCGAGGAGAAACAGGGAGGGCCAGAGCAGGACCGTGTAGACGATGAGAAATGCCAGGGGGCTGAAAATGCCGACGACGATACTGCTGAAAAGCGGGTAGCCCGCTTTGCGGAAGAAGATGGCGGTAGACAGGACGAAAATGCCGTAGATGACGGCCGTGAAGGTCGGGTTCATGGTTTGGCTGCTGATAGGTTGATCAAGGGGATGTTTTTTTTAGCGACAACCCATTGATAGGCAGATTTTTCCGGCTTGTCTAAACTTTTTTTGAGTGAAATTTTGTAAATAGCCGTCCGGCCTTGCCTAAAAATGCATAAAATTGGGAGGCCCCTGAGTTTAACGCTAATCTTCGCGGTCCAATTCGGGTTCAAGGCCGGCTTGGGCCAGGCCCTCGCGCAGGAGCTGCATCCGTTTCTCCTTCAATTCCGGGTAGCTGACGGCATCCAGATTGAGCGCGAAGTAGAGAACGCGGGGGCCCGCCTCGGCAAAGCCGACAATCCAGCCCAGCCATTTTCCGTCCTGCGGGAGTCGGGTACCGGTCTTGGCGAACAAGCGGTAGCCGTCGTTCTCTTCGAGGAGCATCATCTCCTTGACGGCCTGAACCGCCTCGGGATCGAGGCCGAAGGCATTTACATAAAAGCGCCGCAGGAAGCGGATCTGCTCGGCCGCGGAAATATCGAGGGTGGTCAGCCAGAACTGGTCGAGCCCGCCGGAAAGGTCCCGGTCGCCGTATTCGAAGCGGGCCAGGTAATCGCGGTAGCGTTCCTCCCCCACTTTCCGGGCGATCTCCTGGAAGGCCCAGACGACCGAGTGACGGAAGGCCGAGGCCAGGGTCTGGTCCCGGTTGTAGGCGGCCTCGGGTCTCCGGGGATTGGCATGCCGGTCCGGATCGTAGGGGAAGGGGGAATCCGGCCCGGCCACCACTCCCGAATCGAGGGCGATGAGGGCGTTGGCGATCTTGAAGGTCGAGCAGGCGGTGAACCGCCTCCCCGAGCGGGCGGCGTTGCGGACGTAAGCCTGCCGGCTCTGCCCGTCGACAATGAGGACCGTGAACGGTTCCTCCGGGGCGAGGTCGTGGTCGTCCAGGCCGGCGGTGGCGGCTGAAGGGAACAGCAGGCCGGCTAAAGCCAGAGCCAGTAGTTGAATGGCGGATACAGTTTGATTGGAGCGACTCTTGGCATTCATGATGAAATTCAATCCGGCTCCAGCATCTGGAGCAGCTTGTTGACCGTGTTCAGGTTGCGGGCGGTCATGTTGGCCTTGATGGCGCGATGCAGTCCCATGGCCAGTTTGGAACGGGCCACGCCATCCGGGGCAAACAGGTAGAACGCGTGGTCACCGACATGGTACTGCTCGGATGGAATGCGCAGCTCCTCCAGCTTGGCGGCGTCCACATTCTCCGGTGCGGCGTGAAAGAAAAACACATGGACGCGGTTCCCGGCCTCCTTACGGAAGGGATTGGCCTCCGCCACCGCCCGGAAGCGGGCACCGTCGAGGACGAATACGGCAGGACTGATTCCATGCCGTTTCCTGATTGCCTCCGTAATGACCCGGTCATCGATTCTCCCCGACTGGAAGACCACGTTCCCGCTCTGGATGTAGGTGCGGACCTCACGGCAGCCGAGGTCCCCGAAGACGGCCTTCAAGTCGGCCATCCTGATCACATTATGGCCGCCCATGTTGATGCCGCGCAGGAGGGCGACCCGGGTCTTGCTTGAAGGTGGAGACATAGTGACAGACCCCTTTCGCCTATTCCGGGCGGACCATCTCGAAGCGGTCCCCGGTACGGCAATACCAGTGCGGGGAAGCCATGCGGCCGATGACCTTGAAGCGGTCGGAATGGATCCGCTGCTTCTCCGGATCATACAGCTCCTCGCGGACGTGCACCCGCTTGATCAGGCCGATGACCAGGCGATTGCCGCCGATCCGCAGGGTCCCCCACTCCGTGCATTCCAGGCTGGCCGGGGCATCGGCGATGCGCGGCGGCCTGATCACGCTGGAGGGGGCGGATTCGAGACCCGCGGCGGCCAGTTCATTTTCACCGTAAGGCAGGGTGGCGGCGCAATGGTTCATGGCCCCGGCCAGGTCCTCGTCGACCAGGTTGACGACGAACTCACCCGTACTGCGGATGTTGCGGGCCGTGTCCTTGGGTATACCCGGCTCGCGGTCACCGGGGGCGAAGGCACAGATCGGCGGCCGGGCTCCCATCAGGTTGAAAAAGCTGAAGGGGGCGGCGTTGATATTCCCCTCCTGGTCAACGGTCGTGACCAGGGCAATCGGCCGGGGCGTGACCAGGCTGGCCAGGATCGGATAGGCCCGTCCGGCCAATTCAGGTGATGAAAGATCAAGTTCCATGCCCGGATTCTGGAGGCCGATCCGCTTCAGGACAATGCAATCCCCACTCCGGGCGGAGGAATTTCGGCCTGTCAGCCTCGTTCCCGGCGACCCGCTCCGTCGCCGGCGCCCTTGATGAGCAACAACCAGGCCGCCAGCCCCCAGCAAATGGCCGAGAAAAGGATCAGGGTCAGCGGATAGTCGGCCACCCCGGCAAAGAGGGCGACCAGGCAACTGAGGACCCCGACCAGGCTCCACCAGCCCAGGACTTTCCGCATCAGCGACTGGTTGAGGGCGATCGCGCAGAGCAGCATCACGGTGAAGACATAAAACAGGGCCTTGTAAATGTCCGGTCCGCCGAAATCCTCCCGGGCGGCCATCAGGATGGCCGTGGACCCCACCGCCTGGATGACGAAGAGGGCCAGCCCCAGGTGGACGGCGTTGCGCTTATCCAAGGTCATAGGTGGTGATTTCAACCGTGTGCCCGTCGGGATCCTCCAGGTACAGGGAGAGGGATATCTCGTGATCCTGTTCCTTGAAGGAAAGGCCTTTCTCCCGCAGCTCCAGCTTGGCCTGCTCGTAGTCTCCCCGGCTTGCCGCCAGGAAGGCGAAGTGGTCGATGCGCGGTCCGTCGGGCCGGGCCGGCATTCCCGGGGACCGTCCCGCCTGGAACAGGGCGAGGTAACTTTCCCCCTTCCGCAGGAAGCAGGGATTGCCGCCCCATTGACCCTGGAAGACCCATTCCATTCCCAGGACCGACTGGTACCAACCGCGGGAAGCTTCCGTGTCCGCGCAAACCAGGGCGACGTGGTCGAGTCGTTTCAGCTGCATGCCTGTATTCCCATTCCTGATACAAAAATTATCGTCCCGGCGGCCGGGCCGTCCTCACATGTGGAAGCCCCACAGGCCGCTTTTCAGCTTGTACAATTGGTAGGGAATCGTCCGGTCGCCGATGATGACCGTGGTGACGGCGATTTCCCCGGTCTCGGATTCCTGGGGATCGGGATTGGTCCCGATCTCGTAATCGGCCTTGGAAAGCTGCTTGAAAATGCTGAGGACCATGTCCCG
Source organism: uncultured Opitutales bacterium (assembly GCA_913056355.1). Taxonomy (GTDB): domain Bacteria; phylum Verrucomicrobiota; class Verrucomicrobiia; order Opitutales; family Oceanipulchritudinaceae; genus Oceanipulchritudo. The sequence continues at coordinate 7,816 of CAJXMX010000142.1, forward strand.
GTTCAATTCCCAGCCCAGGGACAGTTTCTGGATGGCCTCTTCAGGCCTGCGTTTGGCGTCCTCAACCTTGTGCCATTCGGCGTAGCGCTCGTTGAAGATGACGGCGTAGTTCCGGTCCTTGACCAGTTCCAGGATAGCCTTGGCCCCCTCGCGCGGGGTTTCCGCGGAGAGTCCGGCGCCCGTTAAGAAGACAATGAGAAGCAGGAGTCGTTTAATCATGGGTGTAGACGGGTTACGGCAAGGATCCGCTGCCGGATCTATCCCAGCTAAGCACGATTCCCATGTGGTAGAAATCAAAAAATTGGTCATCGATGCGCATGGCGTTGGCGATGCGGCCCTCCATCCGGAATCCCTTCCGGAGATAGAGGGCGACGGCCCGCTCGTTGTCGACCCGGACCTGGAGGTTGATCTTGGATATTTCACCGCCCTGGCGGGCCCAGTCCAGAAGCCGGTCGACGAGACGCGAACCAATGCCGAGTCCCCAGCATTCCCGACGCACCGCCATGCCGAACTCGCCGCTGTGGGCGATGCGGCTCCACTTCTGGGCAAAGAAGCCGAGGCTGGCCACGATCCGGCCGTCGATTTCCGCCACGAGGAGGAGGCTGCGGGGATTTTCCAGTGCATCGGCAATGAATTTCCGTTCTTCGTCCTCCGTAAATCCAGCCTCCCCGGGACCGCGCAGAAGGAAATCCGTCTCCCCGGAGACTTCCTCCATGTAATCCAGCATGGCCCGCGCATCCTCCGGCGCGGCTTCGCGGATGTGCACCCGCTGTCCATGCAGGAAGGAGAGCACCCGGGCCATCTGGCGGTGCATGTCCCCGTACGGGTCCGCCGAGGGTCCAAGCATGTCCCCGGCTGTCTGCACATGAGGCCCCGGTTCAAGGGAGTCGCCGCATTCCCGGACCAGATCCGCCACGCCCCCGGGCGTCATCTCCAGGTGGAACTGGAGGGCGAGGACGGAGGTCCCGAACTGGAAAGCCTGGTTCTCGCAGGCATCGCTGCGGGCCAGCCGGACCGCTCCTTCCGGCAGCTCGAAGGTGTCGCCGTGCCACTGGAAAACCTGCATCGGGGACGGGAATTTAAAAACCGGGGAAGCCGTCCCGGGAATCCCCCGGACCGGCATCCATCCGATCTCCCGGCAGGGATTCTGATAAACCCGCGCTCCCAGCGCGGCGGCAATGAGTTGCGCCCCCAGGCAAATGCCGAGGACCGGCTTTCCGGCCTCAATGGCCTGCCGGATAAAGGCTTTCTCCGCGGCCAGCCAGGGATACTCGTCCTCATCGTTCACGCCCATCGGGCCGCCCATGACGATGAGGAGGTCGAGGTTGTCCGGCTCCGGCAGCTCCGGGGCCTCAAAAAAGGCCGTCCGGGATATCGTGTAACCGGCCTCCCGCAACCATGGCTCGATGCTGCCAAGGCCTTCAAAGGGAACGTGCTGGAAGTAATGGGCGTGCATGGGATTATCCTTTGTTACTGACATTAACCGGGTGGTTCCGACGGACACCCGGGCCCGGCCAACCTCCGCGGCACCGGGTAACGAATCCGGGTTCTCAGTTCCGCAGATAGGAGGCGCCGTTGGCGTCGATGATGGAACCGGTCAGGTAGTCCGTGCCCTCCGAGGCCAGGAAGGCGATGATCCGGGCCATTTCCTCCGGACGGGCGGTCCGGCCGAGGGGGCTCTGCCGGCGGATTTCCTCGCCAACCGGACTGTCCAGCAGGAAGGCCGCCATGTCTGTCTCGACAAATCCCGGGGCCACCGCATAGACCAGCACCTTATGGGGCGCCAGGGCCTTGGCCAGGGACTGGCTGAGGGAGTTCATGCCCGCTTTGCTGGCCCCGTAGGCCGGCGAGTCGGGTTCCCCCCGGAAAGCACCGCGCGAGGTGATGTTGATGATCTTACCCCCGCCCTGCTCCACCATGTGCCGGCCCGCACACCAGGAAAGCCAGGCCGGTCCCATCAGGTTCAGGGAGATGGTCCGCTGCCAGTGGTCCTGCCATTGATCATAGCTGACCTCGGTCAGCGGATGGTACTCGAAGATGCCGGCGTTGTTGACCAGGAGGTCGAGGCCGCCCAGCGCTTCCACCGCGTCCGCGACCAGTTTCCGGGCCGCTTCCGGATCACCCAGCTCGGCCTGGAAAATGGCATGTCCCTCCCCTTCCAGGCTGGCCAGGACGCCCTCGGCAGCTTCCCGGGCCTTGTTATAATGGAGGGCCACCCGGGCCCCGGAGGCAGCCAGGAGCCGCGCCGTGGCGGCGCCGATGCCCCGGGAGGAGCCGGTGACGAGGGCTTTCCGGCCGGAAAGGTCGAAGCGGGTCATGGCCGTTACTCCCGCGGGCCGAAAACCTTGTCCACCAAGGCCGTGTCGAGGTACTCAACGACTTCGCGGATCCGGCCGCCCTCGATGCGCATGATGTCAAGGTAGGGATTGTTGTAGGGGACGCCCTCATGCGTTTCAGCCTTCCCCCGGGCCTGCACCACCACCCGGTCACCCTCGGCCACCATGGCTTCGATGGTCATGTGGATGCCTGCCTTGAGCTGCGAGAAAAGCGGTCCCACCAGCTCCTCCAGCACCTGCTGCTTGCCGGTGTAGGTTCCGGAAAACCGCGTCCGGCCCATGACGGTCCAAACCAGGTCGTCCGCCAGCAGGGCGATGCAGGAGTCCATGTCCCCGCGGTTGCTGGCGGCATAGAATTGCCGGATAAGTTCCTTGTTCTGCTCTGTGCTCATGGTCGTTTCCGGAGGTTCTCGGCCAATGGGAATCCGGGGCTCAGCCGAGCCTCATTTCCCAGACGTAAATATCCCGCTCATGCCGGCGAACGACCCGCATATCCACTTTCTCGAAGCCGAACTTGGCGTAGAAATCCACCGCGTTGAGGGTGGCCAGGACCTTGACCGGGCGGTCCCGGATCTCCTTGATCGCGAAATGGATCAGGTCCCTGCCGTAGCCCCGGCCATGGTCCTTGGGATCCACGAACAGGCCCACGATCTCCGCATTCCCCAAGTGGACATAGCCCTTGATTTCCCCTTCGTCGAGGAGGTTGTAAAATGTCTCGCTGAGCAGGACTTCACGCATCCCGGCCGCGCTCCGGCCGGCATGCCAGTCGTTGATGATGTCCTGCGGGTAGTAGCCAATCCCGCCCGCCGTGGTGGCTGCGGAAAGGATTTCAAAGAGCCTGATGGCGTCCTTGGTCGAGGCTTTACTGATTAACTTCATGCTGAGATGCGGGGGGTGTCGCGTTCCGGAAAGCCTCATTCGCATGCAGGCTTCCCATCCTGCCTGAACGAGAAACTAAGGAACTGGAACCCCGTTCGTCAATCAATGCCTCGGCCGACAGGGAAGTTGACACGAAATCGTGCCGATACCGGCCGGGCCGGGAATCCCGGCAACCCGACCCGCTCAGCCGCGGAGCTTCCGGAGGACGCCCTCGGCGGTCATGATCTGGTCCGT
>CAJXMX010000143.1 GCA_913056355.1 uncultured Opitutales bacterium
AGGTCGACCAGGACGGCACGGCTGAGGGTGGCCAGGTTGGCCGGGTCGATCGCCGGGACGAGCAGGTGTCCGGTCATGATCGTCCGGGTGCCGGCGGCGATGGCGGATTCCGAGACGATCTTCATGAGGCCGATCTCGCCGGTGGCGGAGACGTGGGTACCGCCGCAGAGTTCCTTGCTCCAGCCGCCCATGTCGACCACGCGGACCACGTCGCCGTACTTTTCCCCGAAGAAGGCGATGACGTCCTTGGGCTTTTCGGAGAAGGGAACCTCGTACCACTTGACCGGGTCGTTCTCGAGGATCTTCTCGTTGCAGATCTGCTCGATCTCCTGCAACTGCTTCGGGGAGATCTGCTCGTAGTGGCTGAAGTCGAAGCGCAGGCGGTCCGGCCCGACAAAGGAGCCGGCCTGCTGGACATGGGTCCCGAGGACGGAACGCAGGGCAAAATGGAGGATGTGGGTCGCGCTGTGGTGACGCTGCACGGCCTTGCGATAAGGGAGGTCGACATCGATCCGGGCCTCCTTGCCGACCAGCTCCGGGCCGGCCCCTTCGTTTACCTCGTGCAGGACATGGCCCCCGGCGTCCCTGGTGGTGTAGGTGACCGGATATTGTTCCCCGTCAATGGTCAGGACTCCCTTGTCGCCGACCTGGCCGCCCATCTCGGCGTAGCAGACGGTCCGGTCGAGGACGATGTAGGACTTGTCCCCCTCGGCGATGACATTGACCACGGTGCCTGTGGTCCCGCGCAGGTTGTCCGGCTCGTAGCCGTCAAAGACTGTGGCTTCGCCTTCCTGGTCCTCCTCGGCGACCCGGATGACGCTGGTCTGCCGGGCGGCCCGGGCGCGCTCGCGCTGGATGTTCATTTCACGGTTGAATCCGGCCACGTCGACTGAGAGGCCCTTTTCCCCGGCGATGATCTGGGTCAGGTCGAGCGGGAACCCGTGCGTGTCGTAGAGGGTGAAGGCGTCCTCGCCGCTGATTTCCCCGGGGTTGGTTTCGAAGATTTTTTCCAGCATCAGGAGACCGTGCTCGATGGTCCGCTCAAAGGCGGATTCCTCGCTGGCAATGACCTTGCGGATGACCTTTTCCTGCTGTTTCAGCTCCGGGAAGACCGGACCGAGGATCTCGATGACCGGATCAACCAGCCTGGTGAAGAAGCCGTCGCCCAGCTCCAGGCGGCGACCGTAGAGGACGGCCCGGCGGAGGATGCGGCGCAGCACATAGTTGCGCCCCTCGTTGCCGGGCAGGATGCCGTCCGCAATGGCGCAGCTGAGGGTGCGGATATGGTCGGCCAGCACACGGAAGGCGATGTCCTGCATTTCCTCCGGTGTGGGCTTGTGCGGATCCGCCGGCAGGCTGGCCCCGTAGGTCTTGCCGCACATACCCGAAATCTTTTCGAAGATGGGCGTGAAGAGATCGCAGTTGTAGTTGCTGGGCGGCTGGGAGAAGTCGGTGAATCCCTTTGTTGTAGCGAGAATTCCACTCACCCGCTCGAAACCCATCCCGGTGTCGATGTGCTTGTTCCTGAGCGGACTGAAGTTGCCGTGCTCGTCGGCGTTGAACTGGATGAAGACGAGGTTCCACAGCTCGATGCAGTAGGGCGAGTCGGCGTTGACCAGCTTTCCCCCGGTATCGCCGTCGGGGGTCAGGTCCATGTGGATCTCCGAGCAGGGACCGCAGGGGCCGGTGTCGCCCATCATCCAGAAGTTGTCCTTCTTGCCGCCGGTCAGGATGCGCTCCTCGGGATCGAGGCCGTACTGGCGAAGAACCCGGGCCCAGTGGTCCCATGCCTCCTGGTCGAAATCCGCGGGATCGCCGTCGCCCGGCTTGTAGACGGTCACGTAGAGGCGCTCCTTGGGAAACTTCCAGACCTCCACCAGCAGTTCCCAGGCCCACTCGATGGCTTCCTTCTTGAAGTAGTCGCCGAAGGACCAGTTGCCGAGCATCTCGAAGAAGGTCTGGTGGTAGGTGTCCAGGCCGACGTCATCGAGGTCGTTGTGCTTGCCGCCGGCGCGGATGCACTTCTGCGTGTCAGCGACCCGGGAGTCGGCCGATTCGCGTTCCCCGAGGAAGTAGGGGACAAAGGGATTCATCCCGGCGTTCGTGAAGAGCAGGTTGGGGGCGGTCGGCATCAGGGAGGCCGAGGGCACGATCTTGTGCTGCTTGGAAGCAAAGAAATCGAGGAAGGACTGGCGGACTTGGGCTGAATTCATGTTGGACTAAGGACGAAAGACTTAGGACTAAGGACGAAGGACGAAGGACGAAGGGAAAACCCTTTGTCCTTAGCCTTTTGACTTTAGTCTGTTAATGATAGCGTCCGCCATGGCGCGGGTGTTGACCGGTTCGAGGCCGAAGGCGATGTCGCCGGTGCGGACGCCGGACTGGACGGTCTCGCGGACGGCGGCCTCGATCCGGGTGGCCAGGTCGTCGAGGCCGAAGCTGAAGCGGAGCATCATGGCGGCGGAAAGGATCTGCGCGCAGGGGTTGGCGATACCCTGCCCGGCGATGTCCGGGGCGGTACCGCCAGCCGGCTCATAGAGGCCGAAGGGATTGCCGAGGGAATTGTTCCCAAGGCCGAGGCTGGCCGAGCAGAGCATGCCCAGGCTGCCGCAGACGATCCCCATCTCGTCGCTGAGAATATCGCCGAACATGTTCTCGGTCAGGAGGACGTCGAACTGGTTGGGGTTGCGGGCCAGCTGCATGGCGGCGTTGTCGACATACATATGGCTGAGCCCGATCTGCGGGTACTTTTCCTTGAAGAAGGCGGTCACGACCTCGCGCCAGAGGACGGATGTGGTCAGGACGTTGGCCTTGTCCACGGAACAGACCCGCTTTCCGCGGACCAGCGCGGTCTGGGCGGCGACCTCGGCGATACGCTCGATCTCGCTCTTCTTGTAGACCATGGTGTCAAGGGCCTCGACATCGCCATCGGGCAGCTCACGCCGTTCCTTGGGCTGGCCGAAGTAGATGCCGCCGGTCAGCTCGCGGATGCAGACCATGTCGATTCCTTCGGGAATGCGCTCGGTCTTGAGGGGGGAGGCGGCCACCAGTTCCGGGTAGAGCAGGCCGGGCCGGATGTTGGCGAAGAGCTGGAAATGCTTGCGCAGCGGCAGCAGGGAGGCGCGCTCCGGTTGCTCGGCGGGCGGGAGGGATTCCCATTTGGGTCCGCCCACGCTGCCGAAAAGGATGGCGTCCGCGGCCTCGCAGACCCGGATCGTCGCCTCCGGCAGGGCTTTGCCGACCTGGTCAATGGCGGCTCCGCCAACCGGGGCGGCTTCCGCATCCATGGCATAGCCGGCCTTGCCGAGGACCTGCTCCAGGATCTCCAGGGTCACTTCCATAACTTCCGGGCCGATGCCGTCCCCGGCGAGAACTGCGAACTTCAAAGCTTTCATAATCAAAGGGCCAAAACGTGGGAGGAGAGAAAATCCTCCATCAAATGGCAATCCCTTTTCCCCGATACCGCGAGGGGAAAGGCTTGATCCTGACAGGCTTGGCGTTTTCTTCTGAGGCATGCCCGGGATACTGTTCCAGCCGATGCACAAGCGGGACGGCAACGCCACGCTCCTGATGGTGGGCATCGTCCTCCTTCTGCTGGGGGGCCTGGTCATCGCGGCGGCTTACCTCCTGACCCGGCCTGAAAAGGCAACTCCGCCGCCAAAGCCCAAGCCGGTCGATCCATACCAATCCGTCGAGCCGAAGTCCGTAGCGGACCTGACCCCGGACCAGGAACTGTTGCCAATGGCCCCCAAGGAGCGGGAATTGCTCAACCGCCACTTCACGGCCGTCGGGGGGATCAACCTTTTCATCAGCATGTCGAGCTTCCGGGTCGCCGGGGACCTGGACATGGGACAGGGCCGGATCTACGGCGCAATCCTCATCAAGAAGGGCCGGGACCTCGAGCGGACCACGATTCGCACGCCCGATTTCATCGAGGCCAAGGTGCTGACTCCGGATGACCGCTGGGTGGCCTACTGGGAACTGGGCGAACTGGTCAAGGTGGAGGACATGAGCCCCGGTGAACTGCGGGAGATGACCCTTCAGGCGCCCGTCGTGGACGAGATTTTCCGGGCCCTGCAGAGCGGATGGCTGATGCAGTATTCCGGCCAGAAGAATTTCAATTACCACATGGCCCATGTCTTCGAGGTACAGTCCGGCCAGCGCCGGACCACGCGGTTTTACATTGATCCGGAAACCTACCTCAACGTCGGGCGGGAAGACCTGACCTTTGCCCCGGACGGGACCCTCTCCATTGTGCGGCGGGTTTATTCCGATCACATTGAGGCCAGCGGCTTGACCGTACCCGGCCTGGTGGAAACCTACATCGACGACCAGGTCTACGCGGCCTTCCATGTCTCCACCGCGGAGTTGAACCCGGGGGTGCTGGATTCCATTTTTTACCGGCCGGAAATGCCCGTCAAACCGTGACCGTGCGCAGCGGCTCGGGATCCACCACCTTGCAGGCGGGATCGATTTCCGTGATGCGGTCCCGGAACCAGTCGCGGGCCGGCTGGTCGCCGTGCGTCAGGACCACGGCCCGGGGGTTGCGCTCCATGGCATAATGCAGGATATCCTCGCGGTCGGCGTGGGAACTGAGGTCGAATTTCTCGATGTGGGCCAGGGCCTGGACGGTTTTCCGGTAGGCCTTGAAGAGGAACTTGTCCCCCTGCTGGAGATTGAGCAGCGTGCCGCCTGGCGTGTCCGGATCGCAGTACCCGACAAAGCAGATGGTGTTCTGGTGGGATCCCAGCAATTCGGCTGCGACCCGGTAGCTGGGCGTGTTCTCGACCATCATGCCGCTGCTGACCAGGTAGATGGCGGGGCCGCACCGTCCGGGGTGGTGTGAATCCGGAAGTTTCACCGCCCCCAGTTCGCGGAGGATCCTTTTGCGGATACGCACGCTGGAATTCTTGCGGGAGAGCTTGTCGAACTGGTTCAGCAGCTCGATTCCGAGTCCGCTGATGTAGATCGGCAGGCGCTTCAGGCGGCCGTCGGCCCGGGCCATCTGGAAGACGCGCAGCAGTTCCTGCATCCGGCCCAGGGCGAAGACCGGAATCAGGACCGAGCCGCCGTGGGAGGCCGTATGGCCGATGGTCGCGAGGAGCCGGTTGATCTCGCTCTCCCGGTCGGCCTGCCGGGCCGTGGCACCGCGGGTGGTCTCGATGATGACGGTGTCCATGTCCCCGCCGGGGAAGCGGGCCCCGTTGAGCAGGGCGGTGTCGGAAAAAAGGACATCCCCGGTGTGGAAGATGCGCCGATGGTGGTGTTCCAGAAGCAGGCCCACCGCGCCCGGCACGTGGCCCGATTCATGAAGCGTAAAGGTGATCCGCTGGCCGGAGTTGGTCTCGAAATGGCGCGGCTGTCCGGCCAGGAGCCCGATCATCTGCCGCGTGGTGGCCGCAATGTCCCGGTGGGAGTAGAGCGGGTACTCGCCGACGCCCAGCTCCGTCCGCTGCCGGTCCATGACCTGGTAGGAATTCTGCAGCATCCGCTTGTAATAGCCCTCGGTCTCGCGGCTGGCGATGATCGGGGTGTTGGGATGGTCCTTGGCCAGCACCGGTAGCGCGCCGAGGTGGTCCAGATGGCAATGGGTCAGGAAAATCAGGTCGATGGGAAGGCCCCGCAGGCGGCCCAGACGGGGCAGGGCCGGCATTCCCACCAGCTTGGGGTGCAGGCCGGCGTCGATGACGATATTGAGGCCGTCGAACTGCAGGAGCAGGCAGTTGGCGCCAATGCCGCCGGGGCTGTTCAGGTCGGTCAGTTGCATTAAGGGGTTACGGGTTACTGGTTACTGGTTACTGGTTACTGGTTACTGGTTACTGGTTACTGGTTACTGGTTACTGGTTACTGGTTACTGGTTACGGGTTACTGGTTCCAGGATGTTGGTTAAGGGGTTATGGTCATTGAAGCAAGGGTGGTGTGAGTGGCTCCCCATTGTGATCTCGGATTCGGGTCTCGATTTCGATTTGGAGGAACGTAACCCGTAACCCGCAACCCGTAACCCGTAACCCGCAACCAGTAACCCGCAACCAGTAACCCGTAACCCGTAACCCTTAACCATAAATTCTTGCCTTGGCGGGGGCGGCCATAGTCAATGGAAGGGTGACTAGGACAGCCCTCATCAGCGTCAGCGACAAAACTGGAATTGTAGAATTTGCCCGGGAACTGGTGGACCGCCATGGATTCCGGATCCTCTCGACCGGAGGCACGGCCAAGGCCCTGGCGGCGGCCGGGGTGGAAGTGGTGGAAGTCAGCGACTACACCGGCTTCCCGGAAATGATGGAGGGGCGGGTCAAGACCCTCCACCCGAAGATCCACGGAGGCCTGCTCTGCCTGCGGGAAAAGGAGGAGCACATGGCCCAGGCGGCGGCCCACGGGATCGACATGATCGAGATGGTGGTGGTCAACCTTTATCCCTTCGAGGAGACAGTGGCCAAGCCGGACGTGACCCGCGGGGAGGCGATCGAGCAGATCGACATTGGCGGCCCCTCAATGCTCCGCAGCGCGGCCAAGAACCACGCCTCGGTGACGGTGGTGACCGACCCCGGCGACTACGCCCGGGTCCTTGAATCGATGGACGATGCGGATGCGCTGGCCCGGTTGCGACGGGAACTGGCGATCAAGGTCTACGCGCGGACCAGCGCCTACGACGCCGCCATCACCCGCTACCTCGGGGAAGTTGAGAACGGCCCCGACCTGGACGCCATTGCCGGGCTGCCCTCGGAATTCTCGATCCAGGGACAGAAGGCGGCTTCCCTCCGTTACGGTGAAAATCCGCACCAGAAAGCTGCCCTCTACGGGCGGTTTTTCGAGGTCTTCCAGCAACTGCAGGGCAAGGAACTGAGCTTCAACAACATCATCGATATTTCCGCGGCCACCTACCTGATCGGGGAATTCGAACGCCCGACGGTGGCCATCCTGAAGCACACCAATCCCTGTGGCGTGGCCAGCGCGGAGAACCTGGTCGAGGCCTGGGACCAGGCATTCGCCACGGACCGGCAGGCGCCCTTTGGCGGGATTATCGTGGTCAACCAGACCGTGGACGGGGAACTGGCCAACCGGATCCGGGAAATCTTCTGCGAGGTGATCATCGCCCCGCATTTCAGCGACGAGGCCCTGGCGCTCTTTGGCAAGCGCAAGAACTTGCGCCTGATGATCAACAAGGAAGGCGTGCGGGAGGATTCCCTGCTGGACATCCGCTCGGCCATCGGTGGCTTCCTGGTCCAGGATCGTGACCAGAAGCGGCTCAGTCCCGGGGAGTGCAAGGTGGTCACCGAGCGCCAGCCGAGCGACGAGGAGTGGAAGGCCCTGCTCTTTGGCTGGAAGGTGGTCAAGCACGTGAAGTCCAACGCCATCGTCTATGCCGGCGCGGAGCGCACCATCGGCATCGGGGCCGGCCAGATGTCCCGGGTGGACAGTTCCAACATCGCGGTCTGGAAGGCCGGGGAAGCGGGGTTGTCGCTGCAGGGCTCGGTTATCGCCTCGGATGCCTTCTTCCCCTTTGCGGACGGGCTCGAGGCGGCGGCCAAGGCCGGGGCGACGGCGGCCATCCAGCCGGGCGGCTCGATTCGCGACGAGGAAGTCATCGCGGCAGCCAACAAATGCGGAATGTCCATGGTCTTTACTGGCATTCGGCATTTTCGCCATTAAGGTAATCGCATGGATCTTTTTTCGCTCATCCTCGAAAGCACGCCGCATTGCGTCCTGGTGTTGGATGGCGAGTTCAGGCTGGTCTATGCCAACCGGAATTTCCACCGCTTCACGCAGGACAATTTCGGTATCGCGCTCAAGGAGGGCGATTTCGTGGTGGAGGCCTTTCCGGACGGCAAGCGCCTCCGTTATACCCTGCGGCTGGAGGAGGCCTTGAGCGGCCAATGCGGCCGCGGGGAGGAGAGCCTGGAGATTGACGGCGTCCTGCGTTACTTCGATGTCAGCTACCACCCGCTGGGAGAGGAGGGGGAGTGGGACAAGGTTTCGATATGCTTCGACGAGATCACCACCCGCAAACGGAAGGAAATCCGCTGGCTGGAGGAAGAGAACCACCTCAAGGAATTGCTGGCCACCCGTGAGACCCTGCTCTCCATCATCAGCCACGATCTTCGTTCGCCGATCTTCCAGCTCAACGGGCTGCTCTTCCTGATCCGCCAGTCGGCCGGAACCCGGGACGAGGCCCGCCTGCAGATGCAGGCCGAGGACCTTGAGGAGCGGATATCCCACCTGACCCATACCATCGACAACCTGCTGGGCTGGTCCAATCTCCAGCGCCAGAACCTGGAGCCGAAGGTTTCCCGATTTTCACTGGAGTCGGTCTTCCAGCATGCCATCGGGCTGCTGAAACCGGCCGCCCAGCGGAAGGAGGTCCGGATTGAATCCAAAAACATCCGCGACCTGGAGCTGGTCTCCGACCGGGAGCTGGTGGCCTTCATCATTCGCAACCTGATCAACAACGCGATCAAGTTCTCGGTGGAAGGCGGGCGGATTGAAGTCGCTGCGGAGAATCCCGGCAAGGCGGTGAGTTTTACCGTCCGCGACCACGGGGTGGGATTTGACGCCCACCAGATTGCCGCTTTCCGCGATGGCTCGCGTTATTCCAGTCAGGCCGGGACCTGGGGGGAACGGGGAACGGGCCTGGGACTCAAGCTGTGCTATGAGTTTGTCGAACGGCTGGAGGGTTCCATGCAGATCAATTCGGCCAAGGGCAGTGGCACGGAGGTTATGGTGTACCTGCCCAATCTGGACTTGTCCTGACCGGCAAGGTTCAGGAATTGGCCGGGTGGCCTTCCTTGGGCTTGACCATGTTCACGTAGAACTCCTGCAGGACTTCCATTTTCTTGGCCTCCAGGCGTTCTTCCTGGATCTCTTCCTGGCTGCGCTGGCGTTCCTTGGCAATCAAGGCTTTGCGCATCCGGGTCAGCGCCATGTTCTGGAGCTGGCGGACCCGCTCGCGGGTGATCCCGAACATCTCCCCGACTTCCTCCAGGGTCTTCGGCTTGTCACCGTTGAGGCCGAAGCGCAGGCGGATAATTTCCCCTTCGCGGGCATCCAGGGCGCCAATCAGCTGGTTGAGGTCGGTTATGACGTTCTTGTTCTGCAGGTTGTCGAAAGGATTAATGGAATTCTCGTCCCCGATCAGGTCGCCGAACTCGGTGCCGTCGTCGTCGCCAATGGGCGCGTCCAGGCTGGCCGGGCGGACACTGACCGACTTCAGGTGAGCCACCTTGTTGACCGACATTTCCATTTCGGCGGCAATTTCATCGTCGGTCGGGGCGCGGCCGAGGTATTCCTCCAGCTCCATCGCGGTCCGGCGCATGCGGGCAATCTTGTCCACCAGGTGGACGGGGAGGCGGATCGTCTTGCTCTGGTTGGCCAGGGCCCGCTTGATGGATTGCTTGATCCACCAGGCGGCGTAGGTCGAGAGTTTGCCCCCCTTGGAGGGGTCGAAGCGTTCCACCGCCTTGACCAGGCCGATGTTGCCCTCGCTGATCAGGTCCAGCAGGGGCAGGCCGAAGTTCGAGTAGTCGTGGGCGATCTTCACCACCAGGCGCAGGTTGGCCTTGATCATCTTTTCCCGGGCCTTTTTGTCCCCGGCCTGGATCAGCGCCGCCAGTTCAACTTCCTCGGAAGGTTTGAGGAGGGGCGTCTTGCCGATTTCCTGCAGGTAGAGTTTAATCGTGCTCTTCTCGGAGGAAGGTAAATTCCTCACATCCTCCACTTCCGGGGACACGGTCCCTGCTGCTCGCTTGACTTGAATTTCCTGGGTGGTGGGCGCTGCTTCGATTAGTTTCATACCTTGTAAAGTTGAGTGTTAGAGAGAGGTTTTTATTCTCAATTTTTCCGCCTCCCCGTAAATACCTTCCGGGATAACGGTGACTCTTTCGCGTGGACGGAGGATCCGGGAGGATGAGTGGTAATCCTCACCCGGGCCAGAGTCCGGACAGCGACGTCCTTTATTGAGACTAAGAATCAATAAACGCGTTCAAGGAGGCAAGGAAAAAATGGGCAACGGAGGGGTTGCGGGGAAGGGGAAAGGAAGAAATAAGGAGAAGTAATGCTGGGAGAGGAGACAACGGTGACGGTCTTACCGCTGAGCGGAGTGGGGCGGGGGCTGGCCTATCGGGTGGACGAGAAATTGTCGGGACAGGTGCAGGTGGGGAGCCTGGTACGGATCCCGCTGGGGCGGCGTTCGGAGCTGGGAGTGGTGGTCCGGCTGGGGGACGACGGGCAGTTCGAGCGGAAGCGGATGAAGCATCTGTACGGGCTGGAGCAGCCTTTTCCGGTGGTACGGGAGGACGGTATCCGGCTGGCGGAGTGGATGGCGGGATATTACAGCTGCGGGATGGAACAGGTGCTGGAGGTGATGATTCCCCGGGCGGTGCGGCGCGGGATGCGGCAGAAGGAGGAGCGTTTCCTGGCCCTGGAGCAGGTGCCGGAGGCGGAGGAGCTGGAGCAGCTGGCCCGGAGGGCGCCGCAACAGCACAGGGTGGTCAGTTTCCTGAGCCAGCAGGCGATCCGGAAGGCGTGGGCCCGGGGGCTGCTCCTGAAGCGGCTCAAGGTCAGTGCAACAGTCCTCGACGGGCTGGTGGAGAAGGGATTATTAAAGGAGACCCGGGAGGCGGCGGAACGGGTGGCCTATGGCGACGGGACCGGCGACCTGGAGCAGATAAGCACCCACGGGTTCACCCTGACCGAGGAGCAGGCGGCGGCGGCCCGGCAGATCCAGTCCAGCCTGGAGGCGGGCGGCTTCGGGGTGCACCTGCTGCACGGGGTGACCGGATCCGGCAAGACGGAGGTCTACATTCAGGCCATCCGGTAAGTGGTCGACTACGGACGGCAGGCGATCGTGCTCGTTCCGGAAATCAGCCTGACCCCGCAGACGATCCGACGCTTCCGTCGCCGTTTCGAATCGGTGGCGGTGCTGCACAGTCACCTGAGCGACGCCGAGCGGCACTGGCACTGGCAGCGGATTGCTGCCGGCGAAGTTCAGGTGGTTGTCGGTGCCCGCAGTGCCGTCTTTGCGCCGACGCCGCACCTGGGACTGATCGTCATTGACGAGGAGCACGAAACGACGTTCAAGCAGCAGACGACG
>CAJXMX010000144.1 GCA_913056355.1 uncultured Opitutales bacterium
TTTTGACTTGCCCCGCCCCTTTTCGCTTCCCTTATTCATTCCCTTTCCTCGTGCCGGATTAGCTCAATTGGTAGAGCAGCGGACTCTTAATCCGTTGGTTCAGGGTTCGAGTCCCTGATCCGGTACCACTTTCCGCCAGCTTAGCTCAGTTGGTAGAGCAGCTGATTTGTAATCAGCAGGTCGCCAGTTCGACCCTGGCAGCTGGCTCCATCCAGCCAGCCGGAAAAGGGCCCGGCCCGGACCGTGACCCCGCTTCCGTTCCCGCCATGCGGGCATAAAAAAGCCTGACAGCTTCCCCGCCGTTGGAAACGACGGAGCCCGCTGTCAGGCGGAAATTAACAAGTCAGGCCGGCTTTACTTGCGGGATCTGCGAATCCGGCGGCGAACCAGGAGGATGCCCAGAATTCCGCCTACGCCCAGGAGACCGATGGTGCCCGGTTCCGGAACGGCCGCCTCGATGACGTCGTTGCCGCAGCTCATGGTCCAGTGGAATCCCATGTTGTTGATGTTCTGGCCGGCGAACATGTCCCCGAAGCCCTCGATGGTGATGCTCAGGAAGCCTTCATTGGGATCGATGAACCAGGACGCCATGCCCATCGAATCACTCTGGGTTTCCAGGCGGACCGCCTGGTTGGCGCGGAAGGTCGTATACTCTCCCGGATCCGACAGGAGGAGGGAGTCCCCGTCGCCGATCATGTGCACCGATCCGGTCTTGGCACCGCTGAGGTCATCACCCGCTGCACCATAAGTCCCCAGCTTGACCGCGTATTCCCAGGAGGTTTCGCTCGCGCCTCCAATGTAGTTGTAGGCGGTGGCCTTGCCCCCTTCATCCCAGGACAGGCCGTCGGCGGATATGAAAAGGTCCCCCAGGGTGGTCCCGAGCACATCGTCGGTCCGGGTCAGGGGATTGATGTATTTGAAGTAGTTGCCGTGGACGATGACGTTGAGGTCCCCCGACATCATGTTGAACTCCATGGCGGTCAGGTCGAAGATGGCACCGTTCCCGACAACATCCCGGGGAGGAATTTCCTCATCGTTGTGGACGGCCAGCCCGCCCCAGTAGTGGTCCTGGACGACGAGTTGGGAAAAGGCCGGAGTGGCGGCGATAAGGGCTGCAGAGGCCAGAAAGGTGGCTGCTAAGGTTTTCATGATCGGCAGAGTTTAAGTTGAATTTGACGAGTCGCATGCAGAGACATACGAGAGAAGCATCATAAAAATTAGCAGGCTAAACCCCCTAAGTCAAAGCCGGGTTGTTAACCCTACTAAATTTAAGTTTTTGCTAATACTGATTATTAGAATTGCTTATGCAAGGGCTCTCGCCCGGTCGCCCATCCTGAAGGAACCAAGCGAGAGTCCCGTAAAGCGGCCTGAGGTATTAACTTGATATTTTACAAGAATTCCCTTTAAAGCTCCCCTGACGCCGCGCATGTTCGCGCTGGCACCGAACCGAAAGAAAGGAAAATCATGTTACAATGGGCTCTCATCTTCTTTGTAGTGGCCGTCCTGGCAGGGATCTTTGGATTCACCGACATAGCCGGGGCCGCCAGCTCCATCGCACAGATCCTGTTCTTTGTTTTCCTGGTTCTGCTGCTGATATCGATCGTGATGCACCTGCTGAGGGGCAAACCACGCTGACCGGCAACACCAATTGCCTTTAACAAAAAAAGCCCGGACCACCGCTCGTGGTCCGGGCTTTACCTTTCACCGACTGGGAAGCCGGTGAGAAGGCCGGATTAAGTTAATGTTCAGGAACCCTTCATGCTCTGGTCGTTGAGGGTGACAATGTGGTCGGCGACCAGTCTGCGGTTGCCGAAGAAGTCCTTGTCAATGGAGCCATTGACCAGGACCCGGTCCCCAACGTCGACCTGCTGGAAGCCGGGCGCATCGAGCGGGTCATAGCTGAGCAGACTGGTGTCCACGCGAACCTGCCGGTCACCATTGTCGATGACAAAATCGTCGCCCTCGATCCCGGTCACCTTGCCGCGGATTTCCACGTCGGCGAGAATCACCGGGGTGGAGAGACCCGGAGCGTAGAGGGGCGAATTCAGGTCCAGGGCGTCCTCGTCCCCGGGACTGGCGTAGAAGTAGCTGCCGAGCTCTTCCACATAGACGCTGCTGGCCTCAATGGAGGTCTTCTCAAACAGGTCCTCATCGAGGATACCATAAACCTTCACCTTGTCCCCGGGAAGTCGATCCGCGTTTTCACGATACCAATACGACTTGTCCACATCCACCTTCACGGTGTTTTTGCCCGTGTCCATGACGAAGGAATCGGCACTGACGGATTTCACTTTCCCGCTGATACTGATCCAGGAACCGTCACTCTTGACTTCGAGGTTCCCGGCCATGAGGGCCACGGGGAACAGGTTTGCGAGTGTGATGATCAGTAGTTTTTTCATAATACCTGATACAGGCGCAAGGACCATGCCAGTCGGGATTTACCGTCCGCAAGGGGGCTTAATCATGCAGGATTGCAATACCTCTGAGGGCCATGTCCCGCATCCTGCAATCCCGGAAGCCTAGAGCAGGCCCAGCTTCTTCCGCTTCCGGTAAAGGGTGGCGGTATCAATGCCGAGGATTTTCGCGGCTTCATCGAAGCTGTCGGTCCGGGCGAGCACTTTGCGGATGTGCGCTTCCTCGATTTCGGCCAGGCTGGATGGTCCCCCAAGGCGAACCGGGGACTCCGCGGGATCGGCCGGCTTGAGGGACAAGTCGGCGGCGTCGATGGAGTCGCCACCGGACAGAATGACCGCCCGTTCAATGGCATTGCTCAACTCCCGCAGGTTGCCCGGCCAGGAGTGCTGGACAATGGCCTTCATGGCTCCGGGAGTCAGGTTGAGGGCCGGACGACCCTGCATTCTCTTGAAATGCCCCAGGAAATGTTCAGCCAGCCTGGCGATGTCGACCGGACGCGATCTCAGGGAAGGAATGGTGATCGAGATGACATTCAGCCGGTAGAGGAGGTCCTCCCGGAAATTATCCTTGGCCACCTCCTCCTCCAAGTCGCGGTTGGTCGCGGCGATAACCCGCACATCGGCCTGGCGAAGACGGGTCTCCCCGACCCGTTCATACTCCTGCTCCTGCAGCAGCCGCAGCAGCTTGGGCTGGAGCTGCATCGGCAATTCCCCGACCTCGTCGAGGAAAAGCGTGCCTCCTTCGGCCGCGTGGACCTTTCCCCAATGGTCCTTTACGGCCCCCGTGAAGGATCCCTTGGCATGACCGAACAACTCCGATTCCAGCAATTCCCTGGAAAGGCTCGGGCAGCTCAGGGTGACGAAAGGCTCGTCCCGGCGGTGGCTCCACTCGTGTATTTGCCTGGCCAGTACAGATTTCCCGTTCCCGCTCTCGCCGAGCAGGAGGATGCTGGCTTCCGACCGCGCCGCCTTGCGGGCGATCCCGAAAGCGTAACGGGCCGCCTCGTCCTCGGAATCCAGGATGATGCCCGGGCGCGAGTCCCGCAGTTCATCCTGCAGCTGCCGCATCTTTCGGAAATCGCCGATCTCCTTCCTGATCTTACCCAGGAGCGATTCCAGCTGTTCCGGCTGGAACGGCTTGGGGAGATAGGTGTAGGCCCCGCTGCGGACGTAGGCCACCGCCGATTCGACAGTGGATTCGCTGGTGAAGACCACCACCGGCCTTTCCGGTTTGTCCTCGATAAGCCGGCGGAGAAAGGGAAGGGACTCCTCGCCGCCGACCAGCCGGGACAGGAACACGGCGTCGATATCCTCTTCCTGGAGGATTTTTCCGCCCTGCGAGAGGGTGACCGCCGTGTGGGGCCGGTGACCGCTAACCTCGATCAGGCCCGAAGTGGTCTTGAGGATGTTGCGGTCATCGTCGACTATGAGGATATCCATCAACGACAGGATGCCGGCGGCGCCGCAATTGGGCAAACCTTAATGGCGCCGGACCGGAGCCCGTCCCTAGGCCTCCCAGTCGGGGGCGAAGGAGGGATTGATCTGGCGGCGGTCCTTGGGGACGGAGGCGATGCGCTTGAGGTCGCTCTCGTCGAGTGAAAAGTCAAATACATCGAAATTGCTCTCGATATGTTCCGGATCGGAGGAGCGGGGAATGGCGGCCACCTGGTCCTGCTCGATGAGCCAGCGGATCGCCACCTGCTGGCTCGACTTCCCGTACTTGAGCCCGATCTCGTCAAGAATCGGGATCCGGCCCACCATTCCCTGGGCCAGGGGCGAATAGGCGGTCAGCAGCACGTCCTCTTCCCGGGCGATTTCCAGGAGCTGGTCCTGCTGGAGGCAGGGATGGTACTCGACCTGGTTGCAGAAGATATCTCCCATGGAGAGGGCGTCACGGAAGAGGGAAGGCGGAAAATTACTGACCCCGTAATGGCGGATCCGTCCTTCCTCCTGCAGGTCCTTCAGGGCTCCGATACTCTCCTCCAGGGGGATCCCGGGGTTGGGCCAGTGGATCAGCAGCAGGTCGAGATAGTCGGTCTGGAGCAGCTCCAGGCTCTGGGCGACCTGGCTCTGCATGTCCTTGGGGCGCAGGGAATCGTGCCAGACCTTGGTGGTCAGGAACAAGTCCTCACGATCAAGGCCCGACTTCTCCAAGCCTTCACCCACGTCCACTTCGTTCCCGTAGGCCCGGGCCGTGTCGACGTGGCGGTATCCCGTTTCAATGGCCTTGACCACGGCCTTGAGACAGTCGAGCCCCTTGAGCTCATAGGTCCCAAAGCCGAGGGCCGGAACGTGCTGGTTGCGGATCTTCTTGTGGAACAGCGACGGCAGGGTGGAATTGTCGGAAATCATGGTCGCAGAGCCGCATAAGACATGCCAGCCCGCGCAGGGCAGGAAGGAGACCCTCCACCAACGCCCGCCGTCATGCAATCTGCAAGGAGGACGGCCGCCGGGAGTGCGGATTGCATGAAAAACAAGGCCGCAACGGCTGCCTGGCCGGCAAAAAGGGGTTGGCACGGGAATAGCGCACGGAAAGGCATGACAACATCAGATCGCAAACAGGCATACCATGACCGCATGGAAGCCGAATTAAAGGAACGCAAGGCCGAGGTGGAGCAACTGGTCGCCCGCGGCCGCAAGGCCGAGGCGGAAGCCCGGATCAGCCTGGACAAGGAATTGGATGGGCTGCAGGAACAGCTGGATGCCGCCGAAAAGCGCTTCCACAAGCTGAAGGACAGCGGCGAGGAATCATGGGATGAAGTCAAGGAAGGCTTTGCCGGAGCCTGGGAAGCCCTCCAGGACTCCATGCAGAAAGCCAAGTCCAAGTTCTAGGATTGCTTCGGGCCGGGAAACCCTCGCGGGCAACCGCCGGCCCACTGAATTCGCATGTTGGCGATATTGACCCTAATCTTCGTGGTGGCGATCTCGATGCTGGTATCGAAGATCGCGACGATAGCCCTGACCCACACCGGCATGAGCCGGGAGCGGGCCCGGTTCCAGGCAAGGAGTGCCTTCACGGGGGCCGGATTCACCACCAGTGAATCTGAAATTGTCGTGAAGCACCCGATACGGCGCAGGATCATCATGATCCTGATCCTCCTCGGGAACGCCGGGATCGTGACGGTTATCTCCTCGCTGATCATCGGCTTTGTCGGCGAAAACAACCCGGGCAGCCAGTTCCAGAACTTCTTTCTGCTCTTCCTTGGCATCGCCCTCCTCTACCTCTCCGCCCGCTCGCGGCGCCTGGACAAGTTCCTGGAGAAGATCATCAACCGCCTGCTGGAACGATACACCAGTCTCGGCCAGCGGAACTTCGAGAAGCTGATCACCCTCATGGAAGACTACGAGGTGACCGAGGTCATCGTGAAGGACAACAACTGGCTGGCGGGGAGGACCCTCTCCAAGCTGGAACTTCCCGAGGAGGGCATCCTGGTACTGGGCATCCAGCGGGAAAACCTGTACATCGGCATTCCCCGGGGCCGCTATGAAGTCCAACCCGACGACAAACTGATCGTCTATGGCAGGACGGACTCGGTAAAGGCCCTGTGCAAACGGAAGGGCAAACGGGCCGGGAAGCGGGAGCACAGGAAATCGGTCCGGCGCCATGAAGAGGAACTCGAGGAACAGGACGAGAAGGTCGAGGAAAAGGCCAGCTGAACATGTACGGATCTGAATTTTCACTCGCGGAAGCCCTGCACAACCTGATGCAGATGGGGGTGGCCTACCTGCTGGCCCTGCCCATCGCCTGGAACCGGGAAGAAAAATCCCGCAGCGCCGGCCTGCGCACCTATCCCCTGGTGGCCATGGCCTGCTGCGGCTTCATGCTCACCGGCATCTATATATTCAGCGAGGAACACGCCCTCTCGCGCGTCTTCCAGGGAATCATCGGGGGCATGGGCTTCATCGGGGGAGGTGCCATTCTGAAAAACAAGGACTCGGTCAAGGGGACCGCCACCGCCGCCAGCCTCTGGGGCACCGGGGCCATCGCCGTGGCCGTGGCCTGGAAACTTTACGAAATAGCAGCCACGCTGAGCCTGGTCTCATTCCTGACCCTCTCGGTGTTGCAGCAGTTAAAAACAAAAATCAACGGGGAAGAAGCCTGAGATCAGGCCGCACCCCGTTCAAACG
Organism: uncultured Opitutales bacterium; assembly: GCA_913056355.1. Lineage (GTDB taxonomy): Bacteria > Verrucomicrobiota > Verrucomicrobiia > Opitutales > Oceanipulchritudinaceae > Oceanipulchritudo. The sequence goes on from CAJXMX010000144.1 coordinate 6,543, forward strand.
AAAGGAAACATCATGTTACAATGGGCACTTATCTTCCTGGTTATCGCCATCATCGCCGGTATCTTCGGCTTCACCGGAATCGCCGGTACCGCCAGCTCGATCGCGCAGATCCTCTTCTTCATCTTCCTGGTTCTGCTGATCCTGTCCCTCATCATCAACGCCTTCCGCGGACGGAAACCTCCCATGTAGGCCCGCACTCGGCATTTGACATTTGGGGAGAATTCCCCGCATCTTGGCCGGACAATAATCGGGGCGTAGCTCAGCCTGGTAGAGCGCTTGCTTTGGGAGCAAGAAGTCGTCGGTTCGAATCCGGCCGCCCCGACCAGAACCGGGGGAAATTGCGATGCCGAAGTCAAAGGGAACAATTGGAATTCTGACCGCCGGAGGGGACTGCCCCGGCTTGAACGCGGTGATCCGGGGCGTGGCCAAGGCCGCCATGCATTACGGATGGAAGGTCCTCGGGGTCCAGGATGGATTCCGCGGCCTGGTCGAGAACCGGGTCGTTCCCATCGAGAGCATCAACGTCAGCGGCATCCTGACCCATGGCGGGACCTTCCTCGGCAGCAGCCGGGACAAGCCCCACAAGATGCCCATGGGCGGCAAGATCATGGACATGACCGAGGTCGCGGTGGCCAACTACAAGAAGCAGCGCATGGACTGCCTGGTCTGCCTGGGCGGCAACGGCACCCAGAAGAACGCCTACCGCCTGCAGAAGGCCGGGATGAACGTCCTGACCCTGCCCAAGACCATTGACAACGATGTCGCCGAGACGGACATCACTTTCGGCTTCGACTCGGCCATGAACGTGGCCACCGAGGCCATCGACCGGCTGCACACCACCGCCACCAGCCACCACCGGATCATCATCTGCGAGATCATGGGGCACGACGCCGGCTGGCTCTGCCTCGGGGCCGGGATTGCCGGGGGCGCGGATGTCATTCTCCTCCCGGAAATCCCCTACAACCTCGATGTCATCGCCGAAAGCCTGCTCAACCGCCGGCGGACCGGGAAACGCTTTTCCATCATCGCGGTGGCCGAGGGGGTCCAACCCCAGCAGGGCGAAGACTCAGATGAGGAGAAGGGCTCGAAGAAAAAGAAAAGCCCCAGCGAGGACGAGATTTTCAAGCAGGCCAAGGTCAACGGCATTCACCTCGTCCAGGAGCCGGTGGCCAGCCGCATTGCCCGGGAACTGCAGACCCGCACCGGCGTCGAGGCCCGCGTGACCTCGCTGGGCCATGTCCAGCGCGGCGGTTCCCCCACCCCATTCGACCGGCTGCTCTGCACCCGCCTCGGAACCAAGGCCGGGGAGCTGCTGGCGGCCCGCCATTTCAACTGCCTGGTGGCCGTCAAGGGCAACCGCTGTGAACCGGTGCCCCTCTCCAAGGTGGCCGGCAAGAAGCGCATCGTCCCCACCGACCATCCCTGGATCCAGACCGCCCGCCTGGTCGAGACCTGCCTTGGGGATCGGACGGTCTGAGATTTGGGCGAAGGACCAAGGACAAAGGACCAGGGTTATTGGCCTTAAAACTACAGTCCTTAGTCCTTTGTCCTTTGTCTTTAGTCCTTTGTCCTTCGTCCTTCGTCCTTCGTCCTTTTAGACCAATTCCTCCGCAATCTGAACCGCGTTCAGGGCGGCCCCCTTGAGCAGCTGGTCGCCGGCCACGAAGAGGGCCAGGCCGTTCTCGATGGCCGAATCCCTGCGGATCCGCCCCACCCCGCACTTGTCCTTGCCGGAATACTGCAGGGGGGTCGGGTAGAGGTTGTGGGCCGGGTCGTCGCACAACTCGGCGCCGGCAAAGGCGGCCACCGCCTGGCGGGCCTGCTCCACGTCGACCGGACGCTCGAACTCGGCATGCAGGGCGATTGAGTGGGCCCGCATGACGGGCACCCGCACGCAGGTGGTGCTGGCCGTCAGGTCCGGCATGGACATGATCTTCCGGCTCTCGTTGAGCATCTTGTGCTCCTCCTTGGTGTAGCCGTCGTCGAAGAAGACGTCGACATGCGGGAAGAGGTTGAAGGCGATGGGATGCGGGTAATTGGAGGGCGCCGATTCCCGGCCCTCGCTCCAGGCCCGAAGCTGGTTTTCCAGTTCCATCATCCCCTTGACCCCGCTGCCGGAAACGGCCTGGTAGGTGCAGGCGATGAACCGCTTCAGCCCGAAGGCCTGGTGGAGCGGAAAGAGCCCCATCAGGGCAATCGCGGTCGAGCAGTTGGGATTGGCGATGATGCCCTTGTGGTCCTTGACCGCATGGGCGTTGATTTCCGGGACCACCAGCGGCACCTCCGGATCCATCCGGAAGGCCGAGCTGTTGTCGACCACTACGCAGCCCCGCTTGACCGCCTCCGGCCCCAGGACCTTGCTGATCGAGGCACCGGCACTGAAGAGGGCGATATCCATTCCCGCAAAGGCCTGGGGCGTGGCTTCCTCGATGGTCAAAGTCTTGTCGCCGTACTGGATTTCCTTGCCTGCCGAGCGGCCCGAGGCCAATAACTTGAGCGAGGAAAAGGGGAATTCCCGCTCATGCAGCAAGCGAATGAGTTCCTGGCCAACCGCTCCGGTCGCGCCGACGATGCCAACTGTAACTGCCATTTTAGTGAATTATCTGGATGCTTATCAAGAGTGCCTCGGAAGGCGGGGTTTGAAACGAACGGAACATGTCCTCCTGGCCGTGCTTGGCGAGAAAATTCTCTTATGCTGCAAAGGGGATGAACTGCGGGCAACTTATCCTGTTTCCCATAGTAAAAAGCCCCTCTCCTGTGTCGAGAATTCCCTCGGGACGCCCTGGGGGCTGCATGAGGTGGCCGAAAAATATGGAGACGGCGCGGCGCCGGGAATGGTCTTTACCGCCCGCCGGCCGACCGGACAACGGTACTTCGACCGGGACGATGCCGGACCGGACCAGCCCTGCTGTGTGACCACCCGGATCCTCCGCCTGCGGGGACTCGAACCGGGCCTCAACGCCGGGCCCGGAATCGATTCCTATGATCGCTACATCTACATTCACGGGACCAACTTCCCGGACCGCTTCCCGGAAAACATCTCCGCCGGCTGCCTCCTCATGCGCGACGATGACCTGATGGAGTTGTACGATGCCGTGCCTCCGGGAAGCCATGTCTTCATCCTGAAACCCGCCTGACCCGCAGGGCCGCAGGCGCCCCGCCTGCGGGGTAAAATCACGTTCAGCACCAGGCCGGAGGCCTGCTTCACTGCCAGGGCCCGCCGCACCCCATGTCCTCCCCACTGCACTGGCCGCGGCTATTGCCAAACCCTGAAATTCAGCTAGACTCCTTTCCGTGCAATTCAGCGTACTCGACCTCTATACCATCGGCATCGGTCCCTCCTCGTCCCACACTGTCGGGCCGATGCGGGCGGCCGCCGCCTTTGCCCGCAAGGCCATGGTCTTCCGCCCCTCGCGGATCCAGGTCGAGTTGTTCGGCTCCCTCGGGCTGACCGGGAAAGGCCACGGGACCCATTTCGCTATCGTGGCGGGGCTCCGGGGGAAGCAGCCGGAGTCCGTTGATCCGCAATCCCTGGTTCCCGCCTATGAGGAGGTGCAGAAGAACGGCCGCCTGGTCCTCAATGGCAAGCGCAACATCACCTTCCTGGTCGCGGAGGACATCCGGTTCAACCGCCGCGAGATTCTTCCCTTTCACCCCAACGGGATGCGTTTCCAGGTCCTCTCCGCCCGGGGCTCCGTGGTCCTGGAGGAGATCGCCTACTCGGTCGGCGGCGGCTTTGTCGTGACCCATGAGGAGGCGGGCAAGCCCGCCAAGGCGCCGCAGGTCCCCTACCCCTTCAGCACCGCCGCCGAGCTGGTCCGGCATTGCGTCCGGGAGGAGCGGCCGATCTCGACCATCATCGACGGCAACGAGGCCTCCAGGCGCAAAAGGAGCGAGACCAACCAGCGGCTGGACGCAGTCTGGCGGGCCATGCAGGAATGCGTGGAAGCGGGCCTGCACTCCGACGGGGTCCTGCCCGGCGGACTCAAGATCAATCGGCGGGCCCCCGCCCTGTATCGAAAGCTTCGCGACAAGCCGGAGTCGGCCCCTCGGGATTCCCTGACCATCCTGGACTGGGTCGACGTGTACGCCATCGCCGTCAACGAGGAGAACGCCGCCGGCGGACGCGTGGTCACCGCCCCGACCAACGGGGCGGCGGGGGTCATCCCGGCGGTCATGCATTACTGCGACCGCTTCCTGAACCCCTCCGACAAGGACTGGCACCGGGACTTCCTCCTGACGGCCGGCGCCATCGGGCAGATGACGCTTGCAGTGATGACACGGGCCTCGCTCGGCCACAGCGGCCGCGTCCTGCATGCCGACGTTGCGACGACGACGGCCTATGTGCTGGTGTTCCTCGGCGCGGCGGGGCGCGTCGCTTCGACATGGATGCCGGACCCGATGACGGCGCTGTATCTCAGCGCAGCCCTGTGGACCGGCGGCTATCTGGCCTTCCTAGCCCGCTTCGCGCCGATGCTGGTCTCGCCGCGATCCGACTGACCGCCGGG
>CAJXMX010000145.1 GCA_913056355.1 uncultured Opitutales bacterium
CCTTGAAGACGCCTTTGCAGTTCTTGTGGCTGACCCCGGCGTATCCCAGCTCAAGCGCGCGGGGAAAGGCGTTCAAGTCCCCGTCGGATTCATCGATGATAATCGGCACCGGACATGGCCAGGCTGCCGATACATCCGGCGCATCATCCGCGAGGGCGGCTTTCCGGTGGATCGGCTGCTCGATGAAGAACAGGTGCTCGAAGAATGCGTTGAGCTTTGGGTCGGCATATACCTCCTCACCGAATGAGCGCAGCTGTCCCGGTGTGCTGAATTGTTCATTACCATCCAGGCTGAAACGATAGTCGCCCTGCAGCTTCCGGTGAATGACATCCGCAATCCCGCGCAGGCGGTCCAGGTCCGCCCCGGCGTTTCCGGTCAGCTTCAGCTTGAATTCCCGCAGGCCGTAGAAGTCGATGCAGGCCTCCAGCGACTGCGGCAAGCCGTCGTCGAGCCGCTCCTCCGGACCAATGACCGCTTCCCTGAGAAAATCCGCCATGCCGACCGTGTGCCTCAATTGTGCCGACTCGAGAGGTCGCTCCGGGAGGAAATCCGCAGGCGCATATCCCGTCAGCTCGGGGGACAGTCGGCCCAGGTCGATGCCCAGGGCGTTGCTTCGGACCAGTTGCCAGAGCGGCTGTCCATGGTGCTGGCAAAAGGCGTCCAGCAGGGCGCGCTCCACCAGGGAGATGCCGAAATGCTGGAGGAGCGGGGGATGCCGGGGCGGTGACATCAGCTGATTATGTAATTCCATCCAGAATTCGAAGGGCGAGTCGGCCACAATATCCTTGGCCGCTTCCAGGGCCTCCGCCAGGACCGCCTCCATCCCCGCGATATCCTCCTGCGGGCTCGTTCCCGGTTCCTTGGTGAACCACTTCGGGGGGAGGTGATCGGCTGACTGGCCCGTCGCCTCCGCTCCGCCAATGAGGGCCCGGACCGTGACCAGGACATGCGGCAGGTCCGTCATCACGGCGATGCCGTACTTGAACGGCATGCGGGTCGCGATGTCCAGACGGCGGACATTGAAATCGAGCAATCGGAGCGGCATGGAAAGGGAGGTTGGCCTTTTATCCTGAGCCGAAGGAGGCGGAAGTCCAGCGCCATTGCGGATGCCGATAGTCGGATAGGACCGGATTGCAGACGGGCGTGTGTGCTTGCCGGGCCCTGCAATTCCCATACCGTGCTGGATACATGCAGGTTGAAAAACTCAAGTACACGATCTGGGCGGCCGATGCCGGACGCGCAGCCGAATTTTATCAGAAGGTCTTCGGAGCGAGGGTTGCGGACCAGAATCCGCACATCACCGAGCTGACGGTCGGGGGCGGGATCATTTCCATCCACGGTGGCGGGGAGGGCAGGCAAACCTGGACCGGGCTGACCTTCCAGGTTGCGGATGTGGTCGCCGGTGCGGCCGAGGTCATCGCCGCGGGCGGCAAATGCGAGCGCGAGCCCCAGCCGGAGAACGGCCAACCGCCCCACCTCGCGATGTGTGAGGACACCGACGGCAACCAGATCATGCTGAGCCGGAAGCGGGGCTGACTCCGCGATTCGTCCGTTAATGGCTGCCGGCAAAGGGAAGGGTGATGCAGACCGGTCCTGACTCTACGACCGTCTGGAGCGTGTACCTGATCCGCTGCGCGGATGGCACGCTCTATACCGGCATCGCCCTTGATGTGGACCGCCGCTACGCCGAGCATGAGGCCCAGGGTCCCCGGACGGCGCGCTACCTCCGCGGGCGGGCGCCCCTGGAACTGGTCTATTCCCGCGAGATCGGTTCGCGCTCGGAAGCCCTTCAGGTGGAATATCGGATCAAGCGGCTGCCGAAAAGGGAGAAGGAGGCGTTGGTGCGGGAATCCTTTCGGAAATCTAAGTAATTTCCAGATCAATGAAGATATATCTTGGCTGGGGTCCTTGTTGAGTGGGGTTCTGGACAATTAACGTTGTCCATATGAGAAAGCTACTCCTCCTCTCCCGCCTGCTCGGCATGATTGTTACGACCCCCTGCCTCGGAGGCGATATTGCAGCCGATGTCCCTGCCCGGTACCAGCCGACCGATTACGTCCAGCTGGAGCACCCGGACTGGTGCAAGAACGCGGCCATTTACCAGGTCAACGTGCGGCAGTTCTCGGAGGAGGGGAGCTTTGCGGCGGTGGAGCGGGAATTGCCACGGATCAAGAGGCTCGGGGCGACCATTGTCTGGCTGATGCCGATCCATGAGATCGGGGTCAAGAACCGCAAGGGAACCCTGGGCAGTCCGTATTCAGTAAAGGACTACTACAGCGTCAATCCGGAGTTCGGCGATCTGGAGGATCTTAAGAGCCTGGTTGGCCGTGCCCATGAACTGGACATGCACGTTATCCTCGACTGGGTGGCCAACCACACGGCCTGGGACAACGTGCTGGTGGAGGAGCATCCGGACTGGTACGACCGGGACCACGACGGCAACTTCCGGCCAACGCCCTGGTGGGACTGGTCGGACATCATCGATCTCGACTACGACAACCCGGAGGTCCGGGAATACATGACCCAGGCCATGAAATACTGGGTCGAGGAAGCGGATGTCGACGGATTCCGCTGCGACGTGGCGGGCTTCGTCCCGGTGGATTTCTGGAACAACGTCAGGGCCGAACTGGATGCGGTGAAGCCCGTCTTCATGCTGGCGGAATGGGAATCACGGGACCTGCATGCCAGGGCCTTTGACATGACTTACGCCTGGAGCTGGAACGAGGCGGTGCATGAGATCTGCCAGGGCGATGCCGACCTGAACAAGCTGTTTGTCTACTACTCGTGGAATGAATCCGCATGGCCCAAGGACAGCATTCGCATGACCCATACCAGCAACCATGACCAGAATGCCTGGGAAGGGACCATGTATGAGCGCTTTGGAGACGGATTAAAGAATGCCATCGTCCTCTCCGTGGTGGGGGAGGGCCTGCCCCTGGTCTACAACGGCCAGGAAGCCGGCAACGAGCGCCGCCTGGCCTTCTTCGAGAAGGACCCCATCACCTGGCGGGAGGACCCCGTCGGGGAGCTGTTCCGTGACCTGATCGCCCTCATGCAGGAGAATACCGCCCTCTGGCACGGCAAGTGGGGTGCTACCATGATCTCCGTCCCCAACACCGCGCCCGCCGAGGTCCTCAGCTTCGTCCGCCAGAATGACCGGGACAAGGTCTTCGCCGTGCTCAATTTCTCAGCACAGCCGCAGGAGGTCAGCTTCACCTCGACCCTGGCCCCCGGCGCCTACCGGGATTTCAATTCCGGTGAGGCGGTGGTTATCGAGGCGGATACGGTGCTTCCCCTCGAGTCATGGGGATACCGGGTTTTTGTGAAGTGAAAGTGGGGTTGAAAGTGGGGTCGGACCTCCCCATGTCATTTATTATCAGGCATTTAATCGTTTTTCATGCCTTCTGTAGCTGCTTAAACGCACAAAATAACCATAAAAAAAACGCCCTAAAGACCCGGGGCTGGGCTTAGAAGGATGAAATCAGCACCAAATATGGGCTGTAAAGGCGTGAAATCAGCCTCTGGGATTCAGAAGTTACTAGAAATCAAGAGTTAGGGGAGGTCCGACCCCACTTCGCCTCGACAATCCCACGCCGGCCTGAGACACTGCATGTCCGATGGCAAGGAAGACTCCCCAATCCCGCACCCCGCTGCAGCGGATGCTGCGCATCCACAACCGTCTGGTCGACGGGAAGTATCCGAACTGTTCGAGCCTGGCGAAGGAGATCGAGGTGGCGGGGAAGACCATCCAGCGGGACATCGAGTACATGCGGTACCAGCTGGACCTGCCGATCGAGTACGATGCGGGGCGGCACGGTTATTACTATAGCGAGCCGGTGACGCATTTCCCGACCATCCCGGCGACGGAGGGGGAGGTGCTGGCGCTCTTTGTGGCGCAGAAGGCGCTGGAGCAGTACCGCGGAACGCCCTTTGAGAGGCCGCTGGCGACGGCCTTTGCCAAGCTCTCCCAAGTCATGGGAGACGAGATCAGCGTCGACCTGCACAGCCTGTCGACATCGCTGTCCTTCCACCACACCGGGCAGGCGGTGACCGACGTGGCGGTTTTCCAGAAGGTCTATCATGCGGTGGCCAACTGCCGGGAGCTGACCTTCACCTACCGCAAGCTGAACGCCAACCGGGCGGAGAAGCGTCTGGTCCAGCCGTACCACCTGGGCAGCTTTGACGGGCAGTGGTATTTGTTCGCCCACGACCTCGTCCGGAAGGAAATGCGGACCTTTGTCGTCGGGCGGATCCAGGAAATCCTCGGGGCCGGCAAGACCTTCAGCAAGCCGGATGACTTCTCCCTCGCCGACCACCTGATGGGAGCCTTCGGGGTCTTCTGCGGGGAAGGGGAATTCCGGGTTCGAATCGAGTTTGATCCTTTCGCGGCGCAACTGGTCCGCGAGCGGAACTGGCACAGCAGTCAGGCCCTCCGGGACCTGCCGGGTGACTGCCTTGAGCTGGACCTGCAGCTGGATTCGCTGGAGGAGATCGAGCGCTGGGTGCTGAGCTGGGGGAGCCATGCCCGGGTGCTGGCCCCGACCGCCCTGAAGAAGCGCGTCCAGGCGGCCGTCAAGGACATGGACACCCTCTACCGCGACGCGCCTCCCTGGCTGGTCGAGCTGCACGAGGCGGCACAGGCCCAGCAGCCGGACCGGGTGATCCAGATGGTCATGTCCATGAACCGGGTGGACCATCCCGGGCAGCTGAACCTCGGGCTGGAGCCATCCGAGGCCATGAATTGAGCAATTCCGCGGGCCTCGGCCAGCCTGTGTCCGACCCGGTCTGTTAAGGTTAAGCTTTTAACCTGCAACCCAAGGACACATTCATGACAGCCCATCCCATCGACCGGATCACGGTCCACCCGCCGGTCATCATCCAGAACCTGGCCGTTTTCCCGCTCTTCCTGTCCACGACAGACGGTCCGGCCTACATCACCTCATCGGTGGCCATCGAGCATCACGGAATGGTCGTCAAGGAGGTCAGCGACGGGGGCAGCGTCCCCAACCTGATGGTCGAGAATCCATCGGAACTCTGCGTCCTGCTGCTCGACGGCGAGGAGCTGCGCGGGGCGAAGCAGAACCGGATCATCAACACGACCCTCCTGCTGGCGCCGCGGAGCCGGACCATGATCCCGGTCAGCTGCACCGAGAGCGGACGCTGGAGCTACAGTTCGCCCACGTTTTCCAGCGCCAAGACGGTCATGCCGGTCAAGGCCCGGCGCCGGAAGACGCGCTCGGTGAGCCACTCCCTGCAGATGAACCTGAGCTACCAGTCGGACCAGGGGGAGGTCTGGGAGCAGGTGGACGAGCTGCACCACAAGATCGGCAGCCACTCGCCGACCCGGGCCATGGCGGACGCCTTTGAACGGGTGCGGCAGGACCTCGAATCGGCCATTGAGAAGATCCCCCTGCAGGAGAACCAGGCCGGGCTGATTGCCCTGATCGACAACAAGCCCGCGGGCATGGACCTGCTTTCCCGCCCGGAAGCCTACGCCGAGCTGCATCCGCAGATTCTCCAGAGCTACGCCATGGAGGCCCTGGCCAACAAGCGCTCGGCCCTGTACTTCAACAGGGAACCGGGCAAGGGCGAGCCGGTCAACGAGCCCGACACCCTGGCCGCCAAGGCCTTCCTCGAGCGCTGCGCGGCGATCGAGGGTCAGTCCTTCGACTCGGTCGGCCTGGGCACCGACTGGCGCTTCATCCGGGATCCGATCGTCGGTTCCGGGCTGGAGGTCGAGGACTGCTGGATCCACATGGCTTACTTTGTCGACGAGCAGGAAGGCTCCAGCGGCGAACGCCTCCGCCGCGGATTGGCCCGCATGTCGCGGAGGTCAAGGTTCAGGCGGGAGTAGGAGGTCCCCGCCGGCCGGTCTACCCGCTTAAGACTTGCGGGAGGCCGGCCGGGACCCTGGCCCTTGACCTGTAGTCTATTCTTAACTACATGGGTGCGATCCAGTCGAAGTGGTCGCGCAGCATGTTCCGGTCGATTGCCTGGCCGAAACATATCCGGGCGACCTGGTCTTGACAGGAGATCGGGGGAACGTGGCCCTCCTGCACGAACTTGAGCAAGTCGAGCATGCGTGGATCGGCTCCATCGCCCTTCCTTTGTTCCAGGTAATCCAGCAGGCGTTGAACCTGAAGGCGGAAGGTCCCCGATGTCCTCGTGTTCCCGTTGGAAAGGTAGAACAGGAGGGCCGCCATGGAGGCCATCCAGCGCTCCATTTTGTCCTTTCCAGGCATGCCGCCATCCGGTTCCATCCTGCCGGCCAGAAGGATCATCAGGTCGTTCTGTTTATCTGCTTCCTCTGCCTCAATGTCTTCGAGGCCCAAGCTGGAGCAGCTAATCAACTCCATGTCCTCGTCCATATCCGGTGCTGTTCCGTCCCTTCTGGCGAAGATGTTTTGTGGCTTCTCGTAGCTGGGGAATTGCGGATTCACCATGCGGAGAGGCTTGATCCTGCCGGATGGTCCATGACCCGAGAAATAGGCCTCAAAATCAACATCCTGGGGCATGCCGACCGGTACAATCATTGTCCGGGGAATGACATTGGCCTTGTCGCCCTTGCGCTTGACCACTGCGACCAGCGACATGGCCCGGCTGGCCAGGCCGTAAGTCTCGCTGAGCCGCTTCAGGAGGTTGGTCTGACGCGTGGCCTCGCGCTCACGTTCCGCACGATTTCCCTGCACCGGAATCATCCGGCTGTCGGCATCCGTGATCAGGCGGGAGCCCTGCAGGAGGAAGACGCTCTCCGCGTCGCCTGATTCAACCAATTCAAGCGGAATTTCCATGTGCTTCGGTCCGGAATCCGCTTCCCAATTGATCCGGATTGTTTCAGAGACGGAGCTTTCCAGTTCGCCGAAGAATACAACCGGTTCGCCGGACCGGACCCGCGAGGGCGGCTCAGGGGTGATGGACAACGTTCCAGTGGCGGGGCTCTCCACCTTCAGGTTGCTGGCCACGGGGCTGGAAATGCTGGCGAAGAGCTCCATGGCGGAGATATCGACCCGTTCCCGCGGCGAAACAAAACGGCAAAGGCCACCCGTCTCGCGGGCCAACAGGCTGAGGAAACGGTCCTGGCTGGCGCTGCCAATGCCCAGTGAATGGAGGCGGACGCCGGCCGATCGGGCCTGCCGCAGGATGGTCTCCGTCTCAAAGGCCTGGCCGTCGGTAAAAATCACTACATCGCCTCCCTCGTCGCCGAGGATACCGGCGGCGGCGTTGAAGCCGTCGGCCAGCTCCGTGCCACCCCGCGCGTCCACCAATTTGAGAAAGGTCGAGGCCCGGTTCCTTCCCGCTGCGTCGCCTTTCACCAATTGGTCGGCCATCGTCTCAACCTGGTCGTCGAAGGCAACCAGACCGAAGGTATCCGCTTCCGTCAAGGTGCCCAGGCAGGCCTCCACGGCTCGCCGGGCCTGCCCGATGGGGGCACCGTTCATGGAACCGGAACGGTCGATCAGGAAGACCACCCGGCGCGGTTCCTTCTCCGCTTTTCCAAAGAGATGAGAGGGAGCCAGCACGGCGAAGTGGCCCTTGCCGTCAGGTCCGATGCCACCCAAAACCGCCGGCTGAGTGTAGCGGGTCTTAACATCGAGAATCAGGTCCCGGTTGGGAGCGTCCTTTTCCGGGGCCAGTGAGACCCGGTGATGCCCGGCTTCCCCGTTGGCCACCCGGATGGAGTGGGAGGGGGAACCGATTTCGGTCGCTGCATGGGGAAGCGCGACCTTCAGGTCGAAGCCGATCCGGTGAAGGTCCTCGGCATCGGCCATCCATTTGGGCAGCATGACGTCCCCGAATTCCCCGGGCAGCTCCATCTCTCCCTGGCCGGGAGCGGATTCAACGGTCCGCGCCTTGGCATGGTAGCTGGGAGCAAGGGTGAAGGGGAATCGGAACCGGAAACCATCGTCGCGGAGTTCGCTTCCGGCCAGGATTTCCAGATACACGGCGACCACTTCCCCCGGGCGGATGTTACCCACGCTGAGGTTGATGATGCCGTCCCCGTATTGACGGGCCATGGTGGACAAGTGCCCCCTGGCGATTCCCTCCTCGTAGGATTTTACGGCCTGCCCGGTCGGCTTCAGTTCGGAGACAGCCGAGAAGCCTTCCCCGACAATGCGGAACTGGCGCAGGGCCGCATCGCGGGGCAGGCCGAAGGAGTAGACGACCTCGATGGGACCCGGCTCGGCCGACTTGAAAACGTGGCGGACCAGCAACCGGGCCCCCACCGGCAGGATGGTTCCGCTCAGTTGCAGCTCCTGCAGGGCGAGATCGATTTCCTTCCCGGTCGCGGGATTGATAAGGGCAAATTCTTTGTGTTCCTCGGTCATGCTCATCGTCGTGTTCCTCTGTTACTTGTTTTTGTTTAAAGTACTGGCCAGTTCGCTCAGGAGGCGGCGGATCTGCTTCTGGCGCCAGGGAGCCGCGTCCGCCCGGACGTTGACCACCACGTCCGGTGACAGCTGGTAGGCCTGCCACGGAACGGAGTTGATCGTGACGTCCTCCAGCTCATCGCCCATCAGCCGCGGCCGCATCTCCGCCAGGGTCAGCCCCTGCGCCTGGAGGTCCTTTATCTCCCGGATCGCCCGCAGGTGCTGCTCTCCATAGGTGGCGCCGCGTCCGGCCTTGGCCGGGCCCGGCAGCAAGCCCTCCGATATGTAATAACGGATCGTCCGGGCGGAAAGCCCGGTCTGCCCGGCCAGGTCGGCCAGCGTCAGTTCGCCGGAGGCGGATGTCGGTGAATCGGCCATGGGACGGAACTGTTGGGTTTAAAAGCGACACTGTCAAGAAGTGTCGCAAAATAATTCAAAAAATGCCTGTTATTGAATTGGGGTTCCCTGGAAGAGAGGAGGATGGGGCGACAAGGCCGCAGCGCTGGCCGGTATGGCCGGGGGGCACTGGGCGGCTATCGGGAATCCTGCAGGTCGGTGGTCCAGTCGCGGTAGAGGAGCTGGTGACGCTGCTGCGCCTCCTCCCAGCTTGTGGGGAATTCCCATTGATCCAGGAGCACATCCTCGATCGCGGCCCGGACCTGTCGGGCGCAGACTTCCGGGTCGATTCGTCCAACGCCAGTCCCGAGGCCGGGCAGGGCGACCGACTGCACCACATCGGCGACGGGCTTTCCCTTAAGCGGTCCGGCGCGAAATTTCCCGTGCTTGACCAGCAGCAGCATGGCCCGGGTGGCCAGGTAGGGATGAACCGTGTCCTTCAGGATCATCGGCACCCGCATCGTCGGGGCGGCGATGAGGTAGGGAATCCGCTCATCATCGGTTTCCACGATCTCCGCCGTCCCGACCAGCAGCTCCCCGTGATGGAATTCCCTGATCAAATCCTGCAGCCGCTCCTGCACCTGCCAGCCGAAGTGACGACTGTAAGCCAGGTCGATCCCCCCGTCCATGAAGCCGAAGCTGTTGGCCGGGCTGACCACCGCATCGCATTTCACCTCGAAGATGCTGCCGCGGTACACGTCGACGAAGTCGAGATCGGCGGCAATGGCGGACCAGGCGGCAAAGAGGGGATCATCGATGGCGACGAGGGTGAGGTGCATGGGGGATTTTCTGGAAACAATGGTTAAACGAATGGGCCAGCAGTCGCAAGATTGATGGTGTTCCTGCAATTCCTGATCGCGACGACCTTTGGAATTCCCGGGTGCCGTGAGGTCATGCATTATAACTATTTCCATCCGATGCATACCGGGACTGTTATTGTCCGACGCTGTGGTATATGATTCGGCCTATGTTACCCGGACCCACACTCATCATGAAAGCACCCGGCTGCAGGAAGCCGGTCAAGTTCTCCACCATCGCCTCGGGCAACACCTTCGGCGCCATTTTCTGGACTGACGGCAAGCGCGAGGCGCCCATGCTGCCGGATGAACCGTGGCTGCGGAAGGCGCCGACCGAAGAGGTGCTCTTCTGGTCGGATGAATGCGAGGAAATCGACCAGATCAATTCGTGGGATGGGGAAAAAGGCCAAGAGTGGGAGGAACTCGAATTCGCCGAGGAACCGGACGAGGATGACTATATCCACGCTATCGAGTCGGGGCTCGGGGACTCGCATCAAAAACTCATCTACCTGAGGATGCGCCTCTGGTGGAAAGGCAATGACCGGATCCGCCGTGAAGAAGCGGAGTCTCTGCCCGAGGAGCACCTGGAGAACCTCTCTGCGCTGGAGGATTTGCTTTCCATGGACGACGCCAACGAGCGGATGATGCGGGCGGAGGTTTGCCGGGAGCTGGGGAAATTCGGGGAGGCCAAGCGGCTTCTGGAAAAGGAGTTTCCCGAGGGATACCAGGAGGCATTGAAGACCATTTTCCGGCTTTGCGAGGCCCGGGAGACGCGTGTGGCCAGGTTGAATCCGGGGCGTGACTGAGGGGATTGCACTGTGTCCGGATTTCCGCTACATTCATTCACCTCATGAGCCGCCTTCTTCTCATCCCCGACATCCACCAGGACCTGACCTTCCTCTCCCGCATCCTTGACCGGGAGAAGCTGGACCGTTTCGACCAGATCATCCTCATGGGGGATTACTTCGATGCCCGGTCGGAGGCCTTCGAAGGGGAGATGGCCACCCGCATGACCGCGCGCTTCCTGCTGGAGCTGGTCCGGCAGTACCGGCGCAAGGTGCGGCTGCTGTGGGGCAACCACGACATCATCTACTGCCGGCTGCGGGAGTATGTCCTGCGGGTCGGGGCCGAGGGGATCGCCAGGGAAGTCGAGGATCCGGAATTAAGGGAAACCTTCCAGCGCACCCTCTGGATAAACGAAAGCTGGCCCGGCGAGATGTGGGCGCGGTTCGAGATGGCGGTCAAGGCCGACGGCTGGCTGATCTCCCACGCCGGGATCCATCCGGATTTCTGGCCGGCCAATCCCGATCCGGATAACGCCCTCAGCCAGCTCCGGGATCAATGGGATTCCGTGATCGGCGACCTCTTCGAGAACGAGGACCATCCGCTCCTTGAGGCGGGCCAGGCCC
>CAJXMX010000146.1 GCA_913056355.1 uncultured Opitutales bacterium
GGCCGCCTCGGCCAGAAAGCGGCATTTCAG
Organism: uncultured Opitutales bacterium; assembly: GCA_913056355.1. Classification (GTDB taxonomy): domain Bacteria; phylum Verrucomicrobiota; class Verrucomicrobiia; order Opitutales; family Oceanipulchritudinaceae; genus Oceanipulchritudo. Next base: position 31 of record CAJXMX010000146.1, read on the forward strand.
CCGCCCGGCGTTCTCCTTGGTAATGACCCGCTCCAGGGCGGCCGGAATGAGGACCGTGCAGGCTTGCTCCAGCAGCTCCTCGTTGCTCAGCCGTTCCCCCTCGTTGTAGCCGACCAGGCTTCGGTTCGCCGAAACGTGCTGCAATGCATCGTGAATATCGATTCCGGAGGGATTGTAGACCCCGCCACTGACATCGCTAATCCCGACGATGCGGCAACCGTACTCCAGCAGCCCGAGGGCCGCATGGGTGCCGACATTCCCGAAGCCCTGGATGACGACCGTGGCTTCGCCGGGCTTGACCCCGTAGCTGTCGAGGTATCGCTTGACCAGGTAGGCCACCCCGCGGCCGGTGGATTCCAGCCGCCCTTCCGACCCGCCCACCTCCAGGGGCTTGCCGGTGACAATGGCCGGCGTCGAGCAGCCGACGACATTGGAAAAGGTATCCATCATCCAGGCCATGGTCTGCGGATCGGTGCCCATGTCGGGGGCCATGACATCGGTGCTGGGGCCGACGAAAGGCACCATTTCCTGCATGTAGCGACGGGAAACCCGTTCCTTTTCCTTCCGGGTCAGCTGGGTCGGGTCGACCGCAACGCCACCCTTGGCCCCGCCGTAGGGAAGGCCCACGAGGGCGCACTTCCAGCTCATCCACATGGCCAGAGCCGCCACTTCACCGATGGTCACCGATGGATGAAAACGCACGCCCCCCTTGGTCGGGCCCATGGAAAGATGGTGCTGGACCCGGTAGGCCTCAAAGACCTCGACATGGCCGTCCTCCATGTGGACCGGCATGGTGATGGCCAGGCAGCGCTTGGGAAACTTGGTCCGCTCGCGGTCTTCCTGGGGAATTTGTATCAGGTCGGCGGCTACATCGAATTGACGACAAGCCATCCGGAACACTTCGGAGTCGTAGATCTTGCTGTGCATACAAGGGGTAACCTGTAATCACGGGTAGCACAGCTGCCCGTCCTTGGCAAGGCGGCCCTACTTCTGGAAGAAGCGACGCTGCCTGTCCGAAATTTTCATGCCGAGCCTTTCCATGACCGCCAGCATGTCCTCCCAGACCAGGCGTTTGGTGGCCTGGGTCTGGTTGCGCAGGAGGTAGCTGGGGTGGAAAGTCGGAAGCAGGGGAATCCCGTTGAAGTCCATCCACTGGCCGCGGACCCGGGTGATCCGGCGCTTGGGATCCGGCCCCAGCAGGCCGTCCATGGCGGTGGCCCCGAGGGCCACGATCACCTTCGGCCGGACGATCTCCAGCTGGGCCCGGAGATACGGGAGGCAGTAGGCCATTTCCTCCTTTTGCGGAGGCCGGTTGCCGACCGGGGTCGGCATCGGCGGACGGTAGTTCATGATGTTGCCGATGTAGACGTCCGTCCTCTCCAGGCCCATGGCCTGGATGATTTTGGTCAGCAGCTGCCCGGCCGGGCCGACAAAGGGTTCGCCCTGGATTTCCTCATCGGCCCCGGGGGCCTCCCCACAGTAGAAGATGGGCGAATCCAGGTTCCCCACCCCGAGAACGATCTTCTTGCCCGGCTTGACCTGGGAGCGGCACCAGGGATCGGCCTCGACCAATTCCTTCAGGGCCTGCCAGCGGGCGGCCTTGTCGCCTTCCGGAAGGGAGACCACCGGAGGAGGCGGGACTTCAATGGCCGGCCGGCTGACGGCCTTGCGCGGGGCGGAAGCCTTGCGCGGGGCGGGTTCCGGGGCCGCGGCGGCCTTTTGGGGAGTCCGGCCAGGGGCGGCCTGTTCTTCAGCGGGAGACGGATCCGCGGCTGCAGCCTCGCTGGCGGCCCGGCGCAGAAGCTCAAGGGATTCCCCGCTCAGGAAGACGGATTTCTCTCCCTCCGCCTGCCGTCGGAGCAGTTCATCATAAATAGCTGCCAGTTCGCGCCTCATGCAGGGATCCCACTTTTTCCGGACAGCCCGCCTGCGTCAAGCCGGCAGGCCGGCATCAACCGGCCGGTCACCGCAAATCACCGGGCGAGCGGGTCTCCAGGTACCGGGAGAGACGCAGGGGAATGCCGTCGAAGGAACCGTTGCTGAAAAAGACCACCACCGAGGGCCCGAGGCTGCCGAGGCGATCCTGCAGGGCCTCCTCCAGTTCCGTGTTGCCGGCATAGGCGCAGGCCTTCTCCCCCAGCCGCTCGGACATCCCGCGCAGGTCGATGCGGTCCGCGTCGGAGTAACGTTCGGCGCGGAAGACGGCGCCAAGGTGGACCTCGTCGGCCTCGTCGAAGGCCAGTTCGAAGGCCGTTTCATGAATTTTCCGGCAGGCGGTATTGGAGCGGGCCTCAAAACAGAGCAGGAGGCGCCGTTCGGGATAGCGCCGGCGGAGGGAGACCAGGGTCTCCCGGACCGCGGTCGGGTGATGGGCGAAATCGGTCATCAGCAACACGTGGCCGTTGTCGGCCAGGATTTCCTGCCGGCGCTTAACGCCGTGGAAGCGGGCCAGGGGCGCCAGGTCCAGCCTGGTGGGATCCTTGAGGCCGGCAGCCAGCGCGGCGGCCAGGGCCGCCATGGCCCCGTTGCGGGCGTTGAAGAGCCCGCACAGGCTCCATTCCACCCGACCCCAGGGACGACCCTTGAAAACCAGGTTGAAGCGGCTGCCGCCGGGACCCTCCTCGAAGTCGACAATCCGCAGGTCGGCCCGGTCCCCGAGACCCACCCGGAGCACCGGGGCAAAGTCCACATGGAGCAGTTCCTCGAGGTTGGGGTCGTCACTGTTGGCAAGGATGCAGCCCCCGCGGGGAACCAGCTTGATCAGGTGGCTGAAGGTGCGCTGGATGTCCGGCAGGTCCCGGAAAATGTCGGCATGATCGAATTCCAGGTTGTTGAGGATCAGGATATTCGGGCAGTAGTGGATGAACTTGCTGCGTTTGTCGAAATAGGCGCTGTCATATTCGTCCCCCTCGATGACGAAGGGGGCGGCCGGATCACCGGCCAGGGATCCCCCCGGCAGATCGTTGGGGACCCCGCCCACCAGGTAGCCGGAATCGTGGCCGGACTCCCGCAGGAGAAAGGCGGCGAGGGTGGTGGTGGTGGTCTTGCCGTGGGTCCCGGAGACGACAATCGTGTTCCGCTTCTGGAGAATCTCGCGGGCCAGCAGCTCGGGCAGGGAGACAAAGGGAATGGCCCGGGTTTCCAGGAGCCATTCCACCTCCGGATTGCCCCGGGTGTTGACGTTGCCGACCACCACCAGGTCCGGGGCGAGCTCACGCAGGCGATCGGCGTCGTAGCCTTCCAGGATCCGGACCCCGGCGGCGGACAACTGGTCCGACATCGGCGGATAGGTGTTCTGGTCGGCCCCGCTCACGTCATGGCCAAGGGAGCGCATCAGGAGCGCACCATTGCCCATGCCGGTGCCGCAAATGCTCATGAAATAGATCCGCATCCCCTTCAACAAGCCTCAAGGACGGGGCCCTGACAATCCGGAATTCCAGAAAATCAGTCCGGCTCCGGTATCGGACAACCTGACCGTCCGCGTGGCTTTTCCGATAAGCGAGGCTAATTAAAAATTGCCACCAATTATCCCGATCTAATAACAATAGGGTTTAGCATCATGAGCACACCCGAATTCACCTACAAGAAGCCCTTCCCGCTCGGAGAAGACACCACAAAGTACCGCCTGGTGACGAAGGAATTCGTCAGCGTGAAGGAGTTCGACGGTCAGGAAATCCTGGTCGTGGAACCGGAAGGCCTTCAGCGCCTGGCCAACGAGGCGACCAAGGATATTTCCTTCATGCTCCGGCCGGCCCACCTCGAGCAGGTTGCCGCCATCCTCGACGACCCGGAAGCCAGCGACAACGACCGCTATGTGGCGTTGACCATGCTCCGCAACGCGGAGGTGTCCTCGCACGGGATCCTGCCCTTCTGCCAGGACACCGGAACGGCGACCATCGTGGCCAAGAAAGGGGACCGGGTCTGGACGGGCGGCCATGACGAGGAAAACCTCAGCAAGGGGGTTTTCAAGACCTACACCGAGGAGAACCTGCGCTACTCCCAGACCGTGCCGCTGGACATGTACACGGAGAAGAATTCCGGGAACAACCTCCCGGCCCAGATCGACATCTATGCCAGCGACGGGATGGAGTACGAGTTCCTCTTTGTCGCCAAGGGAGGCGGCTCGGCCAACAAGACCTATCTCTTCCAGGAAACCAAGGCCCTGCTCAACCCGGCCAGCCTGGAAAAATACCTGACCGAGAAGATGGCCTCCCTGGGAACCGCGGCCTGCCCGCCCTACCATGTGGCCTTTGTCATCGGGGGCACTTCCGCGGAAGCCAACCTGAAGACGGTCAAGCTGGCCTCGACCAAGTACCTCGACGCCCTGCCGGACCAGGGAAACCTCCATGGCCAGGCCTTCCGGGACCGTGAACTGGAGGCCAAGCTGCTCGAGGCCGCGCGCAAGAGCGGTATCGGGGCCCAGTTCGGGGGCAAGTATTTCGCCCTCGATGTCCGGGTCGTCCGCCTGCCCCGGCACGGCGCCTCCTGCCCGGTCGGGATGGGGGTCTCCTGCTCGGCCGACCGCAACGCCAAGGCCAGGATCAACCGGGATGGCATCTGGATGGAAGCCCTGGAGCCGAACCCGGGCCGTTTCATTCCCGAGGGATTCCGCAAGCAGACCACCACCGGAGCGGTCAGCATCGACCTCAACCAGCCGATGGAGGATATCCTGGCCACCCTGAACAAGTATCCGGTGACAACCCAGCTTTCCCTGACCGGGACCATCGTGGTGGCCCGGGATATCGCCCACGCCAAGCTCAAGGAGCGGATCGACAGCGGCGAGGACCTTCCGGACTACATCAAGAACCACCCCGTCTACTACGCCGGTCCGGCCAAGACCCCGGAGGGCATGCCTTCCGGTTCCTTCGGGCCGACCACGGCCGGCCGGATGGATTCCTACGTGGAGCTGTTCCAGTCGCATGGCGGTTCAAAAATCATGATCGCCAAGGGCAACCGCAGCCAGCAGGTGACGGACGCCTGCAGGAAGCACGGTGGATTCTACCTCGGCTCGATCGGTGGACCCGCGGCCATCCTGGCCCAGAACAACATCAGGAAGGTGGAGCTGCTGGAGTATCCCGAACTGGGCATGGAAGCGGTCTGGAAGATCGACGTCGTCGACTTCCCGGCCTTCATCCTGGTCGACAACAAGGGCAACGACTTCTTCAAGATGCTCAACGCCTGCCCGGTGCACGCCTAGAGGCCGCCCTATTCGGAAGACAGGCCGAAGATAAAGACCGTCAGGCAGGCCAGGGTAACCGCGGCGAAGAGGGCCATGCGGAGTTTCCGGCGGGCCAGGTCCTTGTTCTCGAAGCAGACCATCAGGGCCACCAGGCATTGCAGCATGTAGAACAGGGCAAAGGCCCGGGAAGCATAGGCAATGATGGCATTGACGTTGGTCTGCCAGGTCAGAACGACCGTGATGAAGAGGATCAGGAGGTAGGCCAGCCGGATCGGCAGTTTCCTTTCGGTAATGTCCTCCAGCAAGCCCCCCGCGCCTGAATTGTCGGCCACGGCCGCGCTGAACTGGCTGCCAATGGCGGCGATCGAGAGGAGGATCGGCAGGACCGCCGCCACCGGAGCCGTCATCTTGATAATGGCCGTGACGTCGGCTCCGAAGCTGTCCTTGAACAGGACCGTGGCCAGGCCGATGAAGACGAGGTAGATGGCCGCGGAGACCAGTTGCGCGGTCCGCATGGTGGCGATGCGGGTTTCCGCGGGATGCTCATCCCCGAGGAATCGCGAAGTCTCGAATCCCTGCACCACGATCAGGAGGCCCAGGAGGACCCGGAAGTCGTGCAGGTTGATGGTCGAGGAGACGTCCGGAAGCCGCCATTCGCCGCTGCCCAGGAGCTGCACATTGTAGACGGCCAGGGCCAGCAGGAGGGCCCCGATCATGCCCAGGTTGAGGCTCACCGCGTAGCGCTCCACCATCTCCAGCTCGTCCAGGCCGCGCCAGATCCCGATGCCGCAGATCAGCACCAGCAGGACCGTCGTGATGGAACTGGCCAGCATCTCGTTGTGGATCCCGAAGGCGCTCAGGAGGAAGGCCGCCAGCAGCTGCAGGTAGTAGGTGACGGTAATAAAGTAGGCTCCCGCAAGGACGACCCGGGAAAGGAAGGCGATGTCCTGGACCAGCCCCTTGTCGGATTCTATGGGCTCGAAGTGGCGGATATTGAACCGGATGGCGCTGCCGACGGCATAGGAAAGGACCAGCAGCACGGCCATGCAGGCCAGGGCCAGGTTCCCGACAATGCCGGCCAGCAGGGGGGCCGTGACGAGGAAGCCGCTGCCCATGATCGAGGCCAGGGGCGTGACCGTGGCGTCCCACTTCTTAGAACCAGCCAGCCTCCTGGAAAAAGCCAGATACCCGGCCAGGGCCAGGACAACGATGATAATGATGGCGTTGAGCAACATGGTTCAGGTCCGGCAGCTGTCTGGCCACCCTCCTTGCTTCCGCGGCCCGGGCCGGAGGAGGAAGGCTTCCTTAACCCGGGGAACTGCCGTCCCCGCCCGGGGCCGAGCTCACAACACCGCCTGACGGCTCCACCGGCTGGGACTGGAGATAGGCCTCGTACTCCTCCTCAAGCAGATCGAGGAGACGGTTGAACTCGTCGACAACGGCCGCCAGGACCTCCGGCTCGGAAAGGTCCACGCCGGCTTCCTGAAGCTGGTTCATCGGGTAGTCATTCCCTCCGGATTTCAGGAGGCCGAGGTAGCGGTTGACCGTGGCCGGATCGTCCTCCATCTGCTTCATGAAAGCTGAGGAAGCCGCCAGGGAGGTGGCGTACTGATAGACGTAGAAGGGGGAGCCGTAGATGTGCGGGATGCGCGCCCAGGAATACATGTAGGGATCGTCCGCGGGAATGACGTCCCCGAAATAAGCGGCCACGATCTCCTGCCAGAGGGCGGTCAGCCGCTCGGCGGTAATGCCCTGGCCGGATTCCGCCAGCCGGTGGGCCTGCATCTCGAAATCCGCCATCATGGTCTGGAGGAAAAAGGTGCCGTTGACGGACTCCAGCTGCTTCTCAATGAGGGCGATCCGCTCCTGAGGGGACTGGATTTGCGGCAGCATTTCCCGGAGCAGGAGTTTCTCGTTCAGGGTCGAGGCCACTTCAGCCACGAAAATGGTGTAGCGATGGGTGGCGTAAGGCTGGTACTCCTGGGAAAGGCGGGTGTGCATGGAGTGCCCCATTTCGTGGGCCACGGTGAACACATCGTCCAGGGTGCCCTGGTAATTTAGCAGGACAAAGGAGCCGATCCCGTAACGGCCGGTATTGTAGGCCCCCGAACGCTTGCCCGGCGTCTCGTAGACATCGACAAACCCGGCCATGAACTGCTCGGCCATCTTCGACTGGTACTCGTCCCCGAGGGGCGCCACCGCCTCCACCACCAGCGGGACGATATCGTCATACCGGTAGGTGGAATCGTGCGGGACCAGGGTCACGTGCATGTCGCTCCATCCGTACCGGTCCAGGCCCAGGTAGTGCTTCCGGAGGCGGTGATAGCGCTGCAGGGCTTCAGCTCCGTCCCGGGCCGCCTGGACGAGATTGTCGACCACCGCCACCGGAATGGCGTCGTCGTTCAGCTCCATTTCCAGGGTGCTGTCGAAGCCGCGGGACTGGGCCAGCGCCCAGCCCTGCTGCAGGACCCCGTTGTAGATCGAGGCGAAAGTGTTGGACCGCTCCTGGAACTGCTCCATCCAGGCTTCCTGGACTGCGCGCCGGTCGTCCGGGTCGGCATAGACATTCAAGGCCATCCGGTACACGCCCGGAGTCACGGTGATGCTTTTCCCGTCCTTCAGGGTCAGCTCGGGGCGTTCCCCGTCGGCATTGGTCAGGGAATTGAAAACCTCGCTGGCCGTCCGGCGGACCTGGCTGTGCAGGCTGAGGAGGCGCTCCCCCTCCTCGTCGAGGATGTGTTCCCCGTTGCGGTAGGTGTCCATGATCCCGAAGCGGTAGGGTTCCAGTTCGGGGGTGGCGTCGATCCAGGCCACCATGGTCTCCCGGGGAATGGTCAGGATCTCCGGATCGATCCAGGAGAGCTTGGTCCCGAGGCGCTGGTAGAGGGCCATCAGCTCACCCGCGCGGGCCTGGGCCTCGCCGGCACGGGTGTCGAGGTCCCGGGATTGGAAGACGTAGCCGCCGACCCGCTGGAGGAGCTTTCCGCCCTCCTCGGAGAGTCTGTAGACCTCGACCAGGGTCTCCGGGCCTTCGGAGAGCCGGCCCTTGTAGGCAGCCATCCCGTTGTAGATGGCTTCCACCTTTTCCAGGTCGGCCGCCCAGTCCTCCCAGGAGGAATAGAAGATGGTCATGTCCCACTTGTACTGGGAAGGAACTTCGTCACGGGATTCGTAGGTCATGGATTCTGCATTCAAGTTGGCGCAGGCGACAATGGAGGCCATGCCTGCCAAAAGCGTCAGGGTGAGCTGGTTCATGACAAAACGAATTGCCGGAATAATCCTAATTGTAAAGGCCGGGCCGAGTTTTTCCAATAATTCAGAATTCAGTTTCCCCCATTGCGGGAAGTGCTACATTAGGGGCATGGAGCAGACCACAAGTCCGGAGATCAGGGAAACATTCGAGACCCAAGGCTATTGCATCGTCGATGGATTGTACAGCGCGGAGGAGCTGACAGCCATGGAGGCCTTTTTTGAGGAGTACAAGCGCTGCGGCAACGCGGTCTTCGACAAGGGCGTCACCTTCGAGGACCAGGATCCCGCCAAACAGCAGATCCGGGCCATGCATCCGCACCGCTACAGCACGCTGGTCGAGGGCTGGTTCCTCAAGCCGGTGGTCATGGATGTCCTGCGGGACCTTCTCGGGAAGGAAGCCCTGGGGGCCCAGACCATGTACTATTACAAGCCGCCGGGGGCCAAGGGCCAGGGGATGCACCAGGACAACTTCTACCTCATCTCCAAACCGGCAACCTGCATCGCGGCCTGGACCCCGATTGACGACTCGACCGTGGAAAACGGCTGCCTGTGGGTGGTTCCCGGATCCCACCGTCATGAAATTTATTGTCCGGAAAAGGACAAGGCCACCACCTGGAACAACTACGGGGATTCCCACATCAATCCCTTCCCGCGCGAGGCCAGGCCGGTCCCGGTGGAAGTCAAACGCGGGCAAACCCTGTTTTTCGGCGGGAACCTGATCCACGGCTCCGGCCCCAACCGGACCCGGGACCGCTTCCGCCGGACCTTCATCGGGCATTATGTCGACGAGGCCACGACTTCCTTGGCACAGTTCTATCATCCCGTCCTGAACCGCCACGGCGAGGTCGTTTCCAGCATCGAGGGCCCGAACGGCGGCGGCCCCTGTGGCGACGGATGGAACGGTGCCGTGCATTAACCCCAAAAACCAGCGCTTATGAATTCCCGGCAAAGAACCATCGCCTTCCTGGATGGGGAAGCGGTCGACCGGATTCCGGTGGTCCACTTCGGCTTCTGGAAGGAAACCCTGCTCAAGTGGGCCCGGGAGGGGCACATCAGCCGGGAGGAGGCGCAGGACTGGAGCGACAGCAACGAGATCGATGATGTCATCTCGGCCCGGCTGGGCTTTGATTACGACTGGGCGCCGGCCTTCGACCCGGGCCATTACCTGCGGCCCTTCTTCGAGGAGCGGGTGGTCCGGGAACTTCCCGACGGGTCCCGGCATTTCCAGAACCGGGAAGGGGTCATCGAACTGGAAGTCCCGGGCGCGGTCTCGATCCGTTCCGAGATCAAGCACCTGCTGGTCGACCGGGAATCCTGGGAGGACCTCTACCGGTGGCGCTTCGAATGGGATCCGGACCGTGTCGGGGAAGCCCCCATCCGCATCGGGGACCGCACCCTGCCCTTCGGGCAAGGCGGAGCAGAGGCGTTGAATCAATGGGATCCGGACCGCCCGATGGGCCTGGCCTGCGGGAGCTTCATCGGCTGGGTCCGCAACATGCTCGGCGTCGAGGGCCTCTCCTACCTGACGGTCGATGAACCGGAGCTGGTCGAGGAGATCATCAACACCAACGCCGCCCTCAGCCTGCGCTGCCTGGAGGAGACGTTGTCCCAGTCCGACAAATTCGACTACGGACACTTCTGGGAGGACATCTGCTTCAACATGGGTCCGCTGGTCAATCCGGCCTTCTTCAAGGAGAAGGTGGCCCCCTGGTACCGGAAGACCTCCGAACTCCTGGCCCGCCATGGAATCCGCTACATCAGCGTGGATTGTGACGGCTGTATCGACGCCCTGGTGCCGATCTGGCTGGAGTCCGGCATCAATGTCATGTTCCCCATCGAGGTCGGCACCTGGAACGCCAGCATCGCCCCCTGGCAGGAGGCGTACGGATCCGCCCTGAAGGGCGTCGGCGGGGTGCGGAAAAGCGTCTTTAGCCGGGACCAGGCGGCGGTCGATGAGGAGATCGAGCGTCTCAAGCCATTGATTGCCCATGGCGGCTACATTCCCTGCCCGGACCACCGCATTCCCCCGGATGCCAAGTGGGAGCTGGTCCAGTACTACACGGAGCGCCTGCGGGGGCTGGCGGTGTAGTGGAAGGTTAATTTCCCGGGTTATGCGCCGCCTCCGGGGTCGTATTCAAGAAATCACCACCGTTCCCGGGGCGTCACCCGCGTGTGCGGGAGAAACCCGGGACGCGGAAAATTAATGCCGTCCCGCAGCTGCGCCCTGTGGGGCGTACAAAAAAGTGGGCGGGGTTCTGAAGCCCCCGCCCACGCGACATTCTTGATAGCCAATGGCGTTTCGCCAGTGGCTAATGTCAGCCTCGGGCCTCCACCAAGAACCGATTAAAGATCCGGGTTTTCGTTGGTAACGGTCACCGCCGGACTCCAGCCTTGGCCTTGGCTATCGTGGAGGTCGAAGCGGAATTTCACCA
>CAJXMX010000147.1 GCA_913056355.1 uncultured Opitutales bacterium
TCCTTCCTCAATGCTGCATGGCCCGCCGCAAAAGCCAGAAGCCGAGGGCCTGGGCGACGATATTGGGGATCCAGATCAGAAGGTCCGGGCGCACCTGGGGCATGCTTTCCGTCCAGCCGATGGCCACCAGGATGACGTAGTAGGTCATGGCGATGGCCAGGGCCAGGGCGAAGTTGGCGTGGGTTTCCTTGCGACCGACGCGGATTCCCAGGGGCACTGCAAAGAGGGCCAGGGAGAAGACGCTGGCCGCCATGGCGAAGCGCTTGCTGATGTAGTAGCGGGTCTTGACCATGTCCACCTCGGCCTCGTTCCGGACCTCCGGATCCTCCGCATCCACCATCCGCGATTCGGCCCGCTTCATCCGGCCGAGGAGCTCCGGCATGGTGTAATGCGCGACATCCCGGGGCTGGTTGGCGAGCCCGAGCAGGTTGGACAAGGGCAGCCGGATCCGCGCGTCCCGGAAGGACAGGGTCGGCTGGATTTCCTGCAGGTTGTCCGGATTGTCCTCGTCCCGCAGCTCGGTGAAGCCGTTGACCAGGGTCAGGACCAGGGAGTCGCTGGATTCATCGAAATGGAAGGAGCCCTCCTCGGCCCGCAGGAGGCGGACGGCCCGCTTCTTCTGGTCCAGCTCCCAGAGCCAGAAGCCCTGCATCCGGCCCTCGTCCTTTTCAGCGACGTACAGGACATAGCCCGGAAAATCGTGTATGAAGGTCCGCGGGACAATGAAACGCAGGGGATCGGTCCGTACCAGGTCATTGAGAATGGCCTTGTAGGAGGCGCGGGCCGCCGGGGCATGGTAGGCGTTGATATAGACCGACAGCATGCTCCCGCAGAGTGCCACAAACAGGACCGGGGCGGCGATCGCGTAAAGGGAAATGCCGGCTGCACGGAGGGCTGTCAGCTCCTGGTTGGCCGAGAGGCGACCCATGGTCAGGAGAATCCCGATCAGGACCCCCAGCGGCATGGCGAAGGAGAAGGCGTACGGGACCAGCAGCCAGAGCAGCTCCAGAAAGAGGGAAAACGGAATCGTTCCCTCCGCCAGCAGGCCCAGGATGTCCTTCATGGCGTTTCCCGTGATCAGCAGGAAAACAAACACCAGGATGCCGGACAGGCTGGTGACGGCGACGGACTTGCCGAGATATCTGCTCAGGATAAACATGGATCGAAGGCGGGCCGGGACGTCAGCCCTGGCCTTCTAACTTATGATAGGCGGCCTCCATCCGTTCAAGCGCGCAATCCAGCATTTCCCGCGGACAACCGAAATTCAGCCGCAAAAAACCCGGTGACCCGAAAAGGGCCCCGTTGCTGAGCCCCACCCCGTTGTCCTCGAAAAACTTGTCCGGCGCCTCGAGCCCGAGCCCGCGGACATCCATCCAGGCCAGGTAGGTGGCCTCCATCGGGAACATGTGGATCCGCGGCATCTTTTCCCGGACAAAGTTGTAGGTCCGCTCGTAATTTCCCCGCAAGACTTCGACCAGCTCGCCCAGCCACTGCATCCCGTGACGGTAGGCGGCCTCGCAACCGACATAGCCGAGGCAGTTGATCTCGGTGATCATGCCGCGGCTGGCCCGGTTGAAGCGGTGCCGCAGCTTGGCGTTGGGGATGATGATAAAGCTGCAGGAGAGGCCCGGGACATTGAAGGTCTTGCTCGGGGCCATCAGGGTCAGGCTGTTGTCATAGGCCCAGGAGTCGACATTCAGCATGGTGTGGTGCTTGACACCCTTCCCGTAGATCAGGTCGCAGTGGATCTCGTCGGAGATGAGGATCAGGTGATGCCGTTTGCAGAAGGCCAGCAGCTCGCGCAGCTCCTCCATGCTCCAGGCCCGGCCCACCGGGTTGTGCGGATTGCAGAGGATGAAGAGACGGGTCTTGTCGGTCACCGCCTTTTCCATGGCCTGGAAATCAAAGGTGTAGCGGTCGTCCACCACCTTCAGCGGTACCGCCTGCAGGGTCTTGTTCTGCCACTCCGGGGCGGTCAGGAAAGGCGGATAGACGGGCGTGTTGGTCATGACCGCGTCGCCCGGCGTCTCGTAGGCCCGGGAGGCCGTGTTCAGGGCGGGCACCAGTCCGGGCATCCAGACCAGCCACTCCCGCTCGATTTTCAGGCCGTGGACCTTTTCCAGATACTCCATGACCGCATCCTCCACGCTGCTGTAGGGGACGGTGTAGCCGTAAACGCCATGCTCCACGCGTTCCAGAAGCGCTTCCCGCACAGCCGGAGGGGAACGGAAATCCATGTCCGCCACCCACATCGGCAACACGTCCCGGTCCCGGTATTTTTGCCACTTCAGGCTGCCGGTTCCCCGGCGGTCCACCATTGTCTGAAAATCATACTGCGATACCATGCGATAGGTCTTCTTCGGTACCCGCACGGAAAGCAAAATAATTCCAAAATTTCAGCACCGGAATTTACCCAATCCCGACCCTTGATGGGCATTGACAAACCGGGGGGGTGATTTCTCTCTCAGGATGTGCAAGAAACGAGCGCCCAGAGCTATCGCGCGGTCCTGTTCGACCTGGACGGCACCCTGATCGACCATTTCCGGATCATTTACCGCTGCTACCAGTACGCGCTGGCCAAGCTGGGCCTGGAGCCGGTGACCTATGAAAAGGTCCGGGCCTCCGTCGGGGGCTCGATTGTCATCACCTTCGGCAAATTGATACCGCAGGAGCATGTGGAGCAGGCGGTCCTCTATTTCCGGGAGGAATTCGACCGGATCTGGCACGAGGACATCGAGATCCTCCCGGGCGCGGAATGGATCCTCAAGGGCCTGCACGAGAAGGGCTTGAATTTGTGCGTTTTCACCAACAAGGAAGGTGACCGGGCCCGCCGGATCCTCCATCATATCGGCATGGATGCCCGCCTGGACGGCATTTACGGGACCCTCGACACGCCCTGGAGGAAGCCGCAGCCGGAATTCACCCACCACGTCCTCAAGGAAATGGAGGCCGACGCCGCCCACGCCTGCATGGTGGGCGACTCGCCATATGATTTCGAGGCTGCCGCCGTGGCCGGGCTCCCCTGCTATACCGTGGCTACCGGTTCCCACAGCCAGGAGCAGCTGCGGGCGGAAACCGATGCCGCCGGGGTCTTTGCCGACCTGTACGAGCTGGGTGAAGCCGTGTTCGGCCTGGTACGCCCCGCCAATCCGGAGCAAGCCCAGGATGCCTGAAACATCGAACAGTCCCGTTGAAAAACTGGACGGGGTCCTGGAACGGATCATTTACAGCAATCCGGAAAACCAGTTCTGCGTCGGCGAGCTGCGGGAGGAAAGCGGCCTGACCCACACCGTGACCGGGATCATGCCCAACGTCCAGTGCGGGGAAACCCTGAGCCTTGAGGGCGGCTGGGAAACCCATCGCCAGCACGGGCGTCAGTTCAAGGTCAGTTCCTGCACCTCCACCCTGCCGGCCTCGGTCTACGGGATCCGCAAGTACCTTGGCAGCGGCCTGGTCCCCGGCATCGGCAAGACCTATGCCGGGAAGATCGTGGAGAAGTTCGGCAAGGACACCTTTGAGGTCATTGAGCAGCATTCGGCCCGGTTGCGCGAGGTGGAGGGAATCGGTCCCAAGCGGGCCCACGAGATCAAGAAGGCATGGGACACCCAGCGGGCCAGCCGGGAAATCATGCTTTTCCTGCAGACCTACGGGGTCTCCGTGCGCAACTGCCTGCGGCTGGTCAAGCGCTACGGAAACCAGGCCAAGGCCATCCTGATGGAGGATCCCTACACGACGGCCCGGGAAATCGACGGCATCGGCTTCAAGACCGCCGACCAGATTGCCCGCAACCTCGGCTTCGGATTCTCCTCCCCCGAGCGTATCGAGGCCGGCCTGCTGCACGTCCTCAAGGACAAGGAAGGGGAAGGTCATACCGCCCTGCCCCGGGATTACCTCCTCGAGGAGTCCAGCCGCCTGCTGGAAGTGGAACAGCAGGAGATCGAGCCGCATCTCGGGAACCTGGTGGAAAACCAGTTCATGGTCATTCCGGAGGGAACCGGCCTCCTGCAGCTGCCCGTCAACCGGATGCGGGAAATGTCCATCGCCCGGCAGGTCGGGCGGCTCAAGTCCACCGGGTCCTGCCTGCCGCCGATCAAGGTGGATATCGCCATCGACTGGGCCCAGAAGCGCAGCCACATCCAGTTTGCCCCGGAACAGGCCGCCGCCCTGCGCCACGCCCTGGAGTCGAAGATCTGCATCCTGACCGGCGGACCCGGGACCGGCAAGACGACCATCCTCCGCAGCCTGGTGGAGATCCTCAGGGCGAAGAAGCTGCGCATCGCCCTCGCCTCGCCGACCGGGCGCGCGGCACAGCGGCTCTCAGAGTCGACCCGCCACAAGGCTTCCACTCTCCACCGACTGCTCAAGTTTGATCCCGCCAAGGGCGGGTTCACGGCCAACGAGGAACATCCCCTGAACTGCCATTACCTGGTGGTCGACGAGGCCAGCATGCTCGACACCGGACTGGCCGCGGCCATGCTGCGGGCGGTCCCCGCGGACGCCCACCTGCTCCTCGTCGGCGACGTCAACCAGCTGCCGAGCGTCGGCCCGGGCAATGTGCTGAACGACTTGATACAGCACGCCGGTATCCCGGTGGTGCGGCTGCAGCAGGTCTACCGCCAGCGCGAGGAGAGCAATATTGTCACTACAGCCCATGCGGTCCTCGGCGGGCAGGCCTCCCCTCCCCGCATCGCCAACGGCCTGGAAGGCCTGGAACCCCGCTGGGACCTGCAGTTTGTCCCGGCACCGGAGCCCACCCGGTGCCTGCAGCTGGTCGAGTCCCTGATCGCGGAGTGGATCCCCGGCCGGCTGAAGACCTACGACCCGATCCGCGAAGTCCAGGTCCTGGCCCCCATGCACCGGGGCACGGTCGGTATCAAGCAAATCAATACCGTCCTGCAGAAGCGCCTCAACCCGGGCAGCAAGGGGATCTCCTTCGGGGACACCGTCTACTCGGTCGGCGACCGGGTCATCCAGACCCGCAACAACTACGACAAGAACATCTTCAACGGGGACATGGGCATCGTCAGCGCCGTCCTGCCGGATGCCGGCACCCTCGCGGTGGACTTCGACGGGCGGGAAGTCGACCTTGAGCGCATGGAGCTGGTCGATCTCGAACTGGCCTACGCCATCAGCGTCCACAAGTCCCAGGGCAGCGAATTCCCGATCGTGGTCCTGCCGATTCTCAAGCAGCACTTTCTCCTCCTTCAGCGCAACCTGCTCTACACCGCGATCACCCGTGGGCGGAGGAAGGTCTTTGTCATCGGCGATCCGGCGGCCTGGGCCATGGCCGTGCGCAACACGGAACAGGCCCAGCGCTACACCGCCCTCCCCCCGCGGCTGGAGGAGGTTTAGCTCTCTCTACTGACCGTATGCAGGAATCCCACCTGGGGAGAGGAAATGTCGCAGGTGCTCCACGGTAACGGCATGCTCAAGGACCGATTTAGCATTCTGAACCGGTTCCCGTCATCCCGGAGGGATGAAACAGGGTAGCCGCGGGTCGGGAGGTCCCGCATTGCGGGATCGACCGACCGGGGGACTCCGTGTCTCCCACAATACCCACGACCCCGGAGGGGTCGCACCTTTTCGACGATGCGGCGGCGTGGCGTTCTGGAACCCCTCCGGGGTCGTTTCTGTTTTTTCTACGGAATATCCCGGGTCCCGCGATCGCGGGACCCGCGGCTACCCTGTATGACCCCCTCGGGATCACATAATTCAACCAGGTCACCGCAGGCATCACGCCTGCGCATAATCAGGCCACAAACATGCCGGCCACCGCGGCCGTGTACAGGCAGGCTGCCGTGCCGCCGGCAACGGACAGCAGGGCCAGGCGGGAAAGGTTTCCCCGTTGCGAAGGGGCCAGGACCGCGATACCACCGATCTGGATCCCCATGGAGCTGAAATTGGCGAATCCGCAGAGGGCATATGTGGCAATGATGACACTGCGGGGAGAGAGCATGCCCTCGGTGTGCAACATTTGGCCAAGCTGCTCGTAGGCCACGAACTCGTTGGCCACCAGCTTGACACCGAGCAGCTGCCCCATGGCGAGCAGATCTCCCGGATTGATCCCGATGAGCCATGCGATTGGGGAAAAGAGAATGCCGGCAATGAATTCCAGGCTGAGGGAATCGTAGGCCCCGCCGGTCCAGTCGGCGATCAGGCCATCCAGGCCGGTGACGGATCCCAGGGCGCCGGCCAGGTAGTTCAGCAGCGCGATGAACGCGAGAAAGGTGATCAGCATGGCCCCGATGTTCAGGGCCAGCATCATCCCCTGGGTGGTTCCCTGGCAGGCGGCGTCGAAGACATTCTCCCCCAGCTTCTCCTTGTTGACCCGGAGCTCGTGGTCCACGGTCTCCGTCTGCGGGAGAAGAATCTTGGCCGCGACAATGGCCGCCGGCGCGGACAGCAGGGAAGCCGTGAGGAGGTGCTTGGCGTACATGGCCTGAAGGGCCGGATCGGAGCCACCGAGAATCCAGACATAGGCGCCGAAAACCCCGCCGGCAATGGTCGCCATGCCGCCGGTCATGAGGCACATCAGCTCCGAGTGGTTCATGTCGGCTATATACGGCTTGACCATCAGCGGCGCCTCGGTCTGCCCGATAAAGACATTGGCCGCGGCGGCCAGGCTTTCCGTTCCCGACAGGCGCATTGATTTCTGCAGCAGCCAGGCAAAACCCTTCACCGCGACCTGGAGGATGCCGAGATAATACAAAACGGAGGTCAGCGCGGAAAAGAAAATCACCGTGGGCAATACCTTGAAGGCGAAAACCAGCCCGAATCCGCTGAAGCCGCTGATCCCGATGCCCTCGTTGACCTTTTCCCAGAAGTCCGGCCCGGCTCCAAGGAAACCGAAGACGAACCGCGTCCCGGCATCGGTAAAGTTAAGCAGGGTGACAAAGAAGCTGGATATCCACTCCACCGGCTTTTCCGCGTGCGGGACCTTCAGGATCAGGGCGGCCAGGAACAGTTGGAAGCCCAATCCGGAACCGACGAGCCGCCAGTCCACCGCCCTGCGGTTGCGGCTCAGGAGCCAGCAAAGACCGGTCAGGCCGGCAATTCCAATCAACCCCCTCAGGATGCCCGGGAACGTTTCCATGGCAATGGAATGGCCCCTTGCCCGGCTTCCCGCAAATATTTATTCCTCCGACATCACATTCAAAGGCGCGCAGCGCCGAACCTACAGTAGCCGTGGTCGATGCCCGAAGGGCGAGGCCACGGTGGGATTGCAGTTGGCGATTTTTTCCTCGATCCGTGGCCTCGCCCTGCGGGCATCGACCACGGCTACGATCCGGCGGCGCTACGCGCCTGGATTCCGGTATGGATTTCGCATGGCGACAGGTGGGGCGCGGGGTCCGTGGCCTCGCCCTGCGGGCATCGACCACGGCTACGATCCGGCGGCGCTACGCGCCCGGATTAGTTTTGGATCCGAACAGGCGATAGAAATTGGCCTCCACCTGGTCCGCCAGGGTTTGCGGATCCTCCCCGCGCCATTCGGCGATCAAGGCGTAGGCGGTGGCCAGCTCGGCCGGATGATGGAGCCGCTTGCCTTCCGAATCACGGAGGGGGAAGCGGCAGGCGGATTCGGGGGGAACCATGTCCGGGGCGTCTGTTTCCACCAGCAGCCGGTCGACCGGGCAGGCCCGGACGGCGTCCCGCATTTTCTTGCGGCCCGGATCAGCGGGATAGGCGGAAAAGGAAAAGTACGCCCCCAAGTCGGCCAGTTGATGCAGGATTTCGACTGAACCGCCGAAGCCATGGGCCAGGAATCCGTCGGAAAGGTCCGGCCCGCGGTGGAGGGCATCCATCAGCAATCCCCAGGCCCGCACACAATGGATGGTTGGCGGCAGACCCAGATCATGGGCAATCTGCAACTGGCGCTCGAAGATGTCCATCTGGAGCCTTTCGTCGCGTGGCTCAATCCAGTTGTCGAGGCCGATCTCCCCGACGCTGCAGGCGTCTTCCCGCAGGCGGGAACGGAGTTGGTTCTCCCAGTCCTCCGGCAGGTCGTTCACCCGCCAGGGATGGACGCCGTAGGCCTTGAACAGCCGCGTGCCGTATGGCGAGACCAGTGTCGCGATCCGGCTCCAGTCGTCCGGACGGGTCCCGTTGACCACCTGGATGGCGATATCCGGAAGGGGCAGCTTCTGCCGGTCCCGGTCGAGTGCGGCCAGCAGCACCGGATCGTAGAGGTGCATGTGGGCGTCAAACAACCTGCCCGCACGGGGACTTCCGGAAATGCTCATCGGGGCGCTCCCGCCTCAAGGCAGGAACTGGCAAAGCGCTTGATGCGCTCGTCGACCTTGCCCAGCCCGTTGCGCCGGTTGCTGGACAGGTGCTGGTCGACGCCCACCTCCTTGAGGAAGTCCGTGTCCCCCTGCAGGATGTCCGCGGGGGTTTCATCGCTGTAGAAATCACAAATCAGGGATCCGATTCCCTTCACGATGGCGGAATCCGACTCGGCGCGGAAATAGCAGCGTCCGTCACGGAATTCCGGCACCAGCCACAACTGCGACTGGCAGCCCTCCACCCGGAAGGGTTCCGTGCGGTACTCGTCCGGCAGCGGTTCCTGGTTCTTGCCGAAGTCAACCAGGTAGGTAAACCGCTCGAACCGGTCCGGGAGGTAGCTCATATCCTCGATTATGCGGGCGCGCTTTTCATCCAAAGACATATCATCAACATCCTGAGTGAGTGCGGGTTTGTCAAATGCGCGGACTTGTGCTCAATGTCCGGCATGGACCCAAACGGCAGCATTATTCATACCTACCGGGTACTCGCGGACTATGATGTCAACGACCCGCACCCGCTCATCCTGGAAGCCGGCACCCCCGTGGAGATTGTCCGCGATGATTCCGGCTGGCCGGGCTGGGTCTGGATCCGCTCCGGCGAACAGTCGGGCTGGATCCCCGAATCCTATCTCGGCGAACGCAGCGGTCACGAATGCCGGACCATCAAGGACTTCAACGGGAAGGACCTGTCCGCCAAACGGGGACAGATCCTGACCGCCAAAGAGCACGCCTCGGGCTGGATCCTGGCTACGGATGGAGCCGGCCAGACAGGCTGGTTCCCGCTCTTCAATCTGCGGCCGGCCCAGTAAACTTGAAGATGGTGGTGCTGCAGCCCGGCAGCGTCAGCTTGAGCGAGTGATGGTGGCTGTCCCAGGCGATGGGATCCGACTTCATTCCGCCCAGATTACCGGTTCCGTCGCCGCCATAGGCGCTGGCGTTTGAATTGAGCACTTCCTTCCAGAATCCGGGATAGGGAACCCCCACGGTGTAGCCGTAGCGATGGACCGGGGTGTAGTGCCCGACGACCAGCAGGGTGTCCTCCGGGCGTTCCCCCTTGCGGAGGAAGGCCAGGACGGAACTGTCGGCATCCCCGGCGCTGACCCATTCGAATCCGCGGCCATCGGTATCGCCCAGGACGAGGCCCGGCTCCTCGCGGTAGAGGTGGTTCAAGTCCCGCATCATGTCCCGGATTCCGCTGTGGTCCTTGTACTGGAGGAGGTGCCAGGAAAGGCTGTGGTCGTAATGCCATTCATCCGACTGGCCGAATTCGCAGCCCATGAAAAGGGTCTTCTTGCCCGGCCAGCCCCACATCAGGGCGTACAGGGCGCGCAGGTTCTGGGCCTTGTCGGTGATGCTTCCGGCGGCCATCTTCATCAGCATCGATCCCTTCCCATGAACCACTTCATCGTGCGAGAAGCACTGCATGAAGTTTTCCGAGTACTGGTAGATCATGCCGAAGGTCAGGTTGTTCTGGTGGAACTTCCGGTAGATCGGGTCCTTCTGGAAATATTGCAGGGTGTCGTGCATCCAACCCATGTTCCACTTGAAATCAAACCCGATGCCGCCCTCCTCGACCGGCTTGGAAATGCCCCCGAAGGCGGTTGATTCCTCCGCTATCATCAGGGTGCCGGGATAGTACTCGTGCACCAGCTGGTTGGTCCGGCGCAGGAACTCGATGGCCTCGATGTTTTCCCGCCCGCCGTACTGGTTGGGAATCCACTCCCCTTCCTTTCGCGAATAGTCCAGGTACAGCATGGAGGCCACGGCATCGACCCGGAAACCGTCGATGTGGTAGCGGTCCAGCCAGGCCAGGGCGCTGGCAATGAGAAAGGCCCGGACCTCGTGGCGCCCGTAGTTCGGGATCAGGGTGCCCCAGTCCTGGTGGAAGCCCTGGCGAGGGTCGGCGTGCTCATAAAGCGCCGAGCCGTCGAACTTGCCGAGGGCGAAACCGTCGGTCGGAAAGTGGGCCGGGACCCAGTCGATGATGATCCCCACCCCCGCCTGGTGCAGGGTGTCGATGAGGTACTTGAAATCGTCGGGCGTGCCATAGCGCTGCGTGGGGGCGAAGTACCCCGTGACCTGGTAGCCCCAGGAACCGGTGAAGGGATGCTCGGCCAAGGGCATGAACTCGACGTGGGTATAGCCCATGTCGACCACGTACTGGGTCAGCTCCTCCGCCATTTCCCGATAGGTGAACGGGCGACCGCCGTCCTCGACCTTGCGCTTCCAGGAACCGAAATGAACCTCGTAGGCCGTGATGGGGGCCTTTTTCCAGTCCGTCGCGGCCCGCTTGCTGAGCCAATCCT
>CAJXMX010000148.1 GCA_913056355.1 uncultured Opitutales bacterium
TGCCGACCAGGACGGCCGGGTGGTCGCCGTCGAGCATGAAGCTCTTTTCCCGGGTGTGTTCGGCGCAGGCGCCGCTGTAGGAGTTGACGGTGGTCTGGCTGTGCGTGCCGGACTTCCACTTGTTGGTGGCCCGGAACTGGAAGTTGGCCAGTTCGCGCTGCCCGTCGACGGCGTTGATGGTGGCGAACAGCGTGTGCGTGTCGACGCCGTTGCGCGGCTCGGGGATCTTACGTTCGGTCTTGGTCTCGTTCATGGTAGTGCTCATTGTATTTTCCTTTTAAGTTGTGGGTTTGTTTTTCGTTTGTCGGGTTGGAGAATAATGAATTCCCCGGTTCCTGACAATTGACCGAACGGCCTTGGCCATGGGACCCTGACCGAAAGAGGGGGGCCGTTTGGCCCAGGCGGGCCGCGGCGGACCCGGGAGGGAACAGGCTTGCCTGGACGCTTTCCCGGCGTTAGCCTGACTTCCTCACTGAGAGGAGGATTGTCATGAAGTTCCTGCTACAAATTCTTTTGCCGGCCTGCGTGCTGATGCTGACCGGTTGCGGCTACCGGGCCCTTTCCCCGTGGATGGATGATGAGTCCGTCCTTGATGATGACCAGTTGCTGGGCGTCTGGCAGGGGGACTGCCTGGTCTATTCCGAGGACGACCTGGACGGCGGGGACCTGGTCCTCGTCTCCGCCTGCTCCAACCCGGAAAACGCCTGTGCCCGCAGGGGTTACTACAACCTGACCTGGTTCAACGACGACGACCTGAGGCGGACGGAGCTGTCCGTCCTGGGCCCGATCCCGAAGCGCCTCGGGGCCACCCTGCACGAGTTTGGCGGCATGTTCCTGCTGCAGCTGCGCGGGGACCTGCCCATGACCGAGGTCAGCTTCCCACTGGCGGCACCCTTGTTCATGGTCTACCGGCTGGAGTATGCGGGTGATGAACTCAGGCTCTACGAAATGCAGATCGCCGAGGAGCCGGAGCCCATTCTCCAGCAGGCCGGCCTGCTCTTTACCGAGATCGATGACGGGGTTTCCACGGTCTTCTCGAAGACCGAGGACCTGCAGGCCTTCCTCGAGGCGCATTGCCATGACCCGGGCTTCTTCTCGGAGGAACCGGTGGTCATCCTGCACCGGATCCGGGACCTGCGGCCGGAGGAGCTTACTCCCACGGAGGAATAAGCCAGGCGCCCTCGCGGTAGGAATAGACAATGGGGAACATCTCCGGACCGGTCCAGATCCAGCCCAGTTCCGGACTGTACAGGTAGACGTGGCCCTCCGCCCCGGCTTCCGCCCAGGCAAAGCCCAGCCGGGGATGGTAGACGATGGGAAACCCGTCGGGCTGGAACCAGCCGAACCACGGGCTCCGGCGCCAGCCCTCAACCGCGGTTCCGGCCATGGGAAAAACATCCTCCACCATCGGTGGTACCACTCCCGGCATGATGGAGTCGATCACCGGCCGCATCAGGGCGGAAATGTCGGGGGCCTCGTTGCCGGCATAATTGAGCCGGGTGTAGAGCAGCTCCCATCGGCCGGCGCTGGGGGAATCCGGCTCGGCGTTGATGATGGCGAAGAGGGGCTGTCCCCCGCCATAGTTGAACTGGTAGAAATAGGCCCGGTCATAGTCCTCCAAAACCGTGCCCATCCCGTAGGTGGCAATAAAGGTGTCGCTCTGGTCGCGCGCCCCGCCCTGGACATTGAGGGCGATGTGCCGGACCGGCAGGCCGTGCTTGTTTCCGCCCTTTGCCCCGTAATACTGCACGATGCCCGTTTCAACGTTTCCGGCCGCCCGGGCACAGAAGGGACACCACCAGGCGAACCACTCCAGGACCAGCACCCCGCCGCCTTCCCCCAGCTCGTAGAGGCTGACTTCCTCCCCGGTCCGGTAATCGGTGAAGGTAAAATCATCCAGCGTGTCCCCGACCACATAGGCACCGGCCCGTGCCGGGAAGGCAGCGAGTAGCGCGCAGGCCAGGAGCAAGCCTGGTAGGGACAGGTAATTTATTCGCGATGTCCGGGAGGCGCCTGTCAGGGCCGTTGGGGACAGGTAATTTATCGGCACCGTCCGGGACAGCTTTGTTAGGGACAGGTGATATTTTCGGAAGCCCGTTAGGGACAGGTGATATTCCAGAGGGGGCAGGAGGGATCTTGGGGACAGGTGATTCATGACAGGTTAATAGCTTTTGCTGAAGGCGACACGGCCCCACCACCAGTCCCGGTCCCTGTAGAGGCCGGCAAAGCGCTCGGTGCCGAGGCCGGTGGGGGCGTAGTGGGACAGGTAGGGCCCGACGCTGATGGAGAAACCGGATTCCCCGTCCGGGCTGGACTGGCGAAGGGTCAGGAAAATGGAGCGGGTATCCAGTGCCGGGGCCGCACTGGAGACCAGGTTGGCGGACTCGATCTGGCCGGTGTCCTCGTAATAGCGGGCGGTGACGGAGACCGCCCAGCCATCGCTCAGTTCGAATTCCAGGGCCTGCCTGACCGACCAGGCCTCGAAGCGGGGATCCTCCTTCGCAAAGGCGCCCTCGGTGCGGGCGATCCAGTGATTCCCGAGAGCCAGGTTGAGGGCGCCGTTCCAGCTCCAGCGGACTTCCCGGGAGGTGGTCTTGGTGACCCGAATGCTATGCCGGGTCCGACTGAAGGAGTTGAGCACGCTCTCCAGGATCATGGCCCCCGTCCAGGTGTGAAGGCGGGTTTCCCCGCGGACCAGCTCGAAGGAGCTGCCCAGGTCCTCGATTTCATAGCCCGGGGCCACCCGGTCCAGGAGGTAGGCGGCGGAAAAGGTAAGAAAGGCGGAAGCTGGTTTCCACTCCAGGCGGGAGGACCATTCAAGACCATATCCATAGGGATCCGGATCCTCGTAAGCCACCCCCGGAAGGCCGCCGTTTCCATACTGCTGCCGGTAGTATTCATCGATCCAGAGGGCGGTGTAGCTACGGAAGCCGGTGTAGCCGGAGAGGGTGGCCCGGTGCTCCCAGCGGGAGCTTTTCGCCACCAGGGCCATGTGTCCTTCCAGGAGGATGTCCTCCAGTTCTGTTTCCTCGCCAAATGGATCAATCGGGCGGTTGGGGCGGTACTCAACCTCCTGGCGAAGTGCCTGCAGGCCCCAGTCGAGACTGGCCTCCGGTTTCAAGGCCAGGGTTCCCCGCGATTCCGCGCTCATGATCCGGATGTCTCCCGTCAGGAAGCCTTCCGCTGTCGCCGACCACCCGGGGATCATTCCGGCCTCGGCGAGACCTCCGCCGGCGGCCAGGATTCCCAGAATTGACCACGCCGCCTTCATCGGCAGACGGTGCAGCCGGCAGCGCTGGCGCCTCCCCGCTCATCGGTCCCGGGTTCCATGGAGCTCAGCAGGGATGAGGCTCCCGCCAGGTGAGGGGAGTCTGAAAATTGCATTCCGGCCCTGGAAACCCCGGTCTGTTCATAGGCCGCCACGGTACAGCCCCCCAGGAAGGGCAGGGAGGTCCCCGCCAGGAGCAGCCCCAGGAGGCGGAGATTGGATTTTTTTTCTCTTTCAGTCATGGTCATGCGTTCCGGTTCCGAATCCGGCCCTGTGAGTGGGACGAATCACGATAAGACTTATTCTTGCGGGCCGTTTCAGGGGGTCAAATTAACCAAAATTAAGGTTATATCCTTATTTTTCCCTTGTCAGCATTAAGGGCGATTTATTACCTCTATTAGGTTCCCTTTTGCCTGATCCCAACAGGACGGGACGCTTCCCTGTTTCATGTCCGGTCAAACCTCCAAATTCGAATTGGAATCCCTTGAACCGCGTTTGCTGCTTTCGGCAGATGCTGTCACAGGGGTGGTGAATCCGGAAGAAATCGACCTTGCCGACAGTCAGACGGTGGTCGATTTCGAGGCGGCGCAGGCGGACTCCGTTACCTCGGAGACAAGCCAGGACGGCCTATTTGATATCGATACGGAAGCCCTCCCGGCAGAGCAGGAAACAGCCGTCGAGGAGGCGGAAGAGGCGGTCCAGGTACAGACCGTGGTCGCTGTCCAGCCTCCCCCGGAGAATGCACTTTCCCCGGCGCAAACCGAGTCCGAAACGGGCGACGAGGCGTCGGAAATCCTGGTCACCACCCTCAACGCGGGGCAGGCCCCGCCCGGCGAGGCCTTGGCCTTCCAGGATCCGGGACCGATTCCGCGTCCCATGCTCATTTTGCCCGGCATTGCCGGCACCTTTGCCGCACCCGGAGCGGAGGAGGCATGGTACACCCAGCGGGGCATTGCCCCGGAGTTCCTCAAGGTGGATCCGCTGGCGGGATTTTACAACGACATCCGGGAATCCCTTGTCGATGCCGCCGGCTACACACTGGGGGACAACCTCTTCGAAGCCGCCTACGACTGGCGCATGGCCCCGGGCCCGGCTCCGGCCTACAACCTCGACCCGGAAATCATGTATGACGGCGTGGTCACCGGCCTGACCGAGGAATCCCTGACCGACGATGTCTATGAATTCGGCGTCGACTACATGGGGTACTGGATGAAAACCGCCCTGGACCGCTGGGAAGCACTTTACGGCACCCGGCCAAGCTCGGTGGACGTGATTGCCCATAGCACGGGCGGGCTGGTCGGGCGGACTTACATTCAAAGCACCGCCTATCCGACCAAGGACACCGGCACCAGCCTGCCGACGGTGGAGAATTTCTTCATGGTGGCGGTCCCCAACCGGGGAGCTCCGAAGGCCTGGAATCCGCTGCAAAATAATTTCAGCTCCGACATCGCCTACCAGATCGTGCTCTCCAAGGCCATGGACCGGGCCTATGAGATGTACCTTGACGGGGAGACCATCTACGGGGCCGACGGCGACATTTTTATCCCCAACGGCGGGGATCCCATGAGTCCGCAGGATTTTGTCGAGGCCTATGTTCCCACCGTGCGTGGACTGTTGGCCACCTTCGAGTTCCTGATTCCCGATGGCGGCACGGATCCCGTGACGGCCAACGGGGGCGAATTTTCCAATGACTGGATCCTCGACCTCAACGCCGGGCTGGACGAGAGTTTCTCCGTCGACAACTTTGCCGACGGGCTCAATCCGTCCAACCGGGATCCCAATGAATGGGCCGAGTGGACCGGCACCACCCATGTCTATTACAGCGACGGGTCCTTCGTGGAGCCGGCCTCCTATTCCGGGGTTGCCCCGGAGCCATGGGAGACCGTGACCACCGTTCGTTACGCCCTCGGCCCGCAGGGTGGGAATGACAATGTGACCAACTTCGACGAGTTCTACGGCCACATCCCGGCCGCGGACGAGGCATGGTACATGGATGAAACCAGCTCGGCCCAGGGAGACGGCACGGTCCCCACGGCATCCTCCTTCGAGCAATTCGACCGGGATCCCCTCAGCGCCACCCGGTTTAATATCCTGAAAATCGACGAGCCCAATCTCACCGAAACCGACGAGATCAACATCGATTCCATTTCCCACACCGGAATCATGAGCAACCGGCAACTGCAGACGGAGATCCTGACCCAGCTGGGCCTGCCATTCGATGCCAACAAGATCTCCATCGACCAGGCCAATGACGAGGTCGAGCTGCTGGTGGCGGTCCTCAGCCTGCAGATCCTCGATCCGGCCGAGCTGCTCCTTGAGGCCGACTGGGCGGACTTCCCCAGCTTCGCCGTCAACACCGGGATCCGGACCGCCCTGGGGATGATGGCCGACGGCTACGGCGAACTGGACGACAAGCTGGCCGAGTCCCTTGAGGATGCTGGCGTCATCACCACGACCCGCAATCCCCTCGAATGGGAACTTCCCTTCACCGACCGGAAGCTGGGGGACCTGATCAGCTTCGAGGCACTGTTCAACGACTACGTGGCCGTGCCCATTCTCCAGTATCTGGTGGACAACCCCGATGGTGGCAGCCAGGGCCTGGTCGACTTCATCAACGCCCAGGTCGGGAGCAACATCACCCTTCCGGACCGCCAGTTGCAGCTCAAGAACAGCAAAGTGGCCGCCGGCCTGATCACCCTCGGGGACAGCGCCCTGCAGACGGCCATTGGCGCCGGTCCATCCGCCGAGGACTTCCTGAACGAATTTGTCGTGCAGATACCCATCGAGTACTCCCAGACCAGCGACGTCCCGCTCAGCCTCGGGAACTACGCCGGCCTGCTGGGTTTCGAAATCGATGCCAGCGCCACCATCGAGTATACGGCCACTCTCGCTGCGAACCTGGTCATCGGGTACGACATGCGGCCCGGACTGCAGGCCAACGACCGTCCCTTCTTCCGCATCAACGAGGTGGAAATGAAGGCCGAGGCCAATACCAGCGATCTTAACGCGGCCCTCAATGTCGGTATTCTCGGCACCCAGATTGTCGGCGGGACGGTCTCCACCGCGGCCGGTATCAATTTCGGTTTCAACGACACCATCAAGACCTCCCGCAACAACATCACCCAGAGGGAGCTCAACCTGAACGGGGGCGGCTTCATTGGCGCGGTTGATTTGCTGGAGGCGGCCAATCCGTTCGCCAGTGTGGAGGCCACCCTGCCCATCTCGGTCAGTTATCCCGGCCTGCCGTCGCTCTCCCCGGTCCTCAGCTTCTCGGAGGACAATATCTTCGACGGGCGGACCAACCTCTCGACCTCCGGCTTTGGCAGCCTTATCGATTTCACTTCCCTCTCCACGGCCAGCATCGAGGACGCCTTCGAGACCCTGGTCGTGACCCTGGACCGGATCATCGATTCCCCGGCCCTGCAGGCGGCGATTCCCTTTGTGGCCAACGTCCCGCTGTCCACCGTGCTCGACCTGGCCTCCCTGCTCGATTCCAACCTGGTGGACAAGTTCCGTGACGAGGACGGTACCCTGACCTTCAGCAACCTGCAGGAGTTCATCACCCTGGTCAACGGGAGCATGAATCCGGCCAGTGCCATGAGCACCTTCGAAGCCGTCCCGCTGGCCGTCCCCTCCGACACGGGCGGGATCTACGACAGCGGGGCCAGGACCCTCAGCTTCGCGGTCGGGTTCGACTACGGCTTCATGCTGGAGGAACAGAACCTGGACTTCAGCTACGACCTGACCCCGCTGGAGATCTTCATTGGCGGCGGCGATCTCACGGTGGGCGGCATGGGCAGCTTCAACTTTGACCTCTCCCTCGGCATGGAAACGCCTGTGGCCTCGGTCAAGGGCGATTCCCCGCTGCCGGCGGACGGCATCCTGGCCGAACCGGCCATCCTGCCCATCCTGCTCAGTGGCGGTGCGCTGACCAACGGCCAGGCAGTCGGGATCGAGGTCGCGCCCGATGATACCAATGCCTCCGCCGCGGACCTGGTCGACGACATCAACACCGCCATCGATGCCTCCCTCCTGGCCGGCCTGGTCGAGGCCAGCCTCGATGTCGACACCCTCGTCCTCACCACCACGTTCAGCGGGCCCTTGCCCTCACTTGGGGTGGAACCGGTGGCCGCGCTTGGATTCACCGAGTCCGCCTACGAAACCTACCAACCGAGCGCATTCGCGGATCTTTCCAATTTCAACGCCAGTCTCAGCGCCGGGCTGAGCGCGGACCACTTCACGGCCGGGGCCCGTATCGGCTATGTCGGAATCTTTGTCAATGACGGTTCCGCCAGCCTGACCCTCGACTTCGACCTCGATTTCCTGCCCGGCGGCCCGCAGCCGGTACGGGACCTGTTCCTGCAGATTGCCGACGACCCCTCCACCGTGGCTCCCAATATTTCCGTGGCCGGTTCCGGGGCCATCCTCCTCGAGGGGATCACCGTTGACGGCGGCTTCATCGCCGATCCGGGGTCGGGAGCGGCCATCTCGATCAGCCTTTCCGCGGGGGCCAGTTACCCGGTCGATCCCGCCGACGGGACCCAGGTCGAGGTCAACTTCATCGGCGACTTCGGCGATATGGCGGACTTCGAGCATCTGGATTTCGCCACCATGGTGGCCATGCTGCGCGATGGGCTGGGCCTGCTGGAGGATGTCGTCCAGGGCGACTTCCTGAACCAGCCGCTTCCCTTCATCGGCGGCAGTGTCAACGACGCCCTGCAGGCGGCCCAGGATTTCGCCAGTTTCCTCGACGAGCTGGAGCAGAACGCCCCGGCCACCATCCAAGCCTTTGCCGAGCAGGTCTCCTTCCTCCTGCAGGATCTTCTCGACGAAGCCTTCCCGGGCGACGCCCTGCAGCCGCAGATTCTCGTCTCATATGGTGTCGACAATGTCCTCACGGTGGACTTCACCTTCCTGGCCCATGCCGGCCTGGACCTGGCCTTCGAGCTGGATCCTGACGGGGCCATTCCCGGGCTGGGGCGCATCCTGGACGTGCGTGTCGAATCCATGATCCAGGCCGCCCTCAACGCCTGGGTGCAGATGATTTTCGGGATCGACCTGACCGATCCAATGAATCCGGCCCCCTTCCTTTATGATGGCACGGAGGCGGTCTTCGAGATTCTCCTCGCCGCCGAGAACCTCAACTTCACCGCAGCCGCCCCGCTGGGCTTCTTTATCCGCGGGGGCACGGCCCGCATCGACGACGGCACCGTCGACCGCAATCCCGCCTCAGCCACCTTTGCCTTTGATTCCGGCGGCCCCGGGCGCCTCGCCCTCGGTTCGGTCTCCTTCGCCGATTTCAATTTCTCCGTCGTCGGCACCGCCCAGGCCGACCTGCCGGTCCATTTCCCCTACGAGAATTCCGATCCGCTGCCGGACCACATCACCTTCTCGCTGAACTTCAACGACCTCGGCAATCCCAGCTTCAGCGGTCCGGACTTCCAGTCCCTCTTCGACAGCCTGAATCTCTTTGATTCCATGGCCGACGGGCTGGACCTGCTATTCTTCGCTCTCGAGGAAGTGGCCGACGGGGACATCTTCGGTTTTGAAATTCCCTTCATCGGGGATCAGCTGGCTGAAGCCGCCACCTTCCTGGTCAACCTGCGCAACAAGATCGAGGAGGTCATCAACAGCGCCACCGATTACACCGAGAACCAGCTGCAGACCATCCTTTACGATGCCCTTGGTCCGGCCGGCCTTGATTTTCTCCTGCCTATCGGAGGCAGCGGCCTGCCCAACGGGCTGGAGACAGCCTCCCTGTCGGATGTTTCGGTGAACATCGGACCGGATTCCTCCAACCCGGACAGCATTGAGATCGAGATGCGGCTGGGGCAGCTGCTCGACCTGGTGGGGCTGGATATCGGGTTTGAGGACGGGTTGCCCGGCCTCAACCTGGGCTTTGACACGACCATGGAAATCACCATGGCCTGGGAATGGCGCCTAATCTTCGGGGTCGACCGGACCAACGGTTTCTACATCAAGACCGGATCCGGAAACGAGATGACCATCCATCTGGACGCCGGCTTCCCGGACACCCAATTGACCGGCTCCTTCGGCTTTCTCGGCCTTTCCGCCCAGACCCGTGACGGTGGGCTGGGGGCAGGACTGGACCTCGAGGCCGCCATCGACATCAATCCCGGCGTGACCGGAATGGTCACCCTCGGCGAGCTCACCGGGGCCGGCGGCTTCACTGACTATGATGTCACCCTCAACGGGGACGCCGTCCTCGATCTGGAGCTGACCCTCGGCTTTGCCGATCTCTCCGGGCAGCCCGTGAATGCCCTTCCCAGCTTCCTGGCCGATTTCTTCTTCCGCTGGGAATTCCTCGACGCCAGCGCCAAGGGCGGCGGAAGCCTGGGCGGCACCCCCGAGGTCCGCTTCGACAACATCCGCCTCGATGTCGGCACTTTCTTCGCCGACTTCCTCCGGCCCATCGTCGAGACCGTTGCCGCCTATTTGGAGCCGCTGCAGCCGATCGCTGAATTTCTCAGCACCAAACTTGAATTCCTGAGTTGGGATGGGGTCAGGAAGTTTTTTGACGGCAACAAGGACGGCAAAGTCACCATGCTCGACCTGGTGGACGTCTTTGGCGGCAACATCAGCCCCACCGCCTACGATTTCCTCGATGCGGTCAACCTGATCTTCGACATCCTCAAGCTCTTCGAGACGGACCAGGCTCCCGGACGGGGCAGTGGCCTGACCATCAGCCTTGGGGATTACAACTTCGGCAACATGGATCTCCGCTCGATGACCCTCGAGGAAGGGGACTTCTTTGATCAAAACAACTTTACCGGTTCGGGTACTTCTGTGGCCGACCAGTTTGCCGCGCTGGGAGGGCAGGCCGCGAACATCTTCGCCATGACCCAGACGGGGACCCCGACCGCGGACCAAAACCCGGATTACAACCCCGATGAAACGCAGGCCAAGCAGGGCAAGTTCCAGTTCCTCCTTCTGGATCCCCAGAACCTGATCCGCCTGATCATGGGCCAGACGGTGGATTTCTTCACCTACACCCTGCCGGAGATCTCCTTTGATTTTTCCTACAGTAATTCCTTCATCGTCTTCTCGCCTCCGGTGGTCAAGGTGCGCTTCGGATTCACCGTCGGCTTCGCGGCCAACCTGACCTTCGGCTACGACAGTTCCGGGGTTATGCAATACCTGCAGGAAGACGGCGAAATCGGCGACCTCTTCGGCGGATTCTACGTCGCCGTCGGGGAAAATGTCCCGCCGCAGCTGACCCTTTACGGACGGATTTACGGCGGGGCTTCCGTCGGTCTGGGCATTGCCGACGTCGCGG
>CAJXMX010000149.1 GCA_913056355.1 uncultured Opitutales bacterium
CCGCCCGCCGGACGACCGGGAACTGATCTTCAACGCCCACTATCCTTCAATCGAGTACGAGGCCGAGGTCATGGGCTACAATTTAGAGACCGGCGGGATCGTGGACTACTCGAAACGTCCCGACCGCTATGACGAGCCGGAGGGGATCTTCCCCGACGGAAAGCATATCCTCGTCGAAAGCACCCGGCACCATCCCACGGTAGACGAAGGGCGCAAGACCTGGGACTACATCGACATCTACAAGCTGGCTCTCGACGGGTCCGGTGACATGGAACGGATCACCTGGTTCAACAAGGACCTCAAGTACAAGGCCACCAATCCGGTGGTCAGCGATGACGGGCGTTACATGGCCTTCCAGTATTCCGTGGTCGGGGAGACCACCGGGATCGGACACGGGATCGTTATCTGGGACTTTGACCGGGACTAAGCCTATTCCGGCCGCGGATCCTTGGGTTCCAGCAGTCCCGGCTGGCCCGGGAGCCATGGATCGACGTCGACATGCCCGTCATCCCCCTGGGACTCCATCCATTGGTCCAGTTCCTGCCGGAGCTGGACGAGGGTCCCGGCATGGCGCGAATCGGCGGCCAGGTTGTTCAGCTCATCCGGGTCGGCCTCAAGGTCGTAGAGCTCTTCCCCCGGGCGCTGGCGGTAGCGGTTGAGGATCAAGGCCGCCTCGGAATCGCGGGTGGCCTCCTCCTCCCATGACCAGAAGTAGGCTCCCGCATCGAGCTTGCGGAAGCGGTCGCTGTGGGTGCTGTGAATCCACGCCGGATGCAGGTTGCGGATGTACTTCCAGCGCTCCGTGCGGACGGAGCGGATCGGGTAGACGTTGGCCCGCCCGTCGTTGTCGTGTGTCGTGAAAATCCGGCTACGCTGGGGCGTCGATGGATTCTCAAGGGTAGAGGCGAAGGATTTTCCGTCGAGGCCTTCGGGGACCTTGCCCCCGGCCAGGTCAATAAGGGTGGGGAGGAGGTCCAGCCAGCTGACCATGGCGGAGCTGCGGCTGCCCGGGGTAATGTGTCCCGGCCATGCCATCATGAGGGGCACCCGGATGCCCTCCTCGTAGAGGTTCCACTTGCCGAAGGGCCACTGCGCCCCGTGATCGCTGCTGAAGGCGATCAGCAGGTCCGTTCCGAGTGCTTGCTCAACCACCCGGCGGGTGTCCGCGAGGTCTTTGTCGGCCTGGCTGACATCGGTGTAGTAGCGGGCGCGAAATTGCCGGGTCTCCGGGGTGTCGATATGGAAAGGTGGAATCTCGACGGCATCCGCCGTGTAGCCATCCGCCTCCGGCCATGGGACATGCGGGGCATGGGTACCGACAAAGACGGCCACGGGGCGTCCCGGGTCACGTCCGGCCAGCCAGGCTGCGATCCTGCCAGCTTCCAGTGACCGGTCGGTATGGTCGAAGCCATGCCGCCCGGCATCCTTGCCATGGGCCACCTTGCCGAAGGCCGCCGTCTGGTAGCCGAGAGCGGAAAGGAGCGGTGGCAGGGAGGCGACGCCGTCGCGCTTGTAGGTATGGTTGGCCTTGGCGCCGTTATGGGCGGGGGTCAGGCCGGTCAGCAAGGCGGCCCGGCTGGGCGCGCAGGCCGGGGAAACAATGAAGGCCCGGTCGAAGCTCATCCCTTCCCGGGCCAGCCGGTCCATGGCCGGGGTATGCACATCCGTGGCCCCGTAGGCTCCCACGTCGCGGACACTGAGATCATCGGTCAGGAAGACCAGAATATCGGGCAGGTTCCCGGCCAGGGCAGGCAAGGCGGACAGGATTGTGATAATGAAGATGAGCAGGCGCATCTTCTAATCCTCACCCTGGTTCTGCGGTGAATGGCGCCACAAGCGCCCGCGTGCCGCCAGCTCCGTGGGCTGGCCCTGGTCGCCCTGGGATTCCATCCACTGGTCGAGCCGGTTCCGGAGCCGTTGCAGGACATGAGCTAACTCCGGGTCGCCGGCCAGGTTGTGCCGGTTCCATGGATCGGCCTGGCAATTGTAGAGTTCCTCGGCCGGCCGGCTCTGGTAACCGGAGACCAGCAGGCTGGCATGGGTGTTGCCGTCCGCGGCGGCGGCTTTCCATTCCTCCCACCAATCCTGCTTGGTGACCCAGTTGGTGAAGGTAATCTCGGGGGTCAGGTTGCGGATGTAGCGGAACTGCGCGTCCCGCACCGACCGGATTCCGTAGTAGCCGGGGCCATTGTGAATTCCCCGCGAAGTCTGCAGTCCGAAGACATAATCCTTATGGTTGTCCGCCAGCCCCGTCAGGACGGGAAGGAAGGATCGCCCGTCCAGGCCGTCGGGAACCGTCAGGCCGGCCGCGTCGAAGAAGGTGGGCAGGACATCGATGTACTCGACGAGGGCTTGCGTTTCAGAACCCGGCCGGACCGTGCCCGGCCAGCGGACGATCATGCCGGAGTGCAGCCCGGCATCATAGCAGGTCCACTTGGCGTACGGAAAGGCGTTGCCCTGTTCGGTCAGGACGACTACCAGCGTGTTGTTTTCGAGGCCGTACTTCTTCAACAGCTCCATGGCCTGGCCGACCTGGCTGTCGAAGTAGCTGATCTCGGCCAGGTACTTGGAGTAGTCAGCCCGCGTCGCGGGGGTGTCCACCATGACCGGAGGAAGGACCAGTTCCTCCGGCGGATAGGCCGAGGGGTCGCCCTTGTTCCACGGCGTGTGGGGTTCGTTGGAGCAGAGGATGAGGCCGAAGGGCTGGTCCTGCTCGACACAATCAGCGAGGAAGCGGTCCACCGCCGGGAAGTCGGGATTCTTGTTCTTGGCCGCCTCGGAAAGGTACTCGAAGGGAAAGGCCTCGGGAGGATTGATGTGGGTCTTGCCGGAGAATCCGGCCCGGTAGCCGGCCGCCTGCAGGTAGTGGGCAATGCTTTTCACCCCGTCATAGACATAGGTGTGGTTGGGCCAGGCACCGGAGCGGACCGGATAAAGGCTGGTGTACAGCGCGTGCCGGGTGGGGGAGCACATGGGCGCCGCCTGGTAGCAGCGATCAAAGCGCATTCCCTGCGCCGCCAGCGCCTCCATGTTGGGCGTGGCGGCCTGGCCTCCATAAACCGAGGCATCGTTGACCGTCAGGTCGTCCGCCATGATGAGCAGGAAATTCAGGGATTCCTTTGCCGCCAGGCTGCCAGTGGCCAGCAGGCCGCCGAGGATCAGGACCGGGAAAAGGGTAGATTTAAGGTTCAAAAACGATTTGAGAGTATTCATTTGTTTTATTATTGAAAGTTTATTAACTAAATTGATTCCAAATTGGAAGTTAAATCTTGACGCCCATATTTGCCTCCAGCTTTGATGAAGTTCCCCCTTATCCGAATGTTTACCCTCGGGAATCCATCATGTACCTGCGCCTTACTCTTCTCCTGGCCCTCGGGCTGTCTCCCCTTTTAGCCATGGCTGCCAATCACTGGCAACCGGTCGAGAACGCCATGCTGACCCGCTGGGGTGAGCAGGTGACGCCCGACAACGCCTGGCGCGAATATCCCCGGCCCCAGATGGTCCGCCCGGAGTGGACCAACCTGAACGGGCTGTGGGACTATGCCGTGACGCCCCGCAACGGCCGGCAGCCGCAGGAGTGGGACCGGCAGATCCTCGTCCCCTTCGCTTTGGAGACACCGCTTTCCGGGGTCGGGCGCCGCCTTGGTGAGGACGAGGTGCTCTGGTACCATCGCAACTTCGAGTGGAAGGGCCCGGTCAAGGGACGCGTCCTGCTGCACTTCGAGGGAGTTGACTACGCCTGCCAGGTCTGGGTCAACGGGACCCAGGTGGGATCCCATCGCGGCGGCAACCTGCCCTTCAGCTTTGATGCCACAGGTGCCATCCAGCCGGGTGCCAACGAGCTGGTCCTGCGGGTGATTGACGAGACCGACGCGGTCGACCGCTACCAGCTTCGGGGCAAGCAGCGGCGGGACAATTCCGGCATCTGGTACACGCCTTCTTCCGGCATCTGGCAAACGGTCTGGTTGGAGCCGGTGCCCGACACGTACATTGAGCGGATCCGGGCCGTGGCCGGAATGGATGGAAGCCTGGCCCTCGAGACCTTCGCCGGCGGCGCCGTCTCCGGCGGGGAAACCGTGCAGGTCCAGGTAATCGACCAGGACCGGGTCATTGCCGAGGGCGGCGGTCCGCTGGGCCAATGGAGCATGGAGGCGGGAGCGGTCGAGCTTTGGTCGCCGGAAAAACCCCGCCTGTACCGTCTGGCCGTTTCCCTGCTGGATGCGCGCGGCAAGGTACTCGACGAGGTGGAGTCCTATGCCGGCTTCCGGACTGTCGGCAGGAGCCGGGACGAGGCTGGTCACTGGCGGATCACCCTCAACGGCGAGCAACTTTTTCAATACGGCCCCCTGGACCAGGGCTGGTGGCCGGACGGGTTTCTCAATCCCCCGGCCGACGAGGCGATGGTCTTTGAACTGGAATTCCTCAAGGCGGCCGGCTTCAACATGCTGCGCAAACACAAGAAGGTTGAGCCGCGTCGCTATTATTACCATGCGGACCGGCTGGGGATCCTGGTCTGGCAGGACCAGGTGGCCGGAGGGGTGGGGCCCAACGAATGGCCCAAGTGGCAAAAGCTGGCCATGCTCGATGATAGCTATGTCCCCGATGAGTCCCGTCCCAATGCCTGGAGGCCGGGCGATCCAGTTGACGCCGACTGGCCGGACTGGGCGCATGAGCAGTATATGGCCGAGTTGAAGGGGATGATCGACGACCTGTTCAACCATCCGAGCGTGATCCTCTGGACCCCCTTCAACGAGCGCTGGGGGCAGCACCGCAGCATGGAGGTGGGCCGCTTTGTCGAGGAGTACGACCCGACCCGCCTGCTCAACATCGCCAGCGGGGGGAATTTCTTCCCGGTGGGGGATGTGGCCGATGAGCACCACTACCCGGATCCGGCTTTTCCCCTAAATGTGTCATTGTTTGACAACTACATCAAGGTGGTCGGCGAGTTCGGCGGCCACGGCTTCCCGGTCGAGGGACATCTCTGGGACACCGAAAAGGACAACTGGGGTTACGGCGGGCTGCCGGAGAATCTTGAAGCGTACAGGCAACGCTACGAACGAACGGCCCGAGAGTTGGGCCTGCTGCGCAAAGCGGGCATCGCCGCGGGGGTCTACACCCAGACCACGGACGTGGAGGGGGAGATCAACGGGCTCATGACCTACGACCGGGAATTCCTGAAATTATCCGCCGACGAGCTTCACCGGATCCACGAGGAGGCCGGGCTGCTGCCCTGATTGGTTTGGGAATCATCAAATGAAGCTGGCTTGCCCAGTTTTTATCAAACCATCTCCAGTTTTACCCGGCGTCCGATAATGGCCAGGTTCTCCTCGATCATCTCCTCCGATTCGAAGGCCGAGATCATTCCGGCCACCCGCGGATTCTGGTGGACCCAGAGGTAGGCCTTGACGGGCGTCTTCATCGGTTCGGGGATGGCTTTGTTGAGTTTCTCGATCCGCCAGGCCGGTACTTCCCAATTCCAGTTGGCGGGTGGATGGACTCCGGATGCCGCCTTCATGGCGATGATGCCCATGCCCTTTGTGGTGGCGTGGACAATGGGCATGTCCATGCCGGACTGGTTGACGATGTTGTAGGCCACCATGGCCACGTCATAATGGCCAAGGTCGGCGGCCTTCACCAGGTTGCGCGGGACATCCGAATGAATGGACAGACCGGTGTGGCGGATCCTGCCTGATCTCCTGAAGGTTTCCAGGATTTCGGGAATGGTCTCGTCCTCCAGTTCCTCGGGCAGGCGCGCCCCGTGCGGGCACATCAGGATGTCGACGTAGTCCGTGCCCATGCGGGCCAGGCTGCGTTGGAGGATGCGTTCCATCTCGGTCTGGATCTGCGACTTCCATTTTTTCTGCCGGGCGTATTCCTTTCGGATGACATGGGTCTGGTGTCCCTGCTCAATTTCCTCATCCTGCGGGGGGAAGAAGCGGAAGTAGTAACCCGGACGCATCACGCCCAGCTCCGCGATCCGATTCTTTGCCTTTCTGCGGATGGCCTCCTGCTTTTCGCCGGGAAGCGACTTCATTATTTCCATGCACAGGTCGTCCAGGAAGGGGGTGAATTCGCTCAGCTTGGTGGTGACGAACAGCTTGTCGCGTCCCGCCATCTCGATGACCTTGCCAACTCCTTCCTCGCTCCGGCCGCGGCCGTACCGCGAGGCGGTATCAATGTAGTTCACTCCCCGCTCAATGGCCCGGGCGACAAACTGGTAGCGGTCGGGATTGAGTCCGCCTCCTCCAATGACCATGGCTGAGACCATGAAGCCCGTGCGGCCCAGTTGGCGGTATTCCATCCCGTGCTGGCGGTTGCGCCACTCCGTATTCTTCGAGCCGGTATCCTGTGTTTTCAGTCCCGCCCCCATGCTTGCAGCAGGGGAGAGGGCCAGGGCCGATGTGGCGGCCACCTGCTTGAGGAAATTCCTTCTGCCGGTTTGTCGTTGATTTTTCATGACGCTTTCCCCCGTGGCCGGTTTTGGAAGCCGCCGTTTGTTCCCTTTGTCATTCCGTGAAGAACTCCAGGTAATTGATGTTGCCGAGCCGGTCGCTTTTTCCGCGATAGACCACGCACAAGGCCATAGTCCCGGAAAGTGCCTCAACCGGAGCCTCGACGCTGTCCCAGGCCTGCCAGCCTCCGGAGTCGGGCAACTCGATGGAGGCCAGCAGTGGACCGTCCGGACCGCCACGGCGCAGCTCCAGGATGGTGCCCGGCTTTTCCGTGGAGAAGCGGATGCGGACCCGGTTCACCGGTCGGGTGAAGACCACTTCCTGGAAGAGAAGGTAATCCCCCGGATCGGATCCGTTGATCATGGAGCCGCCCTCCGAGCATCGACCGGCCTGCAGGCCTTCCTTGACTGTGGCGTGCTCGGCCTCGACCCTTTCGTTGCCGTAGACCGGCACTACCTGGGGCTTGGGGCGCGGCAGCTCCATGTGCGCCGGATCGCCCTCATATTCGAACCAGTTGAAGACGGCCGGCTCCGGCACTTCGCGTCCGTTCCCGGTGGCATGCAGGCCTACATAAATGCCGGCGAAGCCCGGATAGCCGAAGAGGTTGGGCACGGCGTCGGCGAGGTAGGTCTTCCAGGTCTTGCCGCCATCGAGGGAGGCGCGCAAGTAAACCATCTCATCCTGGACAATCGCTTCCAGCCTGACGGGACCGGGCAGGTCGATGGGCCACTTTCCGATGATCCGGTCGGAATCCTTACGGGCGATCAGCTGGCGCCGGCCATCCCGGCGGGAAACCGCCCATTCGAGGTGGTCGATGTCCCGTGAGAAAATGTTCAGGCCGGCCGTGGCTCCCTCGACTGCGGGCAGGAAGTCAAGCTGCGTGGCGATGCGTACCTCCTTGTGGCGCAGGCGGCGCCCAACCCAGGCAATGGCCTCCAGACTGGCCAGGTTGCCCTCCTTCCCACGCAGGACCAGCGATCCGGGTTGCTCGGTCAAAGACCAGGCGCCTTTGGGATCCTCGCGCAGGAAGTTCCATTCCAGGTCCAGACTGTCCTTTTGAAATTCGTCCCGAACGGGAGCAGCGGGCACCGGAACCACCGGCAGGGT
Source organism: uncultured Opitutales bacterium (assembly GCA_913056355.1). Taxonomy (GTDB): domain Bacteria; phylum Verrucomicrobiota; class Verrucomicrobiia; order Opitutales; family Oceanipulchritudinaceae; genus Oceanipulchritudo. The sequence continues at coordinate 7,560 of CAJXMX010000149.1, forward strand.
CGGTCCTTCCATATTCAGGGTGATGTATTCCCCCTTGTTGGCCACCGGCCAGCCGTCGATCCACTCCACCGGGGCGAGGCAGGTTTCCCGACCGAGGTCGGGCTGGGGCTGGCGGCGGTTGCAGAGGAAGACCACCCACCAGTTGCCGGCGTGGTCCTGGACCAGGTCGGCGTGCCCGGTGGTGTTGATCTCCTGCGGCACGGAGGGATCATTGAACAGGAGCGGATTGTAGGGGGAGGGTTCCCAGTCTTCCGGGGCATGGCCCAGGCCTTCCCTGACCGGACGCCGCGCCACGGTCGCGCGATGGTGGTTCCAGGTGCCGCCCTCGGCGAGAATGATATAGTAGTAGTCGCCGATTCGATACAGGTGCGGGCCCTCCTCGAATTCATGGATGGAACCGTTCCAGAGGTAACGTGGCTCGCCGACCAGGCGGTTGGCCGCGAGGTCGTACTCCTGGCAGGGGAAGCGGGTGGTCTCCCCGTCCTCGATGGTTTTGGTCAGGTAGACCTTGCCGTCCGCGTCGAAGAAGATGTCCGGATCGATGCCGTCGTCCCAGTCCGGAATGGCCACCGCGGGCAACCACGGGCCGCGGGGATTGCTGGCCGTGGTCAGGATGTGCTGGCGCATGGCCTGGTTCTTCACGATCAGGTAGTAGGTGCCTTCATGGTAGCGCAGGGTGGGGGCCCAGACGCCCGAGTTGGTTCCCCGTCCGGCGACCGTGAAGGGGCCCTCCTCCGCCGGGAAGGCGTAGCTGGCCAGCTCCCAGTTGACCAGGTCCTTGCTGTGGTAGATTGGGGCGCCCGGCACCATCACGAAGGAGGAGTTGGCCAGGTAGTAGTCCTCCCCGACCCGGCAAATGCTGGGATCCGGGGCAAAGCCGGTGATGATGGGGTTCCGGTAGCTTCCCGCCTTCAGCCAGGTGCCGGAAACCAGGGCCAGGATACTTATCCATGTGCGCATTTTAGGGTAGTGCATGTCCTGAATTGCATTGCAATAACTGCATTAAATAGCGAGTTATATTTCATATATGAGATGTTCCGTTTGAATATCAGACATAATACTTTCTAAAATGAAATCATACTGGCTACCCCTTCTGCTCTTTCTTGTTCTAAGCCCAATTCTTGAAGCCGAAAGAACCCGCCTGATCATCTGCGCTGACATGGGCAACGAGCCGGACGAGATCCAGCAAATGATCCACATGCTGGTCTGCAGTGACTCCTTCGATCTGGAGGGCTTGATCGCCGTGACCGGCAAGTTCCTGCGTCCCGGTCGCGAGGATCCCTACAAGAACCACGTCCATCCGGAGCTGTTCCACGAGCTGATCGATGCCTACGCAGAAGTGTATCCAAATCTCGCTCTCCATGCGAATGGATATCCATCGGCCGCCTACCTGCATTCCATTGTCCGGAGCGGCCAACCGGGCTATGGCGTTGCCGATGTCGGAGAAGGGAAAACCAGCGAGGGGGCACGCCTGATCATCGAGGCCATCGACCGTGAGGACTCGCGTCCAATCTGGGTGGTCATCAACGCCGGGTCCAACACGCTGGCCCAGGCCCTGTATGTGATCAAGACCACGCGTCCCGCCCATGAGTTGAGGCAGGCGGTGGACAAGCTGCGGGTCTTCGAGAACGGCTCCCAGGACAATGCCGGGGCCTGGATCACCAGCGAGTTTCCGGAGATCCACTGGATCCGTTCCAACTACCAGACCTATGCCTACGGCGGACCGGGCGGAAAGGCCGGGGAGGCCGGCATCAACCTCGGGCCGCACTTCTGGAAGCCGTATGCTTACTCGACCCGGGGCCAGGCCGACTGGACGGCCGAGCATGTGCAGCAAAACCACGGCCCCTTGGGAGCAATGTATCCGGACCGGCTTTTTCGTCCCGGCGGCAATCCCGGCTTCATGGAAGGCGGCGGGACCATCCCCTGGATGGGCCTGGTCAACGCCGGGCTCTTCGACATCGACCATCCCCACTGGGGCGGCTGGGGCGGACGGTTTACGCGGGAGAAGGTGGCATGCTTCTGGTCCCGTCACGGGGATATCCGCCCGGATGAGGAGCGGATGGCTCCCTTTTATACCTATCGCGAAGCCAGTGATGTCTGGACCAATCCGGACGACGGAAAGACCTGGGAGGGCGATTACGTCCCGGTCTGGAGGTTCCGGTCCGCCATGTATGCCGATTTCCAGGTCCGGATGGATTGGTGCGTGATGCCATTCGACGGGGCCAACCACCATCCGCTGGCGGCCGTCGATGGGGATGCATCGGACAATATTATCCATGTCCGGGTCACGCCGGGAGCGGCACTCAGCTTCGACGCCTCGGCTAGCAGTGATGCTGACGGTGACGCCCTGGCCTTCAACTGGTGGATCTACGAGGAGGCGGGCACTTATCCCGGCCAGGTGGTCCTGCAGGGCAATGACGCCCCGCAGGTTTCCCTCACGGTGCCAACCGGGGCCCGCAACCGGGAACTGCACCTGATCCTCGAGGTCCGGGACCAGGACGAGGTCCCGCTGACCGACTACCGGCGGATCGTCCTCCACGTCTCGGACCGCGAGCCTTGGAGCGATTCCCGGCAGGGAGGGGAGAAGGGACGCTTTGAGCTATTGCCTATTGAACGATGAACCTCGCTGATAACATTATGAAAATCACCCAATTTGAGACCTTTGTCCTTGGAACCCCCTGGCGCAACCTGAGCTATATCGTCCTCACCCTGGAGGACGGGACCACCGGGGTCGGCGAATCCCGGATTCTCGGCAAGACCCACACCCTGCAGGCATACTTCAAGGACATCCGTCGCCACATCGTGGGCCACGAGGTGCACGACATCGAGGCCCTCTACCGGAGGATCACCCTGCTCGATTTCGGGGTGGCCCACGAGCTGGAGATGACCGCCCTGGCCATGATCGAGATGGCCTGCTGGGACTGTATCGGCAAGCTGGCCGGCGAGGGCCTTTTTAAAGGCCGGTCGCCCCTCCATCCGGGCTTTGTAAGCGCCGAGCGA
>CAJXMX010000150.1 GCA_913056355.1 uncultured Opitutales bacterium
CAGGCCTTTCCCTTGGTCGGGCAGGTGGATACCGATAATGGAACAACCGTCCCCCAGCTGGTCGACGATTTTTCCTGGTCCGCTGTGCCCGATCCGTCTGACCCGGGCAACGGCGAATACCTTGACCAGGGCCGACTGGCCGGCCAGCGCATGGACATCGGCGGAGGGCAAGGGGAGTGGAGCCATGAGACGACGCCGGACCAAACCCTGCTCCTGACCGCTTCCGGCCGACCCGGGGATTCCTGGGCCGGACGGGCCTGGTCCACCAGCCAAACCTTTGAGGAACGGGACCTGGTCATGGATTTTACCCGTCCGCTCTCCTCCCTTGTCGAACGGCAGTGGCAGCCGGTAGTGAATGGCTGTTACGTCCGCTTGCGGGGAAGTGGCAAGATCAAGGTCCAGGTCAAGGACAACAAGGGAGCCGTCCTCAAGGAGTGGACCATTGAGAATAGCTGGGGTCCCGGGTTTGAAGAGATACCATTTTTCATCAGCGATCCCGCTTCCCTGTCCCGGGTCAAGGAACTGGTCCTGGTCGCCGAGTCGCCCACCCGGGTGGAGGTTGATGCCTTTGGTCTCCTGCTCGAGCTTCCCGAGGCTCTCGTTGCGGACGAATTGCTCTATGCCCTGGTCACCACCTACGCCTCCCTGCTGCGGGGCTTTGATTCCGACAGCGGCCTGACCCGCGACCATACCCACAGGGAGGCCGGACGTTTCGACTCCGTTCCGGCCACCGCATTCCAGGCCCTCGGGGCTGCCGTGGCAGAGGATTGTGGAATCCTTGACCGCCGGGCCGCGGAAGCGGTTTTCAGCAAGAGTATCGAGGCCCTGGCCGCGGTTCCCGTCCACAAGGGTGTCCTTCCCCACTGGCTGGCTGCCGGGGAACCGCACGAGTGGTCCACGGTCGACACCTCGCTGGCTCTGGTCTCCGCCCTGCTGGCCGCGGACATCCTGGACCGGCCCGATGAAGAGGCTGAAATCCTCGGATTTATCGACGCTGTCGACTGGGAGGCCCTGATCAACCGGAGAGGCCGGGTCGCCCATGGGTACGAAAAGGATTTGTCGTTGTTTTTTCATGACTGGTCCTCGTGGGACGGCGAAGGGGCCGTGGTGCAGCTCTGCGCCCTCCTGAAGAATCCCGAACGGGCGCTCTTTGTCATGGATGTGGTCCCCGTCCATGAGGGGGTCGGCATGATCGCCGAATTGGCCGGCCTCTTCGCCCGGCCCTTCGCCCTGGATTCCGGGAAGGACTGCCATGGCGTCAACTGGCCGGAGCTGCGCCGCGGGATGCTTGAGGACCAGCGGAACTGGTTTCCCGCCCAATTCCCCGGCAGCCTGGCCGACGATGAGGGCCTTTACGGCTTGAGCTACGTGGAAGTGATCGACGCCTTTGGCAACGCCCGTTACCTGACCACCGGGGTCCGCCCGCCCGGCGGTCCGCCGGGTACGGCCGGCGGCTGGGTGGCCCCTCATTACGCTGCCATGGCCGGGAGCATCGACCCCGATTCCCTGGCCGGCTTCCTCGCAGCCCTGCGCCGCCTCCATCTCCTCCAGCCCCTGGTCGGGATGCCGGAATCGATCTACGCCGCCAATTCCGGGGACGCTCCCCTCCGCTGGCACAGCGGACAGATCTCCATCAACGCCTTCTTTTCCTTCATCGGCCTCTACCATGCCTGGTGCCTCCGCGAGGGACGGACCGATGCCGTCTATGGGGCGGCGGCCGACAATCCCCGCTTCCAGGCTGCGATGGAGCGTCTCTTCGGGGAGGAATGATCCCTCCCGGTCGGTCCACCATCCAGGTTGCCGCTTGACCTTTATATAAGCATATGCCCATAATTAAGCCTGTCATGATCGAGATCAGCAGCAATTCGGAGAAGGGGCTGTTATACGCGAATTTCAAGGGGCTGGTGGAGCCGGAACACATCCATCGGCTGAACCAGGTTCTCCCGGATTTGCTCCGGCCCCTGCCGCAGGACTTCACCGTCCTGTGTGACCTTTCCGGGATGGAAGTAATGGACTTCGCCTGTTCCAGCCTCGTGGCCGAGGTCATGCAGAAAATTGCCCTGGCCGGGGTGGCCCGGGTCATCCGGGTGATTCCAGACCCGCGTAAGGATATCGGGTTCGGGATCCTCTCGATCTTCCACTATCCCTCCAGAATTATCGTCAACCACTTCAACTGCCTTGAAGAAGCCCTGGAGTACCTGGAACTCAATCCCCGGGACCTGGCAGCCGGAAAGCAAACCCACATCCTGGAACCGTTATCCTGATTCCCCCATGCGCCCCACCAAATGCCGCTACATAGACCTGGATCCGAGTGTCACCATCTTCAAGCCGCGGGGGATTCCCTCCATCAGACTCGAGGAAATCCGGCTCACCCTGGATGAGCTGGAAGCCATCCGCCTGGCCGACCTGCTCGGGCTCCACCACGCCAAGGGCGGTGAGAAAATGGGTATCTCCCGGGCCACCTTCGGCCGCATCCTGGAGCGCGCCCGCCACAAGGTCGCCATGGCCCTGATCGAGGGGAAAATGCTCCGCTTCCAGGGCGGGGAGGTGGTGAATGGGGTCGGACCTCCGTAAGTTGTTCTTCTTTAACAACTAAGCCTGGGAAATTACCCCATTTGAGCTCTTATTCGACTGTTTTCAGGGTTGATTTCGGCAGCTAAGTTTTTCGTGGAGGGCTGTTTTTTGCCGGCAAAACGGCTGTTTAACCGTGAAATCCACCCAAAAATTTTCGACAAAGCATTGGATAACAACTGCTTGGGGAGGTCCGACCCCATGCCATCTTAAACCGTCAGCAATTTGGTGATGAACTGTGCGGCGTAGCGGTTGAGCTCCTTGGATTTTTTCTCCTGGCGGACGTTGCGGATAAAGACCCCCTCGATGATGCATTGGAGGGCAAAGAAGCGGGTCTCGAGTTCCTCGTCACTGATGGACTTCCCGGCCTCGGCGGCGAACTTCCGCATCTGTCGATAGAAGTCGGCTCGGTACTGGCTGTCGGCGTGGAGCAGGGCCTGCTTGACTTCGGGGTCGCGGCTGGCCTCGGCACTCATCTCGAGGAAGAGGACGGGATCCATCGTGTTGGGCTTGACCTTGGCGGGGTCCAGCAGCCAGTCGAGGATCCTTTGCAGGTATTGTCCGGAGGTCTTGATCTGGTCGATGAGGAGCCGGCGGTCGTTGAGCTGGCGTTCAATGATGGCCAGGATGATGGCGTTCTTGTTCTTGAAATACCGGTAGGCAAGGCCCTGGCTGATGCCGGCCGTCTCGGCGATCCGGGACATGCTGGCGGCATGGAAACCGTAATCGATAAAGCACTGACGGGCAGCGTCGAGGATCCTGTTGCGCTGGGCCTCGGCGTGGTCGGTGGGTCGGGAATTGTCCGTATCAGGGGTGCTCATGACTGCTCCTTCCAACCTCCCCCGAGGACTTTGTAAAGGTTAATGAGGTTGGCCTGCTCGCTCAGTCCGGCCTGAACGAGGGCACGCCGTGCGGCGTAGAGCGTACGCTGGGCGTCGAGCAGGATCAGGTAGCTGTCCTGTCCGGCATGATACCGTTCCTCCGAGAGCCGCTGGGTATCCTCCGCTGCGGAGACCAGTTCTTCAAGGGCAGTGCGGCGGTCAGCCAGGGTCCGCCTCAGGATCAGCGCATCGGAAACTTCCTTGAAGCCCCGTTGGATCGACTGCTCGTAGCCGGCCAGGGCGATATCCCGGTCGGCGTAGGCGACATCGCGGTTGGCCCGCAGGCGGCCGCCCTGGAAAATGGGGATGTTGATCGCGGGCATGAAGCTCCAGACATCGGTTCCGCTGCTGAAGAGATCGTCCAGTTCCACGCTGGTGGAGCCGTAGCTGCCGGTCAGGGTGATGGACGGGAAAAAGGCGGCTCTTGCGGCGCCGATGTTGGCGTTGGCGGCGAGCAGCTGCAGCTCCGCCTGGCGAATGTCAGGCCGCCGCAGGAGCACCTGTGAAGGCATTCCGGAGGGGAGGGCATCCAGTCCCGCGGTGGCGGGAGAAAAATCCTCGGGCAGGAGATCCGGCCGGACCGGGGCTCCGACCAGCAGGTTGAGGGCGGAGATATCCTGGGCCACCTGGCCGTCGTAAAGGGCCACCTCCGCCTTGGCGTTGGCGACGATGGTCCGGGCCTGGTTGAGGTCCAGGGAGGAAACCGCCCCCAGCTCGAAACGGCGCTGGGTCAGGGCCAGCTCTTCCTGGTATAGGTCGAGGGAGTAGCTGGCCAGCTGCTGCAGCTGGCGGTCGGCGGCGAGGGTCATGTAGGCGTTGGCCACCTCGGCGATGAGGCTCAGCTGGGCGCTGGTCCGCGCCTCCTCGGTGGCCAGGTAGCGGTTGAGCGCGGCCTCGCTGAGGCTGGCCACCCGGCCGAACATGTCCACCTCGTAGGAAGCCAGTCCCAACTCCGCGGTGTAGAGCTCGACATTGACTTGTCCGTCTCCTCCGCGCCGGGTCAGGTAGCCGTTGCCCCCGATCGAGGGAAGCTTGTCGGCCCGCTGTATCCGGTACTGGGCGCGGGCCCGCTCGACATTGAGGGCGGCCGTGCGCAGGTTGCGGTTGTTGTCCAAGGCCAGCCCGATCAGCTCAACCAGGTTGGGATCACTGAAGAAATCCCGCCAGCCGATGTTCGCTATTTCACCGAGTGGAGTCCCCTCGGCCGCGCCGGACGGCTGGACCGGTCCCGGCGGGGACCAGTCCTGGCCGATTCCGGCGTCGGCCTCGGGAACCTCCGGCTGCATCGAGATGCAGCCGCTCAGGGACAGGACAACGGACAGGCAGGAAATTGTAATGAACTGCTTATTCATGGTGGTGGGCTCCTTCCTTGCGAATGAAGAGGCGCTCGATGACGAAGAAGAACAGAGGCACGAAGAAAATGCCGAGGGTGGTCCCGATCAGCATTCCCCCGAGGACGCCCGTGCCGATGGCTTTCTGCGCCCCGGAACCGGCCCCGCTGGCGGTGGCCAGGGGGACGACCCCCAGCCCGAAGGCGAGGGAGGTCATGAGGATCGGCCGCAACCGGTCCCGCACGGCGTGCAGGGTCGCTTCCAGAAGGCGCATCCCGTTCCTGAGGTTCATGGTGGCGAACTCGACAATAAGGATCGCGTTCTTGCTGGTCAGGCCGACCGTGGTCAGCATGGCCACCTGGAAATAGACGTCGTTCTCGAGGCCGCGTAGGTTGTTGGCCACCACGGACCCGAGAATCCCCAGTGGCACCGCCAGGAGCACCGCGGTGGGAATGGTCCAGCTCTCGTAGAGGGCGGCCAGGGCCAGGAAAACGATGGTCAGCGAGAGGATGTAGAGCAGGTTGGTCTGCCCGCCGGCCTGCCGCTCCTGGTAGGATGTAGCGGTCCATTCAATACCGAATCCGCCCGGAAGCCGGTCGACCAGCTTCTCCATCTCGAGCATGGCCTCGCCGCTGCTGACACCGGGGGCCCCCTGGCCCTGTATCTGCAGCGCGGCTACACCGTTGTAGCGTTCCAGGCGCGGGGAACCATAGGTCCAGGAGGTGCTCCCGAAGCTGGTGAAGGGAACCATTTTCCCTTCCGAGTTCCGGACCGACCAGTGCTGGAAGTCCTCCGGGAGCATCCGGAAGGGCGCCTCCGCCTGCATGTAGACCCGCTTGACGCGGCCCCGGTCGATGAAGTCGTCAATGTAGAGGCCGCCCCAGGCGACGCCGAGGGTGCGGTTGATTTCGGCGATGGAAAGTCCCATTGCGGCGGCCTTTTCATCGTCTATCTCGACCCGTAGCTGCGGGGTGTCCTCCATGCCATTGGGCCGGACATTGGCCAGCTTCGGATCCTGGGCGGCCAGGCCCAGCAACTGGTTGCGGGCCTCCATCAGCGCCTCGTGTCCCTGCCCGGCATTGTCCTTCAGGTAAAGGGCGAAGCCGGTCGAGGTGCCCAGTTCGGTAATCGGCGGCGGTGCAAAGGCGACCACGATGGCCTCGTTGATGGAGCTGAAGTAGGCGTTGGCCCGGGCGGCGATGGACTTCACGTCCTGGCCCTTGTCTTCCCGCTGGCTCCAGTCCTTGAGGGTGACGAAGGCCATTCCACTGCTCTGGCCGCGTCCGGCGAAGCTGAAGCCTTGCACGGCAAAGACATCTTCAACCACGTCGCCTTCCTGTTCGAGGAAGTACCTGTTGACCTTGTCGATCACCTCCAGCGTCTGGGCCTGGGTGGAGCCGACCGGGCCGATGATCTGGGTGAAGAGGGATCCCTGGTCCTCGTCCGGCAGGAAGCTGGTTGGCATCCGCAGAAAAAGGAAAGCCATCAGGCCGGCGATGACCAGGAACACCGCGAAGAACCGTTTTCTCCGGCCGATGATTCCGCCGACCGCCTTCTGCGTCCCGGCGTTGGCCTTGTCGAAGGTCCGGTTGAACCAGCCGAAGAAGCCCTTCTCCTTGATATGGTGCCCTTTCGGGATGGGTTTGAGCATGGTCGCGCAGAGGGCGGGAGTGAAGAAGATGGCCACGAAAACGGAGAGCGCCATGGCGGAGACAATGGTTACCGAGAACTGCCGGTAGATGACCCCGGTGGATCCGCCGAGGAAGGCCATCGGGACGAAGACCGCTGACAGCACCACCCCGATGCCGACCAGGGCCCCGGTGATCTGGTCCATCGACTTGCGGGCCGCCTCCCTCGGGCTCAGCCCCTCCTCGCTCATCAGGCGCTCCACGTTTTCCACCACCACGATGGCGTCGTCGACCAGCAGTCCGATGGCCAGCACCATGGCGAACATGGTCAGCATGTTGATGGAAAAGCCCAGCACCGACAGCAACCCGAAGGTGCCCAGCAGGACCACCGGAATGGCAATGGTCGGGATCAGCGTGGCCCGCCAGTTCTGCAGGAAGAGGAACATGACCAGGAAAACCAGCACGATGGCTTCAAGGAGGGTGTGCAGGACCCCCTCGATGGCCACCTCGACGAAGGGAGTGTTATCGAACGGCACCTCCGCATGGAGGCCTTCCGGAAAGAAGGGCTCCAACTCGTTCACGAGGTCCTTGACCCGGGCCGCTGTCTCCAGGGCGTTGGCCCCGGAGGCGAGGGAGACCGCCATCCCGCCGGCCGGCTTTCCGCTGAGGAAGGACTGGAATCCGTAATCCTCGGCCCCCAACTCGACCCGGGCAATGTCGCCCAGCTTGAGGCTGGAACCGTCCCGGTTGCTGCGGATGACAATTTCACGGAATTCCTCAGGAGTCTGCAGGCGTCCCTTGGTGTCGATGGTGAAATTTATCTGCTGTCCGTCCTTTGCGGGCGTGCCGCCCAGCTGTCCGATCGAGACCTGCTGGTTCTGGGCCTGCACGGATCCGATGACTTCGCTTACGGAAAGGCTATAGGTCTCCAGCAGGTGGGGATCCAGCCAGATCCGCATCGCATACTGGGAGCCGAAAACACGCGAACTGCCGACGCCGTCGACCCGGGATATCTGCTCCGAGACGTTGGCCACCAGGTAGTCCGTGATGTCATTCCTATCCATCGATCCGTCCTCGGAGACGAATCCGATGACCATCAGGAAGCCTTCCCCCGACTTGGAGACCGTGACTCCCTGCTGCTGCACGATGGAGGGGAGGAGCGACGTTACGGACTGCAGCTTGTTCTGCACCTGGATCTGGGCGATGTCCGGGTCGGTGCCGGTCTCGAAGGTCAGGGTGATTTGCACCAGGCCGCTGGCCTCGCTGGCCGAGGAGAGGTAGATCAAGCCGTCCAGCCCGGTCATGTTCTGCTCGATGATCTGGGTGACGGAATCTTCCACCACGTTGGCCGAGGCGCCCGGGTAGACCGCACTGATGGTCACCGCCGGGGGGGCGATGGTGGGGTAGCGGGAAATTGGCAGCCGGGTCAGCGCCAGCCCGCCCGCGATCATGATGATCAGGGCCACGACCCATGAGAAAATGGGCCTGTCGATAAAGAAACGTGCCATCGTTCTGCCTCCTTATTCGGGGGACTCTTCGGCTGTCCCGGCCCCGGCCGTTCCGACCTGAACCGTCATTTCCGGGCGGATTTTCTGTAGTCCATCGACCACTACGCGGTCACCCGGCAGGAGCCCTCCCGTGACCAGCCACTTGTTGCCGACCGACTGGCCGGTCACAATCGAACGGTGCTCCACGGTGTTGTTGTCCCGGACCACCATTACGCTGGTACGTCCCGAGGGATCCCGCTGGACGGCTTTCTGCGGGACCAGGATGGCCTGCTCCCGGACACCTTCTCCAATCACCGCCCGGACATACATCCCGGGCAACAGCAACTGGTCCGGATTGGGGACTTCCACCCGCAGGGTGAAGCTTCCCGTCGTCGGGTCCACCGTCACGTCCGTGAAGGCCACTTTCCCCTTGTGCTCGTAAGGGGTGCCGTCTTCCAGCAATATGGTCACCGGCAGCTCGGCATCCGCATAAATCCCCTCCGAGAGGGCTTTGCGGTATTGCAGAAGTTCCCGGCTGGACCGGTTCAAGTCGACATAAATGGTGTCCAGCTCCTGGACCGTGGCCAGCGGGTCCGACTGGTTGGCGGTGACCAGGGCCCCCTTGGTTACCGACGATTTGCCGATCTGCCCGGTGATGGGGGACGCGATCAGGCTGTAGTCCAGGGTCACCTTGGCGCTGGCCAGCGTCGCTTCCGCCACCGCCAACTCCGCTTCCGCCTGCCGCAGCCCCGATGTCGCATTGTCAAATTCCTGCTGGCTTACCGCGTTGGACTGGTACAGCTGGGTCGTCCGCTCGGCGTTGATCCGCTTCAGCTCCACCGCCGTCCGCGACGCTTCCACCGCCGCCTTGGCCCGCTCGTACTCCGCCCGGTACAGGGCGTCGTCCAACTGGTACAGCGGCTGCCCCGCTTCCACATGACTGCCCTCCTCGAAAAGGCGCTCCTCCACGATCCCGTTTACCCGCGGCCGCACCTCCGCTACCAGGTACGGTACCGTCCGTCCAGGCAGCTCCCTTGTCAGCGTCACTTCCTCCGGCACCATCTTCACCACGCTTACCACCGGTGCCGGTCGCTGCCCGGATCCCTGCGCCTGCGCCGATTTCGCGCAGCCGCCCAGCATTATCCCCAGGCACCCCGCAAGGGCGCTCACTACATAAATTCCTTTCATCGGTTCTCGCTTTCCTTTCATACGATTATGAATGAACGATCATTCATGATGGCAGGTCCTGTCAAGCCTTTGAATGAACGACCATTCATTATTTTGTCCCGAGGTTGTGATTGGGGTTGTGATTGGGGTCGGACCTCCCCAAGTCATTTGCCTGTAACCACTTGTGCCGAATAATCCCCTTGCTGGAGCGCTTATACAGTACTTTTCGGGCCTTATTGGGCGGTTTTAGCCGGGTGCTCCCAGCTTAGGAATGCCGAATTGGGCGGAAAAACGCTTCTATAAGGCTCTTCCAGCGGGTTTAAAATATGTTAACTTACTGATAATGAGTGGCATCGGGAGGTCCGACCCCACTGCGCAACCAGACCTCCATGGTATTGGGTCCGCGATTGGCCCAGACGTTGTAGGGGATGGCGGTGGCGGCGGAGCGGCCGTGGGTGGAGGGGATATTGAGCTGCATGATGCCGCCGAGCTTGTCGGGCATCCAGGCGGGATGGACGGGGGACTGGTGATCGAGGACGAAGCGGGGGATATCGAGGGCGGGGTTGTCGGCCTGTTCGAGGCAATAGACGATGGGGCCGCGCTGGAGGGCGACGCGACCGCGGTCGGCCTCGACCTGGTCATTGGCGAGGACCCGGCGCACCGGCAAGGGGAAGTTGACGATGACGACGTCCTTGGCGCTCCATTCCCGGTCGATCCGGGCGTATCCGTTTTTCATGGCCGGCTCGACGTACTCACCGTTGACGGAGACGGTCAGGGGTTCGGCGGCGTCGTCGGCGAAGCGGTACAAGCCGCCCGGGACCGGCTGGTTGCGGGTCCAGCCCGGGACGCGGATATTGAGGGCGAGGGACACGCTGTTCTGTTCGGGCTTGACCTTGAGCATGAATCCGCCGCGCCATGGGTATTCCGTCTGCATGGAGATCTCGACCTGCTGGCCGTCTGCCTGGACGCGGGCGGTGCCGTTGACGAACAGGTTGACGAAGAGGTGATGGTCCCGACGGGCGTAGGCCATGCCGGGGACTGAGGCCACGAAGCGGGTCACGTTGCCGGGGCAGCAGGCGCAGCCGAACCAGGGCTGCCGCCCGGCGCTGCCCTGGTTGAAGGGCGTCACCCCGTCGCTGGAAAGCGGGTTGGGATAGAAGAAATGTTTCCCGTCGAGGGAGACTCCCGAGAGGAGTCCGTTGTAGAGGATGCGCTCCAGGACGTCGACATAGCCGGAGTCGCCGTGGAGGAGGAACATCCGGTGAGCCCAGTTGGCCAGGGCGATGGCGGCGCAGGTCTCGTTGTAGGCGGTGTCGTTGGGAAGTTGATACGCCTCTCCGAAGGATTCCCCGTGTCGCGTGGCGCCGATGCCGCCGGTCAGGTAGAGCTTGGTATGGACGATGTCCCGCCAGATGGCGTCGACGGCCTGGCGGTAATCCCCATCATCCTGGATGGCGGCGATATCGGTCATGGCC
>CAJXMX010000151.1 GCA_913056355.1 uncultured Opitutales bacterium
GTTGCGGGAGAACAAGATCGGGGCCGCGGAAGTGCGCCAGGTCTTCCCGCTTGGCCGCGGCAAGGTGGCCGGTTGCATGGTCACCGAGGGCCGCATCCAGCGCGATGGCCTGGCCCGCCTGATGCGCAAGGGCGACCTGGTCTGGGAATCCCGGATCTCCACCCTGAAGCGTTTCAAGGAAGACGCCAGCGAGGTCCGCGCCGGCTACGAGTGCGGTGTCCAGTTGGACGGCTTCAATGATTACCAGGAAAAGGATGTCATCGAGGTCTTTGAAATCCTGAAGATCAAACCTTCTCTCTAGCCGACGGATGGGCCAACGCGTTGTTCGAGTCAACGAGCTGCTCAAGCGGGAGATCAGCCATGTTCTGCACACCCGCTACAAGGCGCAATCCGTCCACATCAGCATCCTCTCGGTCGACGTGGCCCCGAACCTTCGTTCGGCCAGGGTCTTCTATTCGACCCATGGCGACATCGAGCGCCGTGACGCCGCCGAACGCTTTTTCGCCAGGTTCCATGAATCGATCCGCCGGGACATGGGACAGGCGGTCACGCTCAAGTACCTGCCCCATCTGGAATTCATCTACGACAAGGGAGCCGATTACGGGGAACGCTTGAACCAGCTTCTCGATGAACTGGGTCTGGAAGGCGATATCCAGCCGCCGGACCCGACTCCCGATAACTGAACCAGCAAATCGAATCATGGGACATTATTTCCCCGAACACACCAAGGAATTCATGGAAGCCATCGACGCCCTCCGGGGGCGGCCGCTGGCCATTCTCGGACACGTCCGTCCGGACGGCGATTGCATCGGCTCCCAGGTCGGCCTGGCCCGCGTCCTCACCGCGATGGGCTTTGACGTGGTCTGCTACAACGAACACAAGGTGCCGCGCAACTGCCAGTCCTTTGTCCAGGATACGCCCTTTTTCGAGGCATCGGAAGGCGTGGACCGGGAACGGACCGCCATCACGGTCGATTGCGCCGACCGCAAGCGACTCGGCCAGATCCTGCAGGAGGCCTACCCGGAGGTCTACCTCAACATCGACCATCACATTTCCAACTCCAAGTACGGGAAGCACAACATCATTGACGGGCATGCCTCCGCCACGGGGGAGATCCTCGGCGGAATCCTCATTGACGGCGGGTTGCCTGTGGACGCGGTGGCCGCCCAGGCCTTGTATGTCGGGATCGCCACCGACACCGGACAGTTCCGCTTTGCCTCGACCACCCGGGATACCTTTGAAATCTGCTGCCACCTGATGGAGAAGGGGGCCGACCCGGCCAGGGCCGCCCTCGATCTCTATGAACAGGAAAGCCCGGCCAAACTGGCCCTCCTGCAGCGGTTCCTGGCCAGTTTCCATTACCTTTGCGACGGACGGGCCTGCGTCGGCATCATCGACCAGGAAGCCTGGGAAGCGACAGGAGCCGAGAAGGAGGACACCGAGGGCCTCGTGGATTATGCCCGCGCCATCGAGGGCGTCGAGATCGGGGTCCTGCTCGAAGAGCACGACGGATCCCTCAAGGGCAGCTTCCGGGCCAAGGATCCCGTCCACAGGGTGGATCAGTTGGCCCGGCAATTCAACGGGGGCGGGCACGCCTGCGCGGCCGGTTTCAATCCGGAATGCCCCCTGGATGAATTGTATCCCCGTCTGGTCAGTGCCCTTGATGAGCACTTCAGCAAACTGAACGGAGGGGCCGAATGAGCCAGAAGAGCGATCTCGAAGGCGTCCTCCTGATCGACAAGCCGGAGGGGATAACCTCCCACGATGTCGTCGACCGGGTGCGTCACAAGTTGAAGATGAAAAGGGTGGGGCATGCCGGCACCCTGGATCCCAATGCCACCGGCCTGCTGATCATCCTGGTCGGCAAGGCCACCAAGTTGTCGCAGTACCTGATGGGCCTCGACAAGACCTACGAGGGGCTCATCTCCTTCGGCATCGAGACCACCACCCAGGACGCCGAGGGCGAGGTGGTGGAGGAGAAGCCGGTGCCTGAGCTGAGCGAGGAGCAAGTCCGGGAATACATGCAGGAATTCGTCGGCGACCAGTACCAGACACCGCCCATGTTCTCGGCCAAGAAAATCGAGGGAGTCCCCCTCTACAAGCTGGCCCGCAAGGGCAAGACGGTGGAGCGGGAGCCCCGTTTCATCCACATAGCCTCCTTCAATCTGGACAAGTGGGAAAGCCCGAACCTGGAGTTTACCCTTTCCTGCAGCAAGGGAACCTATGTCCGCACCGTGGCCAACGACCTCGGGCACAAGGTGGGCTGCGGGGCCTACCTGAAGGAGCTCCGGCGCACCGACATCGAGCGTTTCCGTATCGAGGATTCCATCGAACTGGAAAGTTTTGAGGAATTGCCCATGGAAGAGGTCAAGGGTTGGCTGATCCCCCCCTACCAGGCGGTTCCGAGCAACATCGGGTAAGGTGTTCCCCGTCGTATCCAGTCCAGATGTCCCGGAGGGTGAAAGCCGGTTGACCATCCATTCCCGGGAGGATCTCCAGTCCTCCGGGGCCACCGGAAAACACCTCCACCTGGCCATCGGCATGTTTGACGGGGTGCATATCGGCCATCAGTCCGTCCTGCGCCAGGCGGTCGAGGCGGCTTCCCGCGAGGAGCATCATTTCAGCGGGGTTCTCACCTTCGATCCCCATCCCAGCCGGATCCTCCATCCCGAGGGGGCGACGTCGCTCCTGATGCCGCTGGAACAGCGGATCCAGAAGATTTTCGCGGCCGGGATCGACTTCGTCTTCGTCCAGACGTTCACCAGGCGCTACGCCATGCAGAAGGCCACGGAATTTGTGCCGGGCCTGCAGCGGCAGTTTCCTTCCCTGAAAAGTATCCACGTCGGCGAGAATTTCCGGTTCGGTGCCGGTCGTAGTGGCGATGTCACGACATTGCGCGACACGGCCGCGGAGGCCGGGGTGGAGTTGCACGCCCTGAAACGGGCCAGCCTTGACGGAATGGCCATCTCCAGCAGCCGGATCCGGCTGGCCCTGGTGGAGGGCAGTATGGAAGAGGTCACCGCCATGCTGGGCCATCCCTACCTGGTCGAGGGCGAGGTGGTGGCCGGAAAGGGCCTGGGCCGCCAGCTGGATTTCCCGACCCTGAACGTGGCCTGGTCTCCGGAGGTGGCCCCGCGCTTCGGCGTCTACCAGGTCTACCTGCGGATGGCGCATTCCAGCGCGCTCCAGCCGGGGATCGCCAATTACGGGCTCCGCCCGACGGTGGAGCAAAGCTCCGACCCGAGGCTGGAAGTGCACTTGCTGGATCCGACGCGCGTTCCCGCCACGGGGGACCATGTTCAGGTGGCCCTGATGGCCTTCCTCCGCCCGGAAAAGACCTTTTCCTCCGCAGGGGAGCTGAGGGAGCAGATACGGCTCGATGTCGGGCAGGTCCGCACACGGATCGCCGGCCGGGCCGTTCCGCCCGACCTGCCTTTTTAAAGAGATTGCCGGAACGGGCCTCCTGTGGCTTACTGAACCCAATGCTTCGCGCGCTGTCCCAGTCATTCTTAACGGTCCTCCTGGCTGTGGTCTGCCTCCCGGCAGCGGGCCAGGAGTCGACGGTCTGGATCTTCGAGGGATTGATCACGGAGGCGGACCCGGCCCTGGCCCCGGACCTGCAAAGCGGCTGGGTCCTGGCCGGCAGCTTCAACTACACGCCATTGGAGATGACCGAACAGCCGGTCGAGTCGGAACCGGGTGCGGGACGCCTGGCCGGCGGCGTCACGGATGCGGAACTGACGGTTGATCTGTACTATCAGGTGCACTTTTCCGCCGAGCAGGTTGACGGGCTGGCGGGCTGTGATTACCGGGACAACGATCCGGACAAGGACGGCCGGGATCTCCTGGGCTGGTTTTTCCCGGTGCGGGGCCAACTCAAGGATTCCGAATGGAATTCAACCTGGCTGCAGGTCTGGCTGGCTGACTCCAGCGGGAATATGATCCGCCGGGTGCCCCCCGCCATTCCGCCGTTCGGTTTGGAGTGGGACCACGGCTGGTTTCGGTTGACCCTCCGGAACGCGGAGGGGCAGACCGTCTATGTGGATGGACGGATGGAATACTTTGGTCCCGAAGGGGACGGGGATGAGGACCTGGCCGGGCAGTGGAAGGACGTGGCCGACCACCTGGGCAAGATCCTTGCCGAGCGGGATGACACCATCTCCCGGATGCAGGGGGAACTGGACGAATACCGCTCGTGGATCGACGGTTTGCGCCGCATGGTCGACCTCCTGGTCCAGGAGCGGTCCCACCTCCAGGAGGAAAACTCGTTGCTGCAGGAGCAGGCCAAGGCGGCGGATCCGGAGGTCGAGGCGGCCATGAACGAATTGAATGTCCAGAAGTCGCTCCTGGAGGGGGAAATTGATGATTTGTCCGGCAAAAACAGGGCCCTCGCCGAGAGCCTGGCCGATTCGGAAAGCGAGCGGCGGCAGCTCAGGCTCCAGCTGCAGGAGCTGGAAGCCATCCGGGAGGCGGAAATCCGGGCCCGGAGCACACCGCCGGAGAGAAAGGTTCCGGTTTACATCGAAGGTGGACGGGCGGGAACCGCAACCCTCATCGAACAGCCGGTGGTCCGCGAGAAGAGCGAACCGCCACCGGTCCCCACGGTCCGGTCGACTACCCGTGCGACGGCTCAGCCGAAAGCCCCGAAGGCGGCACCACCCGAACCCGGGCCGGTGGTCCGGATTCAAGAGCCACAGCCAGAATCCGCGGATAAGCCGGATTCCACAGATTCACCGAGGCGACACCGCCCGCGCAAATTCCGTTGATTCGAGGTGGACAAGGCCCTCAAACATCGTGTCAACGCCGCTCGGGTGGCGCTGCGCAACCAGACTGAGTTCTTCAGCAACCTGAGGGGCCAGGTCTCCTCGGAGTGGAAAGCGGACGACACCCGGGTGACCTTTGCCGATTTCGCCATCACGGAAAAGCTCTTTGCCGAGTTGAGACGCTCCTTCCCCGGGGACCAGCTTCTTTCCGAGGAGTCGGTGCCGATGGACGAGGTGGTTGAACTCGATTCCCGCTACGCCTGGGTTCTCGATCCCATTGACGGGACCAACAACTACGCCCTCGGCATGCCCTGCTGTGCCATTTCTTTGGCCCTCCTCAAGGAGGGTCGTCCGGTCTACGGATTGATTTTCGACGGGGGAACCGGCGAGCTGCTGGAAGGCGGTCCGGGCCAGCCCCTGCGGGTCAATGGCCGGAAGGTCACCCGCCTGCCGGGAAATTTCGACCGCCGCGGCGGCATGGTGGCGCTTCACTTCCCCCTGCCGGCGGGACGGGCCCGCCAGCTCGAATACCTCATGGAGCACTACCGGGTGCGCAGCCTCGGCAGCGCCGCCCTCCATCTCGCCTACGTCGCCCTGGGCCGCATCGACGGCGCGCTCGACGAGCGGGTCCGGCCGTGGGACATCGCCGCCGCGGTCTGCCTGCTGGAAGCCGCCGGGGTGGCGATCCATTACCTCGATGAGCAGCCGTTTCCCCTGCAGAAACTGGAAATGCAGGGGCCCTTCATCCGTTACATGGCGGGAACAACGGACTTCCTGAAGTCCATGGAAAATTGGCTTGGCTGATTTTGCTGTCGTGACACTGTAGGGCCATTTGCTAACTTTTTGAGAAGGAATTCTATGAAGATCTACATGAATGGCGACCTCGTGGACGCGGCTGATGCCAAGGTGTCCGTCTTCGATCATGGATTGCTCTACGGGGACGGGATTTTTGAGGGAATCCGTCTCTACAAGTGCTGCGTCTACAAGCTGGAGGAACACCTCGACCGGCTGGAGAAATCGGCCAAGGCCATTCTCCTCAAGCTGCCCTGGTCCCTCGAGGAAATCGCCGAGGCAGTCTGCCAGACCTGTCGCGCCAACGAGCTGGTCGACGGCTACATCCGCCTGGTGGTGACCCGCGGGGTGGGTACGCTCGGACTGAGCCACCTCAGCTGCAACGACCCCCAGTTGATCATCATCGCCGACAAGATCACCCTCTACCCGGAGGAATTCTACACCAACGGCCTGAAGATCATCACCTCGCCGACCCGCCGCATCAACCCCGCCGCCCTGGCCCCGATGGTCAAGTCCCTGAATTACCTGAACAACATCCTGGCCAAGGCCGATGCCAACCAGGCCGGCTGCCTGGAGGCGATCATGCTCAACGACCAGGGTTATGTCGCTGAATGCACCGGGGACAACATTTTCATCCGCCACAAGGACACCTGGTTCACCCCGCCCACTTCCGCCGGCGCCCTCCGGGGCATCACCCGGGGCGCGGTTTTGGATCTCATGGACGAGCTGGGCTACAAGTGGGTGGAATCCAACCTGACCCGTTACGACATCTGGACCGCCGACGAGATGTTCCTCACCGGAACCGCGGCCGAGGTCATTCCGGTGGTCGACGTGGACACCCGGGTCATTGGTGACGGCAAGCCTGGGGAACAAACCCACCGTCTTCTGGAGGCTTTCCACCAGCAGGTCAGCACGGATGGGCGGATGATTCGCTGATCGCTGGGATTGGACTGGAAATCCACCGGATTCGATCTATCTTAGCGGTATGGCAAAACCCGAACAGTGCAGCCACTGCACCAAGCCGGCCACCATCCACCTGACCCAGATCATCGACAACAAGATCCACAAGGTGGACTTGTGTGAGGATTGCCCCTTCAAGCAGGGGGTGACGGATCCGGAAGGCTTCTCCCTGGCCGACTTTCTCCTCAAGGCTCCGGCTGCCCTGGCTTCCGACCAAAGCCTGCAGTGTGAGGTCTGCGGTTTTACACCAGCCGATTTCAAGAAGTCCGGCCGCTTTGGCTGTCCGCACTGCTACGAGACCTTCAAGGAAATCCTCGACCCCATGTTGTCCAACATGCACAAGGACACCGTCCACCGGGGCAAGGTGCCGGAAAAGGCCCTGGCCCGGCTGAGTCGCCAGCGCCGCCTGGACCAGTTGGAGTCGGACCTGCAGCAAGCCGTCCAGAGTGAGAACTACGAGGAGGCGGCCCGCCTCAGGGACCTCATCAACCAGACCCGGGAAGCCATTAACAAGGCCTGATCACAATGCTTATCACCCCCCTGATCGAAGCCAAAGCCGAGTTGACGGACGGGGGATTGGCTCCGGAGCCAATCGTCTTGTCGACCCGTATCCGCCTGGCCCGCAACCTCGCCGACGAGGCCTTTCCCGGCTGGGCGGACGCCACCCAGCGCTCGGATTTGCTGGACCGCTGCGTGGAGAGCCTCTCCTCCCTGGCGGTCCTCAAGGATGGCGTCTTCCTGGATGTCTCCGACCTGACCGACCTCGAGAAACAAGTCCTGGTGGAACGCAGGCTGGTCAGCCGGGAACTGATCGAGTCCGAGGGTGGATCAGGGGTTTATGTCTCCCCCTCCCAGAGGCTGGCCATCATGGTCAACGAGGAGGACCACCTGCGCATCCAGGGTCTCCACAGCGGCTTCAACTTCCGCAAGACCTGGGACGATGTCGATTCCCTCGACAACCAGATCGAGGAGCATCTCAACTACGCTTTCTCGGATACCTACGGCTACCTGACTGCCTGCCCGACCAATGTCGGGACGGGAATGCGGGCCTCCGCCATGCTGCACCTGCCCGGCCTGGTCATGCGGGGCCACATGGAGAAAGTGGTCCGGATGGTGAACCAGCTGGGGCTCGCCGTTCGGGGCAGCACCGGGGAAGGCAGCGAGGCCACGGGCAGCATTTTCCAGATCAGCAACCAGCAGACCCTCGGGGAATCCGAGGAGCAGATCCTCAAGCGCCTGATCGGCATCCTGCATGCCATCATCGAGCAGGAGAGCAACGCCCGCGGTCTGATGCTGGAAAAACAACCGTCCCTGGTCCTCGACAAGATCGGCCGGGCCTATGGAATTTTGCGGAATGGGCATCTTTTAAGCTCTGCAGAGGCCGTAAACCTCCTCAGTTTGATGAGATTGGCCGTTGATTTTGGAATGTGGCCCGCGGAAAACCGGGCCCTGATCGACCGGTTGGCGATGGAAGTCCAGCCGGGCCACGTGCAGTGCACGGCCCATTCCGACATTGCCCCGGAAGAGCGCGACCGTATTCGCGCGACAAGAATTAGGGAACAATTTGCGTCTTTCCCTGATCTTGATTTTAGTAATATCCAGTTGATGCCCAACCCGAACCAAAAGAATTGATATGGAACCCATGAACAACTTCACTCCGCGGGCCCAGCAGGTGCTGGCCCTGGCGCGCAAGGAGGCTGACCGTTTCCACCATAATTACGTGGGGACCGAGCACCTGCTGCTCGGATTGATCAACCTGGGCCAGGGTGTCGCGGTGAATGTCCTGCAGAAGATGGGGCTGGATCTGGACACGGTGCGCACGGCGGTGGAGAAGCAGGTGGGCAAGGGTCCGGCGGCCAAGCCGATCGGCAACATTTCCTACACGCCGCGGGTCAAGAAAGTGCTGGCCCTGGCCGGCAAGGAGGCGAAGTCCCTCAACCACAGCTACGTGGGCACCGAGCATATCCTCCTCGGCCTCCTGCGGGAGGGCGACGGGGTGGCGGCCCGGGTCCTGAAAAGCCTGGAAGTGGACATTGAGCGCTGCCGCGACGAGATTCTCAGCGAGCTCGACCCGAACTTTGCCGGGGAGAGCAGCGAACCCGCCGGGGGCGGGCCGAGCCCGGCCGGTCCGGCCGGCATGGGTGTCCCGGAAGACAAGCGGGAGCTCAAGACCCCCGCTTTGAAGGCCTTCGGACGCGACCTGACCGAGCTGGCCCGCAACGGCGAGCTGGATCCGGTCATCGGCCGCAAGCAGGAAATCCGCCGCGTGGTGCAGATCCTGTGCCGTCGGACCAAGAACAACCCGGTCCTGATCGGGGAGGCCGGGGTCGGCAAGACCGCCATCGTGGAAGGCCTGGCCCTGGAAATCGCCAAGGGCATCGTTCCGGAAATCCTGGCCGACAAGCGCCTGATCACCCTGGACCTGGCCCTGATGGTGGCCGGGACCAAGTACCGCGGACAGTTCGAGGAGCGGATCAAGGCCGTCATGGACGAGATTCGCCGCTCCAAGAACGTCATCATCTTCATCGACGAACTGCACACCATCGTCGGTGCCGGGGCCGCGGAAGGGGCCATGGACGCCTCCAACATTTTCAAGCCGGCCCTGAGCCGGGGCGAACTGCAGTGCATCGGGGCCACCACCCTGGCCGAGTACCGCAAGTACATCGAGAAGGACAGCGCCCTCGACCGCCGCTTCCAGAGTGTCATGGTGGACGCCCCCAGCGTCGAGGACTCCATTGAGATCCTCAAGGGGATCGCCCCCAAGTACGAGGAGCACCACAAGGTGGACTACACCGAGAAGTCCCTCGAGGCGGCGGTCCACCTCTCCGAGCGCTATATCACCTCCCGGTTCCTTCCGGACAAGGCCATCGACGTGCTCGACGAGTCGGGTGCCCGGGCCCGGATCAACTCCCTGAACCGGCCGCCGGAGATCGAGGAAATCGGCAAGAAGGTGGAGGAAGTCTGCGCCCGCAAGGAGGATTGCATCAGCAAGCAGCAGTTTGAGGATGCGGCCAAGTTCCGGGACGAGGAAAAGCGCCTGCGGGCCAAGCGCGAGGAGATGATCGACGCCTGGAAGAAGTCCCGCGCCGAGACCCGGATCACGGTCGACGCCGAGGACATGCTCCATGTGGTCAGCGACTGGACCGGAATTCCGCTCCGGCGGATGGAACAGAAGGAATCCGAGAAGCTCCTCAACCTGGAAAAGGAGCTCCAGGATACCGTTATCGGCCAGGACGAGGCAACCGTGGCCATCGCCAAGGCCCTCCGCCGCAGCCGGGCCGATCTCAAGGATCCGCGCCGTCCGATCGGTTCCTTCCTCTTCATGGGGCCGACCGGGGTTGGCAAGACCCACCTCGCCAAGACCCTGGCCGAGTCCATTTTCGGCGACCGGGAAGCCATCGTCCAGATCGACATGTCCGAGTACATGGAGAAGTTCGCGGTCAGCCGCCTGATCGGTTCGCCTCCCGGCTATGTCGGATACGAGGAAGGCGGTCAGCTCACCGAGACCGTCCGCCGCAAGCCGTATTGCGTGGTCCTGTTCGACGAGATCGAGAAAGCCCACCCGGACGTGGTGCAGATCCTTCTCCAGGTCCTGGAGGAAGGCCGCCTGACGGACAGTCTCGGGCGCGTGGTGGACTTCCGCAACACGGTCATCATCATGACCTCCAACGTGGGGGCCCATATCCTGCAAAAAGGCCAGGGGCTGGGCTTTGGCATGGATGACCTGGAGGACAACTTCGAGAAGACCAAGTCCAAGATCATGGACGAGGCCAAGCGGGTCTTCAAACCCGAGTTCCTGAACCGGATCAACAGCATCATTGTCTTCCACTCCCTGCAGCGCCAGCATCTGCGGAAGATCGTCGATATCGAGATTCGCGGGATATCCCGCCGTCTGGAGGAGCGCCACATGCCGCTGGAGATTTCCGATGCCGCCAAGGACTTCCTGATTGAGGAGGGCTACGACGAGAAGTTC
>CAJXMX010000152.1 GCA_913056355.1 uncultured Opitutales bacterium
GGCGGCCTGCCGCGCACGGCCGCCTTCTACATCATGGCGAGCATCGAGAAGAACGACGGCAAGACCCCGCACGCGGTAACGGTTAAAGACGTGCCGGTCGATGCGTTCTGGTCCATCACGGTCTACAATGCCGCCGGCTATCTCGAGAAGAACGAGATCGGCCGGAACAGTCTCAACAACTTCTCCGCCAAGCCGAACGAGGACCGCTCGTTCACGATACATTTCGGCGGGGATCCCAAGAGCGTGAACTATCTCCCGATCACCGAGGGTTGGAACTACGCGATCCGCCTGTACCAGCCTCGAGAGGCGATCCTGGACGGCTCGTGGACATTCCCGAAGATTGAGCCGGTGAAATAATATGAGAAATCAAGGAGACCGATGATGAGAACGATGAAAATGACCTTGCTGGCGATCCCCCTTTCGCTGGCCTTGTTGCCGGGCTGCTCACGACAAGCTTCTGAACCACTCGCCGACTCTGCGCTACCCGCCGTGTTTGGCGACGGCGCCGATGCCAAGTACGATCGGGTTGACAATGTGCACCAGGTGCGATTCGTCGAAATCTTCCTTGTCGGCCGCGAGGCTAGCACGGGGGACTTCGTCGCCGCCGTCTACAACACCATGTACACCCCTCAAGGCATCCCGGAGTCGAAAGATACGTCCCCGCAAGCGCTGCTTGAGGGCATCGATTTCGACCAGGTTCAGAAGGAATACGGCGTCCTCGGTGCGTCCTTGAACGGCCCGAAGCTCTGCCTGCCCGATTGGGTGGAAATCGATGTCGGAGCCGAAAGGGATTTCGACGGTCTTGCCGCCATGTGGTGCGCCCAACTGAACATGGGCAACAACGCCAGCGTGGGAGAAATCGCGACCTACACGCCCGTGACGATCGCCCGGGACAGCGGGTTGGGTTGGAACAAGGGAACAACCGTGGTTCTCCTGGACGATGCTGAAGGCAACACCTGGGTGATGAAAGGGTTCGAGTTGGGCCTCGAACCGGAATATACGTACGATGAATTCCTGGCCGCCCTGCCAGGCGTTTACCAGAAGCTCCCGGAGGGGTGGAAGGTGCGGGTCAAGACGCTGGAGGAGGATCTGATCGAGAGGCCGGAAGGCGGAGTCGCCACCATCATGAAGGACGAGTTTTTCAATGTCTATGACAAGACCGGACCAGGCATGACCAACTACAGGCCCTAATCATCCGACCTTGGAGAACGTAATTTATGCAAAACTCAAAATGGTAATCAAACCCACGGAGACTCAAATATGAAAAAAATGAAGCAGTTCAAATTATTCCCGGCCTTGGCAGGCTTGATGCTTTGCGTGCTCGCATTAGCTCCGCACGCGGCGGTCGCGCAGGACGCTGCTGAATTGAAGGCAGAGTTACAGGGTTACGGGTTCGAGAACAGCGAGACGGTGCTCGATTGGCTGTTGAATTCGGATCACGAGGGGCCGTTTCACATGGTGAACTTGCTCAAGTTTCACGGTGAGGCGAACTATCCCGACGATTACCAAGGCGAGCGCGGCACGGGCCTCGATGCGCAGCGCCGTTACACGGAGACGATCATGGAGTTGGTCATCCAACTCGGCATCCGCCCTGTGGTACGCAATCAGGTGATCGGGTCGGTGGGCTGGCTCGGCGAGAATGAAGACTGGGACATGATTACGGTCAACTACTATCCTGACCGCGATTCGTTTTTCAAGCTGGTAAGGAGTGAGACCTACCAGAGCGCTGGCGTGCACAAGCACGCGGCCCTGGAGCGCACCATGACCATCGTCACTTTGCCGGGCGGCCCGGTCGTGGACCCAGCCAAGGCGACGGAAAAGTAGCCCGCTCAACACTGAGAGTTAATCGACGAGGTTGCGATGGTACATCGGGCCTGTCGCGTCACCCGCCGAAACCGGACATCGTCATTAATGAGTACACGGCCGAAAAAGGAATAAAATATGAACAACGCTAAATTAACATTCGTAAGCCTGGTCATGCTGGCGCTTATCGCCGCATGTCCAACAGAAAAGG
The DNA here is from genome assembly GCA_913056355.1 of uncultured Opitutales bacterium. Taxonomy (GTDB): domain Bacteria; phylum Verrucomicrobiota; class Verrucomicrobiia; order Opitutales; family Oceanipulchritudinaceae; genus Oceanipulchritudo. The sequence continues at coordinate 2,015 of CAJXMX010000152.1, forward strand.
CGAGCGCACAAACAGAGAGCAACGCCATTCCCTATCCGTTGCCGGAATGGAAAGGAGTGCAGGGGAAAACTCTCGAACAGTCCAAACCGTATTTCATCGGGCAGCCCGAGGCACCCGAGGGGGCTCCGAACGTATTGATCATCATGCTGGATGATGGCGGCTATTCGAGTGCGACCTCCTTCGGGGGGGTCATGCAAACGCCCACCTTCGACCGCCTGGGGGATCAGGGCATCCGCTACACGCACATGTCGGTGGCGGCGGTGTGCTCGCCGACCCGCGGTTCGCTGTTGACCGGTTACAACATCCACCAGATCGGGACCGGGATCATCTCCGAGTTCGCCACCGGGTATCCCGGATACAATTCACAGATCGATTACAGTACGCCCTCGATCGCCAAGATCCTGACCGACAACGGGTATGCCACGGCCGCCTTCGGCAAATGGCACAACACGCCCATGGAGGAGGCCTCCCCGGCCGGTCCCTTCGAGAGCTGGCCCACGGGCATCTGGGGGTTTGAATATTTCTGGGGCTTCCTGGGCGGGGAGCCCAACCAGTTCCATCCCCTTTTGTACGAGAATACCACGGCCATCGAGACCCCCAAGACCAATGCTGACGGATCCACTTTCCACCTGTCCCATGGCATGGCCGACCAGGCCATCAAGTGGCTGGACAACTGGAAGGGCCTGCGCGATGCCCCGTTCTTTATGTACTACACCCCGGGCGCCGTTCATGCCCCCATCCAGGTTCCCAAGGAGTGGCGGGACAAGTACAAGGGCCAGTTCGATGAGGGCTGGCATGTCTACCGCGCACAACTCCTGGAACGCCAGAAAGAGCTGGGACTGGTGCCGGAAGACGCCGAAATGGTGGACTGGCCGGAGGTTATCCCGGAATGGGATTCCTTCAGCGAGGAAGGGAAGCGGTACCTGTCGCGTCAGATGGAGGTTAACGCCGCCTTTTTGGAGCACGTGGATTACCATGTGGGCCGGGTCATTCAGCACCTCGAGGAAATGGGCGAACTCGACAACACCCTGGTCATCTACCTGACCGCCGACAACGGCTGTACCGCGGAGGGAACGCCGACCGGGACCTTCTCCGAACTTCTGTTCCAGAACGGGTTTCCCCCGCTGACCATGGAGCAGCAGCTGGAAAAGCTGGAAGAATTCGGGGGCCTCGATGAATGGGGCGGACCGCATCTGGCCAACCATTACTCGGTGGCCTGGGCCTACGCCTCGTCAACCCCCTTCCAGTGGACCAAGCAGATTGCCTCGCACTTTGGCGGCACCATGGCCGCCACGGCCATACGGTATCCAAAAACAATCCGGGCCCGGGGTGAATGGCGCCGGCAGTTTCAGAATGTCACCGATATCGTGCCGACGATCCTGGAAGTGACCGGCGTTCCCGCACCCGACTATGTGAACGGCCAGGAACGCAAGGAGTACCCCGGCAAGTCGCTGACCTATGCCTGGAACAATCCGGACGCGGAGACCAATCATCCCACCCAGTATTTCGAAATGCTGGGTTTCATGGGCTTGTATCACGACGGTTGGACCCTCAGCGGAAAGCCGTATCGGATTCCCTGGTCAACCGATCCTGCTGCCATGGCAAACTTCGATCCCCTGAACACCGAATGGGAATTGTACAATATCAAGGAGGACCCTATCCAGCAGGTGAACGTGGCCGATCAGTACCCGGAAAAGGTCAAGGAACTGGAAGAGATCTTTTGGGAGGAGGCTAAAAAGTACGACGTCTATCCCGTTGGCGGCTCCCTGGGTCGCCTGCTGCAGCCGGCATCCAATCCGCAACGGGCGGCTAAGCGACACTGGGAGTTGACACCCAATGTTTACCGGGTGCCCGAACTGGCCGGGCCGGAAATCAAGTCCACCAACTACGAGATTAATGCCTACCTTACGGCTGATGACACGACCGAGGGAGTGATTTACGCGGTCGGTGAACATATCGGCGGACAGGCCTTGTTTATCATGGATGGCAAGTTGAGGTACAGCTACTCCACCCTTGGCCTTTATTGGCACGACTTCGACGGCGACGTTGAGATCCCCAACGGCGAAGTAAAGATCACCCTCAAGCACACCATGAAGGAGCCCCGGCTGAACGGCCCCTCTACGGTCGAGTTCTTCATCAATGATGAAAAGGTCGGGGAGATGGACATTATCGCCACGGTCTACGCGGCCTTTACGGGCCACGAGACCTTCGACATCGGCCGGGACGAAGGCCTGCCGGTAAACGAGGAGTACGCGGACAAAGGCAAGTTCATCTTCACGGAAGGACAGCTGCACAAGGTCGTCTTCGACATCAAGAACCCAGACGAGCAGGAGACGTCCTCGTCTGAATTCAGCGTTATTGACTAAGGCGCCGGGGGCAACCCCACCGCACGGGCGGGCAATCCCGTTACGTCCCCCGGGCCTCCGCCCTCGACGTAACGGATCTTTAACTACCTTGCTCTCCGCACCGGCATCCCGGTGCGGAGAGATCAAGACCTTGAATGGAAGAAGGAGAAAGCCAGCCGGCAATCTTGATAAATGAGATTTGCGATACCAATTTGCATCTTCCTGGCGCTCAGCTTCCTCGTGACCGGCTGCAGCGATTCCCCGGAACCGGCTGAGGCCCGGGAAGTCGTCGTCGCCCCGGTGGAAACCGGATACTTTCCCATTATCGGTGAGTACATCGGGGTCACCCGGGCTTCGGTGCGGGTCGAGGTGCGGGCCCGGGTCAACGGCTTCATCGAGGAGCGTTCCTTCGTTGAGGGGGGCCTGGTCGAGGCCGGGGACGTGCTTTACCGGATCGACGACCGGCCCTTCCGGGCCCGGGTCAACCGCATGGAGGCCGAGCTGAAGCGGGCCCGGACCACCCTGGAGAAAGCCAGGCGGGATGTGGACCGGATGGAGCCGCTTTACCGCGAAGACGCGGTCAGCCAGCTGGACCTGGACAACACGATGGCCCAGCTGGAACAAAGCGAGGCCGATGTGGCCGCCCGTGAGGCGGATCTGCTGGAGGCCAATCTTGAGCTGGAGTACACGACCGTGGTGGCACCGATTAACGGAATGATCAGCGAAGCGGAAGTGGACATCGGGGCCCTGGTGGGGCCCGGTTACGACTCCCTCCTGGCCACCGTGATGCAGACCGACCCGATCTTCATCGAGTTCCGCATGTCCGCGCTGGATTACCTGAACGCGCAGCGACAACGGAACACCTGGCTGCAACGCCGGGCGGCGGAGGCATCCGGCCGATCGGTCGAGGGCTTTGTGCGGATCACCCTGCCGGATGACAGCCCGTACGCTTACAGGGGGGATATTGATTTCACCGACCCGCAGGTAAACCCCGAGACCGGGACCTTCCGGGTTCGCGCCAGGGTTCCCAATCCGAACCGGCAGCTCCTTCCGGGCCAGTTCACCCGCGCCACCCTGCAGCTCAGTGTCATCCCCAATGCGGTGATTGTGCCCGAGGAGGTGATCCAGATTGAACAGGGAGGGAGTTACGTGATGGTGGTCATGCCGGACAACACGGTGGAACGGCGCTTTGTCGTGCTGGGCCCGTGGCGGGGCGGCCGCGTGGTCATTTCCGCCGGACTGGACGACGGGGAGATCATCATAGTGGAGGGTTTCCACACGGTCCGCCACGGGGATCTGGTCCGGCCGATCTCGGTCCAGGAATATCAGGCCCGTATTGAGGCGGCCAGTACAAGCGAGACCCCGGACAGCGTGGAAGGCGGCCCTTGAGCCATGATCTCCCGGGCGTTCATCAGCCGGCCGGTTCTGGCGGCCTCGATCTCGATCGTCATCACGCTGGCTGGCTTGATCAGTTTGTTGACCCTGCCCGTCGACCAGTATCCGGCCATCAATCCGCCGGCCGTCAAGGTCTCGGCCTCCTACCCGGGGGCCAGCGCGGCGACGGCGGCGGATTCCGTGGCAGCACCGCTGGAGCAGGAATTGAACGGCTTGCCGGGGATGCTGTACATGAAGTCTTCCAGTTCGAAAACCGGGGGTGTCAGCATCACGGTTACCTTTGAAGTGGGTACGGACCAGGATATTGCCGCGGTCAATGTCCAGAACAGCGCCAAACAAGCGGACTCCAGCCTTCCCGTGGAAGTGATGCAGGAAGGGGTCAACGTCGAGAAGGAAGCCTCCATCGAGCTCCTCAAGCTGGCCCTCACCTCGAGGGACCCGAAGTACGACGACGTCTACCTGAGCAACTACATGGCGATCAACATCGCCAATGCCGTCCGGCGCATACCCGGGGTCGGGCGAACGCGCAACACCGGCAGCCGCAGCTATTCCATGAGGATCTGGCTGCGTCCCGACCTGATGGCCGCCTACAAGCTGACCACGACGGATGTCAGCAACGCGATCAAGATCCAAAACAAGGAGGCCGCCGCCGGAATCCTGGGAGCCCAGCCAAATGACGTGTCGCTGGCCCTGCCCATCACGACGGAAGGCCGCCTCAACAGTCCGGAGCAGTTTGAGAATATCATCGTCCGCGCAAATGCCGACGGATCGATGATCCGTCTGCGGGACATTGCCGAGGTCGAGCTGGGCGCCTCCGCCTACACCCTGCGCTCAAAACTGAACGGACAGGATGCCGCGATCCTGCAGGTCTATCTGCTGCCGGGGGCCAATGCCCTGAAGGTCGCGGAAGCCGTCAAGCAGCGCATGGCGCAGCTTTCGCAGACCTTTCCCAAGGGGGTGGACTGGCATATCTGGTACGACAGCTCGACCTTCATCCGGGCCACCATCAATGGCGTCCTGATGGCCCTGGTCCAGGCCGTGGTGCTGGTCATGCTGGTTGTCTTCCTGTTCCTGCAGAGCTGGCGCACCACCCTGATTCCGGCCCTGGCGGTACCGGTCTCGATCGTCGGGACTTTCTCGGCCATGGTCATTTTCGGATTCACGCTGAACACGGTAAACCTCCTGGCGCTGGTCCTCGCCATCGGGATTGTCGTGGATGATGCCATCGTCGTGGTGGAGAACGTGGAACGGCTCATGCAGGAGGGGCTGACGCCCATGCAGGCGTCGGTGCAGGCCATGAAGGAACTGAGCGGGGCCCTGGTCGCCACCTCCCTGGTCCTGGCCGCGGTCTTTGTTCCCGTCTCCTTCCTGGGAGGGATAACCGGAATTCTCTATCGTGAATTTGCCCTCTCGATCACGATCGCGGTCCTGATTTCCACCCTGGTCGCCCTCACCCTGAGTCCTGCCCTGTGCGCGATCCTCCTCAGGCCGGATAACAAGCAAGGGCGGATCCAGCGGCTCCTGCAACCGTTCAACCGCACCATCGACCGGGGCAGCAAAGGATACACGCGCCTGGTCGCCTTCTCGCTCAAGGCGCGCAAGCGGTCCGTGCTGCTGTACCTGATGGCCATCGTCGGCACGGTCTTCCTCTTCAAGTACCTTCCCTCCGGATTCATGCCCCAGGAGGACCAGGGCCGGTTCTTTATCGACCTGGAACTGGCGGAAGGTTCATCGGTGTCCCGGTCCACGCACCTGGTCGACAGGGCCACCCGCATCGTGATGGAGCATCCCGCCGTGGCCAATGTTTTCAGCCTGGCCGGGGAGAGCAAGCGCGGCGGTGGCAACGAGGGATCGGGTACGCTGGAAGTCATTCTCAAGGACTGGGATACCCGCGCCGGCATGGGGGCCACGGTGGACAAGGTCATAGCGGAAGTCCTTCCCACCCTGGATGAACTGGTCGAGGTTTCGGTCCATGCCTTCAAGCCTCCGGCCATTGCCGGCCTGGGGACCGGCAGCGGCGTCGAACTGCAACTGCAGGACCGCTCCGGGACCAATGCGGACATTCTCTACAAGGTTGCCGATGACTTCATCGAGGAGATCAGTCGCGACAAACGGGTGGCGGACGCCTCCTCGGGCCAGAAGCCGGAGATACCCCTCCTCCGGTTCCAGGTCAATCGGGCCCAGGCCATGGCCCTGAAAATCCCGCTGGCGGATATCTACAGTACCATGAATGTCTTTACCGGCTCCTCCAGCATCAACGACTTCAACTTGTTCGGGCGTGTATACCGGGTAAAGATGCAGGCCCAGGAGGATTTCCGCGACCGGGCCGAATCCCTCAAGCTATACCATGTCCGGTCCTCTTCCGGTGCCATGGTCCCCTTGCACGTGATTGCCAACCTGGAATACACCACCGGTCCGGCGCAGATCAGCCGTTACAACCTGTTCAATTCGGTCGGCATCACCGCCGTCCCGGCAGCCGGCTACTCAACAGGTGATGTCATCAGCGTTATTGAGGAGACCGCTGAAAAGGCATTGCCACCCGGTTTTGGCTACGAATGGACCGGGGTGACCTTTCAAAAGATCCGCTCCGGCGGGCAGACCGGCATCGCCCTGGCCCTGGCCGTGATTTTCGCCTTTCTCTTCCTGGCTGCGCTCTACGAAAGCTGGAGCATTCCCCTTCCGGTCCTGCTAATCGCGCCGGTCGCCATGTGCGGGGCCATTGCCGCCATGTGGCTCCGGGGAATGGAGGGGAACCTGTTTTTCCAGATCGCCTTCATCGCCCTGGTCGGTCTGGCCTCCAAGAACTCCATTTTGATCGTGGAGTATTGCCGCCAGCTTTATCTCGACGGAATGGATCCGGTCGAGGCCGCCTTGCAGGCCGCCCGGCTCCGGTTCCGGCCCATCCTGATGACCTCCGCCTCCTTCATCCTGGGCGTCATTCCATTGTTCATCGCCGCCGGCCCGGGCGCCATGGCCCAGCGCAGTGTCTCCACGCCGATTCTCGGCGGAATGCTCCTGGCCTCCACGCTGGGGATCATTTTCGTCCCCTTGTTCTTCGTCATGGTGGTCAACCTGGCCGATGCCCGCCGTAGCCGGGCGACCAAGAACGGTAAACCCTCATCCCCAACCGTAACCGCCGCCAAGCCATGAAAGCCTGGCCAACAGCATGGATGATCGGCCTGACGGCCCTCGGCGGGTGCGCCATCGGCCCGGATTATGAGCGCCCGGACGACAACGAGTTGTACATTTCGGAGCCCTATTGGGATGGAACGAAAGCCCTTTCCATGGAAGTCGACGGGAACGCCGCCAGCGTTGCCCGGGAGAACTGGCGATCGGTCTACCGGGACCCCCTCTTGATCGATCTCATCGAGGAGGCACTGGAGGGAAACCTGAACCTCGAGCGGGCCCGCAAACGGATCCGTCAGGCCTCCGCCAGCGCCCGCCTGGCCCGATCCCTGCTCTGGCCCTCGTTGGAGGGAGGATTTGATGCGGAGCGATCCCGTGATGTGGGATCGGATGATCCGGTTGACACCTTTAACCTCTTCGGGCTGCTCAGCTGGGAATTGGACATTTGGGGCATTCAGCGCCGCTCCGCGGAGGCCGCCGGCGCTGACTTGAAGGCCGCCCAATACACCCTCGCGGCCGCCCGCATTTCCCTCATCGGCATCATCGCCAGGACCTATTTCGACCTCGCCGCGCTGAATGACCAACTGGCCGTCACGCGCTCGACCATCGAGATCCGCAGGGAAGGCCTGCGCATCCTCAACAGGCGCAAGGAAAACGGGATCATTTCAGGACTGGAAATCCGCCAGGCGGAAGTCTCGCTGGCCGAGGCCCTGCGCCGCGAACCACAGTTGGTATTCGCCAAACAACAGACGGAAAACCAGCTTTCCTTCCTCATCGGGCGCGCACCCGGCTCCCTCGATGTCGAACCCCGGCTGAGGGAAATTGAATACCAGCCGGATATTCCCACCGGCCTGCCCAGTGAACTGCTCTTGCGTCGTCCGGATATCCTGGCCAGTGAACAGGCCCTGGTCGCCGCCAACGCGCGGATCGGCGTCACCAAGGGGAACTTCTTCCCGCGGATCCGGCTGACGGGTGAGCTCGGTCTGGAAAGCGCGGAGCTGGGCCAATTGCTGGACAAGGGGAACGACTACTTCGAGCTGGCCGGAAACCTCACCCAGCCGATATTCGAGGCCGGGGCCAACCGGGCCCGCTACGACCAGGCGCTGGCTGCCTCCGAAGAAGCGCTGATCAACTACCGCGAAAGCATTCTCATGGCCATGCATGAGGTGAGCAACACCCTCAGTGCCTACCATCAATCCAGAATCCAGGAAATCGCTACACTGCAGTTGCTGGAGGCCTCCAATGAATACTTGCGCCTGGCCATCGCGCGCTATCGCAACGGCATCATTGGCTACATCGATGTCCTCGACGCCCAGCGGCTGCAATTCGACGCCGAACTATCCCTGAGCGAATCCCGTCGCGACCAGTTGATCGCCTTGTCCGGTATCTACCAGAGCCTCGGCGGAGGATGGGATTCGGAAAATCCATCCCCTGACGCGCCCGAGAGTCGAGTACCGTAAGTTACCTCGGTGTTACTGGTCTGAAAAGGCAAAGGGTGAGACAATCGAGGATATGAAAGGGCTTTGCGCCGCGGGAATCACTCTAGCAGCGCGGACAATAGCGGAACGCAGCACCCGAAGAATGAACA
>CAJXMX010000153.1 GCA_913056355.1 uncultured Opitutales bacterium
CCTGATGGGGGAGCCGGTGGAAACCCGTCACATCGTCATGCGCAACGAGGAGGCCGTGTTCTCCCCCTGCTGGTCGATTCACGCCGGCGCGGGCACGGGTCCCTACAGCTTCATCTGGGGCATGGGCGGTGAAAACCAGGACTTCACGGACATGGATGGCTGTGACCTGGCGAACTTCTATTAATCCCAACGGAGCAGCAGCACTTGATTATCGATAAATTCAAATTGGACGGGAAGACGGCCATGGTGACCGGCGCTTCCCGCGGCCTTGGCGAAGCCATGGCCCTGGCCCTGGCTGAAGCCGGAGCGAACATCGTCGGCGTGGCCCGGTCGGAAAACAAGGAACTGATGGCCAAGGTTGAGTCCCTGGGCCGCAAGGCTCTCTGGATCAAGGCCGACCTGGGCAACCGGGAACAGAGCCGGACCCTGATTGATTCGGCCGAGGAGGAGGGCATGCTGCCCGATATCCTGGTCAACAATTCGGGTATCATCCGGCGGGCCGAGCTGCCCGACTTTTCCGAGGAATTGTGGGACGAGGTGATGGAAATCAACCTTTCCTCCATCTTCGTCATCAGCAAGTCCTTCGCCTCGCACCGGGCCGACAAGGGGGGCCGGATCATCAACACGGCCAGCATGCTTTCCTTCCAGGGAGGCATTCGCGTCTTCTCCTACACCGCGAGCAAGACGGGAGTGGTCGGGTTGACCCGGATCCTGGCCAACGAACTGGCCCCCTCGGGGATCACGGTCAACGCCATCGCCCCGGGCTACATGGCCACCGACAACACGGCGCCCCTGCGCCAGGACGACAAGCGAAACGCCGAGATCATGGCCCGCATCCCGATGGGTCGCTGGGGGGCGCCGGACGACCTCTCCGGGGCCGTGGTCTTCCTGGCCTCCGATGCTTCCGCCTACGTCACCGGGCAGGTCCTTGCCGTCGACGGAGGCTGGCTTTCCCGTTAATCCGGGGTGTTTCCCGAACCTCAATCGCTATTCCCTATGAAATACCTGACCTGCATCTGCAGTCTCTTCCTCGTTGCGCACATGGGCCTGGCCCTGGCTGACCATGACTACACCCTGCTCGCCGACGTGGTGGTGGAGAATCCTTCCAACCTGGCCCAGAATGAAGTGGTGGTCAGCTTTCCCGTCAGCGCCCTCGTGGTGGAACCCGACAACCCCCGGCTGAATCGAATCGGGGTCTGGGAAGACGGCATTCCCGTGCCTTGTTCCCTGACCAGCAGCGCCGCGGTGGAGCCGACGGTCCTGGTCCTGCTGGACTTCGAACCGGGACAGAGCCGCCATCTGCAGGTGGGCTTCTCGGGCGACCAGTTCTCAGTGGCCCGCCTGGAGTTGCAGCGCACCTACGCGGAAATCTCCCGCAAATTCGGCGGCCACTGGGATGGCCGCGAGTACATCGGGGGCCATTTCCGGAATGTCATCCGGACCACCACTCCGCCCGAGCACACCGACCACTCCTGGTTCTATCGCTATGAGGGACCGGGCTGGGAGAGCGACAAGGTCGGCTACCGGATCTACCTGGACTGGCGGAACGGGATCGACATCTTCGCCAAGAAGGTGAACGGGATGGTCCTGCCGCAGGTCGGCCAGGATGGATTCGATTCCTATCATGAGGAATCCGACTGGGGAATGGACATTCTCAAGGTCGGCGATGCCATGGGAATCGGCGGATTCGGCCATTGGGACGGAGAGAAGGCGGTCCGGGTTTCCGACACCAGCGCCATGACCTGCACCATTATCCGCAACGACGGCCTGGTTTCCGCCTTCCGGAACGAGTACCTGGACTGGAACTTTGGAGGGGACCACACCGCCAACCTGGTGGCCGACTTCGAGATCGAGGCCGGCTCCTACCTGACCCGGATGGCCCTCAAGACCGACAATGACGACGTCAAGCTGGTCACCGGCCTACCGAAGCACGAGGGGGTGGAAGTCTTCCGTGGAACCACCTCCGAGGGCAACGTGGATATTCCCAACGCCGGCTGGAGCTACCTCGCCACCTATGGCGACCAGAGCCTGGACGGGGCCAGGCTGGGCATGGCCATCTTCTTCCAGGGGGGGCACTTCCTCAGCTTCGAGGAGGATGACTTGAATTACATGGTCCGGCTTCGCCAACGCGGCGGTGCGGTGCGCTACAGCTTCGGGGCCCTCTGGGCGGTGTCCGCCCCGGAGGCGGCCGACCGGGAATCCTTCGAGCAGTACCTCAGGGACACGGTGGAGCGCCTCAACAAGAGTCCCCGGGTGACGGTCAACTCCGCGGCCCGCTATTCCCTCATCCAGGAGCATGATCCGCTCAAGGAACCGCTTTTCTGGGGAGGCAACCTGGGCAAGTCCGTGGTCCGGCGCCGGGGCAGCAGCCTGGCCTACGGCCGGGACGATCCGGAGCGCGGCGGCTCGGCGCGCTGGGGCTACACCACGGGCCTGCTTTCCCAGGCCGTGTATCAACTGGGTGAATACGTTGAAAGCGACGCCATGCGGCAGTGGGGCGTGGACACGGTCTCCAGCTTTATCAACGAGGACGGGACCATCGCCACCTATCGTGTCGACGACTACAACATCGACCAGATCAACTCCGGGAAGATGGTCCTCGAGCTGTACGCCGCAACCGGCAAGGAACGCTACAGGAAGGCGGCGGAGCTGCTCGTGCACCAGCTGGAAAACCATCCCCGCACCTCCGGCGGCGCCTTCTGGCACAAGAAAATCTATCCCTACCAGGTCTGGCTGGACGGGGTCTACATGGGCGCCCCCTTCTACGCCCGGGCCGGCCGGATCTTCAAGCAGGACGAGTTCCTCGACGAGGTCCTGGAAGAGTTCCGTATTGTCCGCACGACCCTTCGCGATCCGGAGACCGGTCTTTACTACCACGGCTGGGACGAGTCCCGCGAACAAAGCTGGTCTGACCCGGAAACGGGCCTCTCCGATGAGTTCTGGGGCCGCGGCCTGGGCTGGTACGCCATGGCCCTGGTGGACTGCCTCGACTACTATGAAAAGGGCAGTGACGGGTATGCCTACCTGACCGACACCCTGGACGAGCTGGCCAAGGCCCTGGTCCGGTGGCAGGACGAGGATTCCGGCACCTGGTGGCAGGTCCTCAACAAGGGGGGCCGGACCGGCAATTATCTCGAGGCCTCGGCCAGCAGCATGTTTGTCTATGCCATGGCCAAGGGCATCAACGAGGGCTACCTGTCCGATGAATACACCTACGCGGTCAAGCGGGGCTGGAACGGACTCGTCAATGAATTCATCGAGGTCGACGCCAACGGGATGCTCAGCCTGCGCCAGATCTGCCAGGTGGCGGGTCTCGGCTTCGGCCGCGACGGAACCTACGACTACTACATGACCGAGCCGGTGGTGAAAAACGATCCCAAGGGGGTCGGCCCCTTCCTGATGGCCTCGGTTGAAGTCGACAAGCTGCTCAAGAACTGAAAGGAGCCCTGATGCATTCCGTAATTGCTTCCCATCGTGGTGGCCCGTGCCGCCGTATCCTTGTTTCCTCAATACTGCTGGGGCTTCTTGCCGGATCACTGCTCCGGGCCGGCGAGCCGTCCAACTACGAAGGGCCGTGGGCGATCGTCACCCAGATCGAGCAGCGCATGGCGGAACCGCAATTCCCCGACCGGGACTTTCCGGTGGCGGATTTTGGCGCCGCAGGCGACGGGGAACGGGATGACTCGCAGGCCATCAAGGCCGCCATCGAGGCCTGCCACGAAGCGGGCGGGGGACGGGTCTACGTCGGCCCGGGCAATTACATCACCGGTCCCGTTCACCTGAAGAGCAACGTCAACCTCCACCTCGCGGAAGGCGCGACCCTCCTCTTCAAGACGGATCCGGATGCCTACCTGCCGCAGGTCTACACCCGCTGGGAAGGGGTGGAATGCATGAACTACTCGCCCCTGGTCTACGCCATGGGGCAGGAGAACATCGCCATCACCGGCAAGGGCACGCTCGACGGGCGGGCCGACGACACCAACTGGTGGCCGTGGAAAGGGAAGACCGAGTTCGGCTGGGAAAAGGGGGACCCGGAGCAGACGCCCGCCCGCGACCGGCTCATCGCCATGGCCGACGAAGGCATTCCCGTGGAGGAGCGGATCTTCGGCAACGGCGATTACCTCCGGCCCAATTTCATCCAGCCCTACCGCTGCCGCAACGTCCTCATCGAGGGGGTGACCATCCTCCGCTCCCCCATGTGGGAAGTGCATCCTGTCCTCTGCCGGAATGTAACGGTCCGCGGAATCACCGTGGTTTCCCATGGACCCAACAACGACGGATGCAACCCGGAGAGCTGCCAGGATGTGCTCATCGAGGACTGCGTCTTTGATACCGGGGACGACTGCATCGCCATCAAGTCCGGCCGCAACACCGACGGACGACGGGTCGCGGTGGCCGCGGAGAATATCATTGTCCGCAATTGCCAGATGCGCGACGGTCACGGCGGCGTGGTCATCGGGAGCGAGATCTCCGGCGGATGCCGCAACGTCTTTGTCGAGAACTGCGTCATGGACAGCCCCAACCTGGACCGGGCCATCCGCATCAAGACCAACTCCGTGCGCGGCGGCCTGATCGACGGGGTCTATGTCCGCAACGTGATGATCGGTCAGGTCGCGGAGACGGTCTTCAAGGTCAACTTCCTTTACGAGGAGGGCGCCGGCCACGGCTTCAATCCCGTCGTCCAGAATGTCTATTTCGAGAATGTGCGGAGCCGGGAAAGCCGCTTCCCGTTCTACATCATCGGGTACGAGGACTCGCCGGTCCGCAACCTGCACTTCAAGGACTGCCGCTTCGAGGGGGTCAAGGAGCCCAGCGTCATCCGCCATGTCGAGAACATGGTCCTCGACAACGTCATCATCGGCAAGGAGGCCCCCATGGACGAGTGGGGCGGGATGCAGTGATGTAACGAATTTCCGCTACAGACCCGGCATTGCGATTGCCGCGTTTCTACAGCGCCTCCTTTTGCAAGTGAACAGCGCCTCTCTTTGTAATTGAACAGCGTTTCTCTTTGTAATTGAACAGCGTTTCTCTTTGTAATTGAACCGAGCCTCTCTTGCGGATGGGTGAGGACGGCCAAAGGCCGGACCCTATATCAGCCCAGCCCGGAGCGAAGCGCAGGGCTGGGGATGCGTGGCAGTCAGAAGTCCAGGGCCAACGGCCCGGCCCCATCCATGCACACGAAGACCGGTACCCGACGAAATTCATCGTTCCCACCGAATGGCCCACAAGCGCAATGTGTGATACAACTGCGGAATCGCCGAACTGGTGCCGGGCCGTTGGCCCTTAATGAATGGTTTGGACCGGGCCTTCCCAGCCCTCCGCCCCGACAAGTCGGGGCTACTGGCTGGGCTGGTATGGGGTCCGGCCTTTGGCCGTCCGGGACCATCCACCTGCCGCGCTTCAGGGTCCGGATGACCGCCCGGGCTGCCTTACGGCCTTTTCCTGGGCCATCCTTACGGCCCTTTTCTGGGCGACCCTTCCGACGTTATGGTTATCATTCGGCCGTTTTGGCCATACCTTGCGGTATTCCGCTACAGCACCAACTGAAATACGAGATACAGCCCGGCCATGATTGCGGCCAGGATGCCCCAGCCGATGAAGCCCTTGCGCCCCAGGCCGGGGTGTTCCCGGTAGGTCTCGACGAGGGAGGGCAGGGGTTCCTCCTCGGGCCGGTTTCTGGTGGCCAGCGAGACGCCGACCATCAGCACCACCAGGGTGCAGAAGAGGTAAAAGGACTGGAGGAGAAAGTGCGGCAGGATGGATTCCCCGGTTTCGTCGAGGAGGAAGGAGGCCTGGCTGAAGCTGGCGATGCCGATTCCCAGGCAGAGGATGCTGCCCAGAACCAGAGTGGTCAGGGCCCCGGTGGCGGTGGCCCGGCGCCAGAAAATGCCGAGGACAAAGACCGCCGAGACGGGCGGGGCCATGTAGCCGATGATGGACTGGAAGAGGTTGAAGAGGTTCAGGCCGCCGGCCTCCTGGGCATGCCTCAGGTAGAGGGCGATGCCGATGGCCATGACCGAGGCCAGGAAGGTGGTGACCCGGCCCACCCGGCGGACATGGTTCTCGTCGATGTTCCTGGAGAACCAGCGCTGGTGGACATCCAGGGTGTAGATGGTGCTGAAGGAGTTGAGCCCTGAATTCAGGGTCGAGACCACCGCCGCCACCAGGACCGCAATGATCAGTCCCTTCAGTCCGGAACCGAGGTAGGTGTTGACCATCTGCAGGAAGACCTGCTTGTCGTCCTCGATACCGGGAATGAGCATGGCCCCGAGGATTCCCGGAAGGAGAAAAATGAAGGGCGGGAGGATCTTCAGGAAGCCGCAGAACAGCGTCCCGCCCTGGCTCTGCTTGAGGTTTTCCGCCCCGAGGACGCGCTGGACAATGGTCTGGTCGGAACACCAGAACCAGAGCGAAAGCACCGGGTACCCGAGGACGAAGGCGAACCACGGGGTGTCCGAGTCGGCCGGATGGAAAAGCTTCCAGGTCAGCTCCTGCGGGGTGCTGCCGACCTGGACATGGCGGAGGGCCTCGAAACTCTCGATATGGGAGAGGGCGATGATGGAAAGCGCCCCGGCCCCGGCGATCATCAGGACCGACTGGAAGGAGTCGGTGACCATGACCGCGACCAGCCCGCCGGCGATGGTGAAGCTGGCCGCGATGGCGGCCAGGACCACGATGGAAAAGGTCACGTCCCAGCCCAGCAGCTGCCCCAGGAGGGCGCCGCCGGCGTAGAGGGTGCCGCCGATCCAGAGCACCACCGTCCCGAAGAGGGCGTAGAAGGACATGAAGGTGTAGCAGCCGTTGCCGAAGCGCTTCATGAGAAACTCCGGCATGGTCGAGATGCGGGTGGTCAGGTAAAAAGGGACGAAGACCATCCCGAGCAGGAAGAGGAAGATCCAGGCCATCCACTCGAAGTTGGCGGTGACCATCCCGGTGGTGTAGCCGGCCCCGCAGGTGGCGATGAGGAAGGTCGGGCCGATGTTGGTCCCGAAAATGGAGAAGCCGATGTTGCCCCATTTCATGGAGCGGCCGCCGAGGAAATAGTCGTCGCTTTTGTGATGCCGGATACTGACCACGGCGCCGATTGTCAGCAGGGCCACGATGTAGAGTCCGAAGACGGACATGTCCATGACGGACATGTCGATTTCGCCGCCGGTGAAGGCCAGTGGAAGTCGTGGGAAATTCATTACCGGGGCCCTATTCGACAGGATCCATGGAGACCCAGTTTCCATCCACGCCGGGCAATCCCCGCTGGCAGGCGTCGGTCAGTTTCCACCAACGCTGGTTGATGATGTCGGAGTTGTTCCTGGCGTCGTCCTTTGCCTGGTCGTCCCCGACATATTCCAGGTAGAGAAACTCCACCAGCAGGTCGTCGATGCCGGTCATGAAAACGCAGAGGTCGCGCAGGTTCCCCCGCACCACCTGGTCCACGACACCCGGCCAGACGGTCTGGTGCAGGCTGCGGTACTCCTGTTCCTTTTCCGGAATGACGGTGGTGACGATCATCAGCCTGCTCCTGGCCGGTATGCTGATGTCGCGCCCGCGGATGTAGTTGATCCACTCCATCTGGAGCCAGCGGCTGCCGAAGCGCCGGGCCCGTTCGTGGGGGATGACCAGCTCGCCGAGGCCTCTGGTCCCGGGAGTGGCCCCCTCGAAGTCCCGGGCCGCGCCGAGGTAGGGCCGGTTGCCGTCCTGGACGAAGTGGAGCACCAGCCAGGTCTGGTCGCCGATCTCCCGGGTAAAGGCCGAGAGGTTGCGGATCCCGGCCTTGGCCTGGGCCGCCTTCTCATCGGCTGACTGGAGCTTGGCGAAGGCTTCGGGCAGGTCCTGCAGGCGGTCCGGGTGGACCCGGGCGATCAGGCCCACCTGGCGGGGTTTGCCGGAGGCGAGGTAATTTTCGTAGGGGCTGAAGGCTTGCGCGCTGAGGCACCAGGCGAGGGCCGCGGCGAGCACAATTCTAGGGAGTAGCTTTCTCATTTTGAATGGGCCAGTTGTCGGTTCTGAAAGGGGTAACGGGAAGTCCGGTGGCGCTGACCAGGTTGGGATTGGCGGTTTCATCCCAGCCGAAGCGGACCGCCACGGGATGCTCGATTTGCGGGGAGGTCAGCTGAACCCGGTCCTTGCGCACGACGGCGCTGGCCGGATGAAAGACCCGGTCCGGACCGGCGATCTCGAAGCTGTCCGGCTTTTCCCCGTCCCGGGTCTTCAGGTCCCCGTCGACGGTGTCAAACTTGAGGATGATGTGCCGGTCCCGGATGGTCACCTTCTCCAGCATTGGAGAGCGGGGGTGGGGGGCTTCCTTTTCCGTCTCCGGAAGGTAATCCAGGGCCAGGCTGGCCAGGCGGTCGCCGACCTCGAGCTTGCGGACCGGATGGATGTCCCTGGCGTCACCGGCCAGGTCGGTGGTGACCACCATGCCGGTATCGGGATAGGCCAGGACGCTGGTCTGGACCTCCCAGAACAGGGGCAGGGCCTCGGGGGTCTGCCGCTTCGGGAACTTGTCCCATTCCGAGTAGTTGAAGGGCGCCAGCTGGACATAGAGGAAGGGGGCCCCGGGCTGTTGGAAGGCGTCCCGCCAGGCCTGGATCAGGGCCTTCATCTTGCGCGCGTAGATGGTCGACTCGGAGTACATGAGGTTGGCTTCCCCCTGGTACCAGAGAAAGCCGTGCAGGGTGAAAGGCACCATGGGCTCGATCATGCTCTGGTAGAGGTCGGTGGCCTGGACCCCGTCGACCCAGGAAAAGTATTTCCGGTAGAGGAGGGGCTCCAGGAGCGGATCCCGGTGGAAGGCGGAGGAGGGCATCCAGGCCTCGATCATGGTACCGCCGAAGCTGGAATGGATGATCCCGACCGGAACATCGGCCTCCAGATGGACCTTCCGGGCAAAATAGTAACCCACCGCCGAAAACCGGCTCGAGGCCAGCGATTCCGGGGAACAGCGCAGCCACTTCAGCTGCCAGTCCGGGCTGCTGACCTTGCCGTAGTGGGGGTACTGGAAGAGGCGGATTCCGGGGTAACCGGCGCGGGCGATTTCCTGCTCGTAATTCTCCGTCGGCAACTGGCCGTGTTGTTCCCCCATCGGCTTCTCCATGTTGGACTGGCCTGAGCAGAGCCAGACCTCGCCGACCAGGATGTCCGCCAGTTCGATCCTGTTGATGCCGCTGACTGTCAATTGAGCCGGATCGTAGGAGGCCTCCATGGGATCCAGGATCACTTCCCAGCGGGCGTCATCCCCGGTGGTGGCCTGGAGCACCTGGTCCTTGAACCCGACGGTCACGACCTCGCCCGGGTCGGCCTTTCCCCAGACGCGGACCGGCTGGTTCCGTTGCAGGACCATGTGGTCGCTGAAAATGGGCGGTAGACTGACTTCGGCCTGCAGCGGGGAAATCGCCAGGAGGGCCGTTATGGAAAATACGTTTCTGAGGTGGTTCATTGATCGCGGATAATGACGGAGGCGGATTCCAACCCGGAGGAGCTGGCCGTCAGGGTAATGTCGCCTGCCTCCCCGGTCGGGCGAAGGACCACCAGGGCCCGTCCCTGGAAGGTCGGCCGCGGGTTGGCTCCGTATGGGATTTCGGTGGCCAGGTCAGCGCTGCCGATGGCCTGGATCACCGCCGGTCCATGGACTTCGTATTTCACGGGGAGCGCGGCGGCCGGATGATTGCGCCCTTCGCCATCGACAATCTGGACGTCGACAAAAATCACGTCGGAAGAATCCGACTTGTGGGTGCCGGATTCCGGGGCCAGCCAGATGGCGGCCGGATCCCCCGCCGTTTCCAGGCTGAGCTGCTGCACGGGTTCATCCCCGGTCAGGCCCTCGGCGGTCAGCTGGCCGGGCTGGTAGGGAAGCTCGAAGACGGCCTTGAAGGCCTCCTCCTCGCCGGTTTCCGCTTCCCCGATGAGCTTGCCATTGCAGTAGAGGCGGACCTTGTCATGGCGGGAATAGACCTCGACGGTCAGGACTTCCCCCTCGTGGCCGGGCCAGGTCCAGCTGGCCTCTGCCGGGGGAGGGGCCCATTTGGTCGGTTGCCATTGACCCCCGCCGGGGACCGGAGGGACCACTGCCAGGTACAGCTTTTCGCCCTTGTCCCAGACGATATTCCGGTAATGGGAGACCGGGCGGCGGTGCCCCAGGAGGTCGATATCGCCGCAGGCGGCGCCGTGCCAGGGCCAGTGACTGCCTTCCCAGTGCATGCGCGGCTCCTCGCCCGGCAGGAAGACTCTTCCGATGGCGGCTTCGCCGAGGTAGTCCAGTCCGCTCCAGATGAATTCCCCGACCACATAATCCGCCTCATGGATGATCTTCCAGTTTCCGAAAGCCTCCGTCAGGTAGGATTCCGAGGCGTAGATGATCCGGCCGGGGACGCGTTGGTGGTC
>CAJXMX010000154.1 GCA_913056355.1 uncultured Opitutales bacterium
CGAAGAGCTGGTAGGTGTAGCTCTTCTCGCGCTTGAGCTTGCCCTCGAGCACGCGCTTGACCTCGCTGTCGGTGGTTTCGATGGCGCCGGCGAAGATTTCGCCGCTGGTTCCGTTGATGGAAATGAAGTCCCCTTCCTTGAGGAGGGTCTTGCCGGCCTGCAGGGTCTTCTTGGCGTAGTCGATCTTGACGCTGTTGGCGCCACAGATACAGACCTTGCCGAGCTGACGGGCCACCAGGGCGGCGTGGGAGCTGACCCCGCCGCGGGAGGTGAGGATCCCCTCGGAGGCGAGCATGCCCTTGAGGTCTTCCGGGGAAGTCTCGACGCGGCAGAGGATGACCTTGCGTCCGGCCTTGACTTCGCGCTCCGCGGTGGAGGCGGAAAAGACAATGTGGCCGCTGGCGGCACCCGGGCCGGCCGGAAGGCCGGTGGCGATGGCCTTGGAAGCGGCTTCCGCCTTCGGGTCAAAGACCGGGACCAGCAGGGAATCGATGGACTCGGCCGGGATCTTCTGCACCGCGACCTTCTCGCTCATCAGCTTTTCCTTGTTCATCTCGACCGCAATCCGGACCGCAGCCAGACCGGTGCGCTTGCCGTTGCGGGTCTGCAGCATGTACAGGTGGCGGTTCTCCACGGTGAACTCGAAGTCCTGCATGTCGCGGAAGTGGCGCTCCAGCTTCTTGCGGACGGCTTCCAGCTCCTTGTGGGCCTTGGGCATTTCCTCGGCCAGTTGGGCGATCGGCTTCGGGGTGCGGACCCCGGCCACGACGTCTTCGCCCTGGGCGTTGATGAGGTACTCGCCGTAGAAAACCTTTTCCCCGTTGGCCGGGTCCCGGGTGAAGGCCACGCCGGTGGCGCAGTCGTCGCCCATGTTACCGAAGACCATGGCCTGGACATTGACGGCCGTGCCCCACTCGGAAGGAATGTTGTACTTCTGGCGGTAGATGATGGCCCGCTCGTTGTTCCAGGAACCGAAGACGGCCCCGATGGCGCCCCAGAGCTGTTTGTAGGGGTCTTCCGGGAAGCTGTTGCCGGTGCGCTTCTTGATCAGCGCCTTGTAGCGCTTGACCAGTTCCTGCAGGTTCTCGGAGCTCAGGTCGTTGTCGGCCTCCACCTTGAGTTCCTTCTTGAGGCCGTCCATGACTTCGTCGAACGGCTCGTGCTCGGTCTCGTCACGCGGCTGAACCCCCATGACCACGTCGCCGTACATCTGGATGAAACGGCGGTAGCAGTCCCAGGCAAAACGCTCGTTGCCGGACTTCTTGGCCAGGGCCTCGACCGTGTTGTCGTTCAGGCCGAGGTTCAAAATGGTGTCCATCATGCCCGGCATCGATTCGCGGGCTCCGGAACGGACGGAGAACAGCAGCGGGTTGGTCTTGCTGCCGAATTCCTTGCCCTGCTCCTTCTCGACCTGCTTGACGGCCGCCTCGACGCTCTTCTCCAGGCCGGTCGGGTACTTGCCCTTGTTCTGCGAGAAGTAGGTGCAGACCTCGGTGGTGATGGTGAAACCCGGAGGAACCGGCAGACCAATGGAGGCCATTTCCGCAAGGTTGGCGCCCTTGCCCCCGAGGAGCTCGCGCAGTTTGGCGTTGCCGTCGGTCTTCTTGCCGAAGGCGTAGACTGCCTTTACGGCCGCCTTGGAGGAGGCTTTGCGCTTGCTGGCGCCTCCCGTCTTCTTGTTCTTTTTGCTGGCTTTAGCTGGCATGCTTGATACTTGATTCGAGTTATATTGGAATTGTAACCGGGATCGGTCTACAGATAGAAAAACTCGCGAACTTAGACCGAATGCCTTCCGTGTCAACGAGTAACCACACGCAATGAACGAGCCTGAAGCCGACCGCCCCCCCGAGCAGCTTCCGACCCTGGATGACGACATTTCCGAACCCGAGGAAGAGGATTCCGGTTCGGGTGCCATGAGCTTTCTCGACCACCTTGAGGAACTGCGCTGGACCCTTGCCAAGAGCTTCATCGCCTTCGGCAGCGCCTGCCTCCTGATCGGGATCTTCCTGACCAAGTTCTCCGACCTCCTGCGCTGGCCCTACGAGTTTGCCATCACCGGGCGCGACATCGAGATGTCGGGGCTGATCAACACCTCCATCCTCGGCGTCTTCTCGGTCATCTTCTACCTGCTCCTCGGCGGCGGGCTGGCCCTTTCCCTGCCCTTCATCCTCTACTTCGTGGCCCGCTTCATCACCCCGGGACTGAACGAGCGGGAACTGGGCGTCCTCCGTCCGGCCTGCTTCGCCGCTTTCGCCCTCTTCATGATGGGGGCCGTTTTCAGCTTCTTTGTCCTCGTCCCGGCCGCCCTGCGGGCCTCCATTATCTTTAATGAAATGCTCGGCTTCGCGCCCATGTGGACGGCAGCCAGCTACTACGGGATGCTGACCTGGATGGTCCTCGGGGTCGGGGTGGCCTTCGAGTTCCCCCTGGCCCTCCTGATCCTGGTCTTCGTCGGGATCCTCACCCACGCCCAGCTGGTCGCCTTCCGCAAGTACTCCATCGTCCTCTTCCTGTGCATCGGGGCCGTCGTGACCCCGACCACCGACCCGGTGACCTTCCTCCTCCTGGCCGCCCCCATGACCCTCCTTTACGAGCTGGCCATTATCGGGGCCAGACGCCTGGAGCGCAAGATGGCCGAGGATTCCGAGGTGGAGGACTGAAGACCCCACAAGCACAAGCTCGATCTCAAGCTCAATCCCAAGGCAGCGGCAGAGGCTCAAGGATTGAGATCGAGCTTGTGCTTGTGATTTAAACTTGAGGCCTGGGCCAAATCCCCTAGATTAGCCGCTGAAACCGTGCGGGCTTGTCCTGCCACGATGAACTGTCTCCACCTAATCAAGGCAAAATCATGAATCCAGTCCTGTTGATCATCCTGGCCATTCTCCTTCCGCCCCTGGCCGTCTTCCTGAAGGAGGGCGCCGGCAGCTCCCTCATCATCAATATCGTGCTCTGCTTCCTCTTCTGGATCCCGGCCATCATCCACGCCCTGATCGTGGTGACCAAGTAAGGAAAATCTCACGCACAAGCGCGAGAGGATCCATCACTCCCCCTCGGCCTGGGGCCGCGGGAAAAGAATCGTCTTGCCGCCGAGAACCTGTCCCTCAAGGCGGTTGGACCAGTTGAGGAGGCCGTCCCATCGCTCGATGGGGGGCTGTCCGAGGAGCCCGCAGATCTTGTCGGAAATTTCCGGCATGACCGGCTTCAGGAAGGCGTTGGCCAGGCGCAGGCCCTCGGCCATGTTGGCCAGGGTCGTATGCAGTTTTTCCTGGTCGGCCGGGTCGTCGGACTTGGCCAGTTTCCATGGGGCCCGAATCTCGGCGTAGCGGTTGAGGGCGGTGATGAAGACAAAAGTCTTCTCCATGGCCAGGTGGAACTGGAACTGCTCGTAGCACTGGACCACCACATCGTGGGTCTGTGACCAGAGCCCCTTGAGGTCCTGCTCCGGATTCTCCTCGACGGTGGCCGCCTTGAGCCCGTCCGGGCAATTCCGGCCCGCCATGTTGAGGAGGCGGCTGACCAGGTTGCCGAGGGTGTTGGCCAGGTCGGCGTTGTAGCGGCCGAGGAACAGCTCGAGAGTGAAGTCGCTGTCCTGCCCGACATTCATCTCCCGGGTCAGGAAGTAGCGCAGGGAATCGGCCCCATAGGTGTCGGCAAACTCGATCGGATCGATCTTGAGCCCGGTGCTCTTGGACATCTTCTGCCCGCCGAGGTGCCACCATCCATGGACCAGCAGGGCCTTGGGCGGTTCCACTCCGATGGCCTTCAGCATGCAGGGCCAGTACACCGAGTGCGGCGGGACCAGGATGTCCTTGCCGATGACATGGTAGTCCACCGGCCAGTTCTCGGAGAACTTGTCGGTCCCGTAGCCGACTCCGGAGATGTAGTTGATCAGGGCGTCGAACCAGACAAAGGTCACGTACTCGGTATCGAAGGGAATCTCGATGCCCCAGGGCAGGCGGGACTTGGGCCGGGAAATGCAAAGGTCGTTGACCGGTTCCTTGAGGAACTCCAGCACTTGCTTCTGCCGGAAGGCCGGGACCACGAAGGCGTTCTCCTTGAGAAACCCGATCAGCCAGTCCTGGTACTTGCTGAGCTGGAAAAAGTAATTCTCCTCCTCGATCTCGACCACCTCGCCGTAAAGCTCCGGCCAGCTTCCGTCCTCAAGCCGTTCCTTCTCCAGGACAAACTGTTCCTGCCGCACGGAATAATATCCATGGTAGGTGCCCTTGTAGATTTCCCCCCGGTCATGCAGGTCCTGGAGGATGGCCTGGACCACGTCCTTGTGACGCTTCTCGCTGGTCCGGATAAAGTCGTCGTTGGAGATGTTGAGGCACTTGCAGAGCTCGACGAACATCGGCGCGACCCGGTTGGTCAGTTCCTCCGGGGTGGTGCCCTGGGCGGCGGCGGTCTGGACCACCTTCTGCCCGTGCTCGTCGATCCCGGTCAGGAAATGCACCTGTTCACCGGCCAGCCGCTTGTAGCGGGCCACCACGTCGGTCAGCACCTTTTCATAGGCGTGCCCGAGATGCGGGGCCCCGTTGGCGTAGTCGATAGCGGTCGTGATGTAGAAATTCTTCATGCTCCGGAATGCGGTAAAAGCTGAGACACTTGTTCGCTTGCGGGGATGCGTCAATCCGGAAGGGGGGCAACGAAGACTCGCGCGAACAACTTGGAGTCGCGCGAACAACAAGTCGCGCGTTTAGGCGCGAAGACCGTCGCCCGGGTCTTCGCTTCCCGCAGCCGGGAAACGCGACCCTGAGGAGACCGCCAACAAAACCGTTGCGCGCAATTTCCGCTTTCGCAATGTGGGAGCTATGTCGGAGAAAAAACAGGTGACCTGGGGCGGACGCTTCAGCGAGGGACCGGCGGACCGGATGATCCGCTTCGGGGAGTCGGTCTCCTTTGACCAGCGGCTCGCTCCCCATGACATCCGCGGGAGCAAGGCGCAGGCCCGGATGCTGGCCCATGTTGGCCTGATCACGGACCGGGAGGCGAAGGACATTTGCAACGGGCTGGACCGGATCGGGGAACAGGTAGCGACCGGGAAGTTCAAGTGGGATCCCGCCCTCGAGGATGTGCACATGAACATCGAGCAGGCCCTGACCCGGGAGGTCCCGGCGGCTGCCAAGCTGCACACCGCGCGCAGCCGCAACGACCAGGTGGCCACCGACATGCGCCTCTTCTTCCTGGATGCGGCGCGCCAGGTCGACGAGGCCCTGGTGCTGCTGTTGAAGGCCCTGCTCCGGCAGGGAGAACGGACCCGGGACATCGCCATCCCCGGCTACACGCATCTGCAGCGGGCCCAGCCGGTGGCCATGGCCCATCATTTCCTGGCCTACATGGAGATGTTCGGCCGCGACCGGGAGCGCCTGGCCGGGTTCCGGGAGCGGGCCTGCGTCTGCCCTTTGGGCTCGGGTGCCATTGCCGGGACGACCCTCCCCATCGACCGGGAATTTGTCGCCAGGGAGCTGGGCTTCGTCGACAAGCGGGGACGCCCTCGGGTCACCCGCAACTCCATGGACGCCGTGGCCGACCGCGACCTCTTCATTGAATTTGCCAGCTGCTGCTCCCTGGTTGCGACCCACCTTTCCCGGGTGGCGGAGGACCTGATTCTCTGGAGCAGCCGGGAGTTCGGCTTTGTCCGCCTCCCGGATGCCTACACCACCGGGTCCAGCCTGATGCCGCAGAAGAAAAACCCCGACTCGCTGGAACTGATCCGCGGCAAGAGCGCCATCATCATGGGGCATGTCAGCGCCCTCCTGACCCTGGTCAAGGGCCTGCCGCTGACCTACAATCGCGACCTGCAGGAAGACAAACCACCCGTCTTCGACGCCCTCGACAAGACCGTGGACTCCCTGCTGGTGCTGGAGGGGGCCCTTTCCGGGATGGAGATCGAGCGCAACAACTGTGCCCGCGCGGTGGCCGATCCGCTCCTGCTGGCCACCGACCTGGTCGACTACCTGGTCCGGAAGGGCGTTGCTTTTCGCGAGGCCCATCACGTGGTCGGGTCCCTGGTGGCGCTCTCGGAGAAGAGTGTCTGCCCATTGAATGTCATCCCCCTGGACGAGGCCCAGAAGATCTGTGACAAGATTGAATCAGACTGGACCCAGTGTTTCTCGGTCCGCAACGCCCTGGCCAATCGCGAGCTCCCGGGCATGCCGGGACCGAAGCGGATCCAGGCGGAATTGCGCCGCTGGGAAAGGTCGCTGGCTGACTAGGCGGATCCCGTGAGCGCGGATCCGGCCAGTGCAAGGGGACCGGGGCAGGAGGAAAGCCTGTCCCTGGCGCCCTACACGGACTTGCTCAAGTTCGGATTCTTCAACGCCACAACGTGGATGATCAGCCTCG
This sequence comes from uncultured Opitutales bacterium, assembly GCA_913056355.1. Classification (GTDB taxonomy): domain Bacteria; phylum Verrucomicrobiota; class Verrucomicrobiia; order Opitutales; family Oceanipulchritudinaceae; genus Oceanipulchritudo. Next base: position 6,349 of record CAJXMX010000154.1, read on the forward strand.
GCACCCCCCTGGTGCTGCTGGCCGGCCAGCTCGGCGCCAGTTCCTTCGAGGTCGGCCTGGCCTATGCCTTTATCTTCCTCCTGCTCCCGGTGCAGATTCTGGCCACCAGCACCCTCCCCCGCTTCGGTTACAAGAAACAGGTCATGTTCGGCTGGGCCAGCCGCGGCCTGTTTTTGCTGATTCCCCTCTACCTGGCCCACCTGGCCCCGGAGGAACCGGAACGCTGGATGGTCAGGGCCATCATCGCCTCGACCTTCTTCTTCAGCTTTTTCCGCTCGCTGGGCAGCTGCGGGATCATGCCCCTGATGTATGCCACGCTGCCGGAACACATCCGGGGCCGCTATTTCAGCACCGACCAGGCCATCACCGGGATCGCCGGGATCATGACCCTCCTCCTCTGCGCCGCCCTCTTCAAGCTGCTGCCGATCTACGACGCCTTCTTCTGGCAATACCTGTACGCCTTTGTCGGGGTTTTCCTGACGGTCTTCTTTCTCTCCCGGGTTCCCGACCCGCCCAAGCCGAAGAGCACCAGCCTGGGGACCATTGTCCTGGAAACCCCCAAGCTCTGCCTGCAGCGCTCCCCGTTCCGCCAGTACCTGGCCTTCATGATCGCCGCCGCCCTGATGGGGCCGGCCTTCGTTCCCCTCAAGGCCTACTACCTCAAGGTCGGAGTCGGCCTCGGGGCGGGCACCATTCTCCTCTACACGGCCCTGCAGTACTGCGGGGCCATTATCGGGACCCTCTTCATGCGGAGCCGCGTCGACACCTGGGGCGCCAAGCCGGTCTTCCGGATCGCCCTGGTCCTGAATGCGGCGGTCAGTATCTACTGGTTCCTTCTGGTCAGCGGCCATTCCGTGCTGCTCCACTTCCTGCCGGTCGCGTACACCACCTTCGGTCTAGGGGCCAGCCTCTGGCTGACTTCCCACCTGAAATACCTCCCGCGGGTCTGCGACGAGGAAAAGCAGGCCCTGCACGTTTCCGTCCACAGCTCGGTGGTGGGCATCATCGGTGGACTGGCTCCCATATTCTGGGGTTTCACCGTAAAACTGCCCGGGGGCCAGCCAGGCGTCCGTGAGGACACTTTCAGCTATTACTTCCTGGCCCTCCTGGCCATGCAACTGATCCTCTTCCTGTACATCCCGCGCCTTACCTCCGAACACCGCGAACGGCCCAGCCTCTACACCACGGCCGGCCTCCTCCGCCCCTTCCGCTTTGTCGGGCAGCTGGTCAATTTGACCCCCAGCGGCCAGGGAAAGAGCGGGCGGAAGTAGAAGGGTCAATGAAGTAGGGGGGGCGAACCTTGGATTTTGGCGCGGAAGTGGCGCAGGATTTGTAACTGCCGTAACCATTGCCCCAAAGGGGTGGGAAGGCATTAGCGCGCGGGCGAGCGGAGCGAGACCCCGGGAAAAGGTGCAATGATATTTCCACGGCCCCGGAAGGGGTCGCATCCGGAAAATCGGTGAATTCTGCGGCTCCTCCGGGGTCGTGTTTTCCAAAAGACCTGATTCCCGGGGTGTCTCCCGCGCTAATGAATCTGCGCCCTCCGGGCGCAATTCGATCCGGCGCACATCCCTCGCCCTGAGGACTAGAATCCCATTATTCCGCAGGCGGGACGCCTGCGGCACTGCGAAGGACCTTCCCTCCGGCGCACATCCGTCGCCTGCGTCCCATGGGTCTCGTTTCCCATCCGTCCCATCACACTCCCTCAAAAAACCCACCCCCGGGGCCGGGAGGCCGCCGGGGGCGTACAAACAATAACCCACTGAATTATCTAAAGGGGGACTCAGGCCTCCAGTAAAAGGCGGTATCAGGCTTCCAGCTGCGGGCGTTTCGGGTCGGGCCAGTCGATGTGGTAGAACTGGCCGCGCGGCTTGTCGGTGCGCTCGTAGGTATGGGCACCGAAGTAGTCGCGCTGGGCCTGGAGCAGGTTCTGCGGCAGGCGCGCGGTCCGGTAGCCGTCGTAGTAGCTGAGGGCGCTGCTGAAGGTCGGGATGCTGATCCCGGCCTGGGCGGCGATGCCGACCACCTTGCGCCAGTTGGCCTGGGCGGCCTGGATGGTCTCGTTGAAATACGGGTCGAGGAGCAGGTTGGCCAGGTTGGGATCCCGCTCGTAGGCCTCGGTGATCTTCTGCAGGAAGACGGCCCGGATGATGCAGCCGCCCCGCCAGATCTGGGCGATCTCACCGAAGTTGAGTTTCCAGTCGTATTCCTTCTGGGCCTCGCGCATGAGCTGGAAGCCCTGGGCGTAGGAACAGATCTTGGAACAGTAGAGGGCGTCGTGGATGGCCTTGATGAAAGCCGTCTTGTCGCCATCGAATTTGTAGGCTTCCGGTCCCTTGAGGATCTTCTCGGCGGCCACGCGCTCATCCTTGACCGCGCTCAGGCAGCGGGCAAAGACCGCTTCCGCCACTGTCGGGGCCGGGACGCCCATGTCCAGGGCGTTAACGCTGGTCCACTTGCCGGTCCCCTTCTGGCCGGCCGTGTCGAGGACGATGTCCACGAAGGGCTTGCCCGTTTCAGGGTCGGCCTGCTTGAGGATGTCGGCGGTGATCTCGATCAGGAAGCTGTCCAGCATCCCGCCGTTCCATTCGGTAAAGACTTCCCCCATTTCCGGAGCGCCCAGGCCGAGGACGCCCTGCATCAGGTCGTAGGCCTCACAGATCATCTGCATGTCGCCGTACTCGATCCCGTTGTGGACCATCTTCACGTAGTGGCCGGCACCGTTCTCGCCGATGTAAGCCGCGCAGGGGACGCCCCCCTCCACCGGCTTGCCCGGCTCGGCACCTTCCAGCGGGCGCCCGGTCTTGGCGTCGACCTTGGCCGCCACCGCTTCCCAGACCGGCTTCAGCTCGGCCCATGCTTCCGGATCGCCACCCGGCATCAGGCTGGGACCGAAGCGGGCCCCTTCCTCGCCGCCGGAGACTCCGCTCCCGATAAAGCGCAGGCCCTTTTCCGTCAGCTCCTTCTCACGGCGAATGGTGTCCGTCCACTTGGCGTTGCCGCCATCAATGATGATGTCCCCCTCTTCGAGAAGTGGAACCAGGCCCTCGATGACCTTGTCCGTGGCCCAGCCGGCCTGGACCAGGATAATGATCTTCCGCGGCCGCTTCAGCGACTGGACAAAGCCTTCCAGGCTCGCCTCACCCACCAGGCCACCGGGGGTGTCCGGGTGCTTGGCCACGAATTCCTCCATCTTGCTGGTGGTCCGGTTGTAGACCGAGATCTTAAAGCCGTGGTCCGCAATGTTCAGGGCCAGGTTCTGCCCCATCACAGCCAGACCGATTAATCCAATTTCCGATTTTGCTTCTGCGCTCATTATGCCCTCTTCGATAAACGCTCCAGCCTCCACCTGTCAATCTAACACGTGTGTGATTTTTGGCCGGCCGAGCGGAAAAGTTGCCAATCGTAAAAAAGTCTCCCAGGGTCCGGGCATGAAAACGCTGAGCCTTCGCGCGATTGGATGGATGACCCTGGCCGGGCTGCTGATGCTGGCGGCGGGCTGCTCGACGGTCGGGGAAAAGACCGAGGAGACGGTGGACTGGGTCCGCGGCTCCCTGCGGGTGGTCCTGAACGAGCCGTCGAACGAGGTCAATGAAGGGATCGTCAAGGCCTGCAGCCGGTTGAACCTGAAAAAGATCTCGATCGAGCAGGACCTGGTCTCGGGTGAATTTGTCTACGAGAACGCCAAGGAGGAGAAAATCACCATCACCACCAAGCCGATCGACCTGGAGAACACGGAAATCCGGATCCAGGTCGGGGCCTTCGGGGACCAGATGCAGTCGGAATTCCTCCTCGAGAAGATCAAGGACCGGATTTAGGGGGTTCCAGGCTCATCGCAGTGCGGCGGAGGTCCCGCCTGCGGGTCGGCATGAAATGGGCCCGCCGGAACCAATACCCCGCAGGGGTGCCGGCGATTATCGCGGGGCGGAACGAGCCCGCAAAGCGGGAGAG